>CAMDPX010000218.1 GCA_945905295.1 Planctomyces sp. SH-PL62 | reverse complement strand
ACGCTGGCAGCGTCCGCCACGGCGGTTGTTGCTGGAGGAATTCGGCGGCAATAGAGTGGGTCCGCCGAGTGTTCGCAAGCGGCGCGGTTCGGAGCGTGTTCGATGACGTTGTTGTTGTGTCCTGAATGCTGCCAGTGGCGCGAGCCGGTTGAGGGTCGCTGCAGTGTGTGCGCCGGGTCGCTCGATCTCGCCATTCCCGATCCGTCATTGGAGACGATTGCGGAGGAGATCGGTGATCTGCAAGGACTGCTCGGCGAAGCGGACGTTTCGCGCAGCGACATGCCGAAGCGGGGCCGATTGTGGGCAACGACCAACGGGTTGCTGTTCGTGCCGTGCGAGTCGCGAGTCATCGTGTTTGCGAACGACGATCGCGCAAGGAGTGCGATTCGATCCGGAGGGCTTGGCCGATGGATTGGTCGGTGGTGGTCACGGTTGAGCGGACGCGAACCGGCGGCTCGATTCGCCTGCGAACGTCGAGCGAGCGAGTTGGCGGCCAGCGACCGGCTCGCTTTGGCGGAGTTGCTTCGATCTGATCCGGGAATTCTGTTTTGGTCTCGCGGCGCGATCGCGACGTGGCGGAGGCATCAAGGTCGGTGGGAATTGATTCGACCGAACACGTTCTCGTGGCCAGAGCGGATTGCGATGCGCGATCGTGATGGCGATCGTGCTCTACAAACTTGGTTGGAGACAACAGCGTGCCCGCTCCCCGTGAATGTTCGCTGACGGAATTCCTCGATCTGCTGCGCGAGTCGCTGAGCCGAGATGCTTGTTGGGGCGTCGTGCTCAGCCAGCCATGTCGTGTTGATGCGCATTCACGGGGTCGGGAGTCTTTATTTCCGATCGGCGATGCGCGTGTTGGCGCGACCGAACCGGTTGACCGCCGACCGGAAATAAAGACTCCCGACCCCTTCGCGGAATGGCCGAGCAAACTGACCGTTCGACCGATCGAGTTGTCGGGCGCGCGGCAATATCAGTTGGCCGAGCGCCGTGGGAAGCAAGAGTTTCATCTCAACCTCACGGCTGATGAGTTATTGACTCGGATCACGGCGGAATTCGGCGAACGGTTTGAGCAAGCAGATCTCTTCACTCCGGACGCCGACTACTCGGCGCGAGTGATTCGCAAGGATGTTGTGCGGCTCACCAAGCGCAAGCCGTCGAAGTCTGCTCCGCCGCTGACGCACGATCGTCGCAAGCAGTATTTGATTCCCGAAGGCCGGCCCTGTCCGTTCTTGACCGAGATTGGCGTGATGACTCCGGCTGGGCAAGTCAAAGCCGCGAAGCAGGCGAAGTTCCGACAGGTGAATCGGTTTCTGGAATTCGTGGACGATGTCTTGCCGGAATTGCCGCCGCAGGGAGTCCTCCGCGTCATCGACTTCGGCTGCGGCAAGAGCTACCTGACGTTCGCACTGCATTACTTGCTGACCGAACTGCGCGGCCGAGAAGTCGAGGTCATCGGGCTCGACTTGAAAAGCGAAGTCGTTCGCGATTGTCAGCGGATCGCCGAGAAGCTTGGCTGTCGCGGCCTGCGATTTGAGGTCGGTGACATCGCCGGCTACGCAGCAACTGGGCCGGTGGACATGTCGGTTTCGCTGCACGCTTGCGACACGGCGACCGATGCGGCGATCGCTCAAGCGGTCCGATGGCACGCAAAGGTGATCCTCGCGGTGCCGTGTTGTCAGCACGAAATCTTCGGCCTGATTTCCGATGACTCGTTGCCGGGTTTGTTGCGGCACGGCATCTTGAAGGAGCGCTTTGCCGCTCTGGCGACCGATGCACTGCGAGCCGCGCTGCTGGAAGCGGTCGGCTATCGGACCCAGGTGGTCGAGTTCATCGACTTGGAACACACGCCGAAGAATCTGTTGTTGCGATCCGTGCGAACGGATCGGCCGAGTTCAGAGAGTCGCGAGCGATATGAGCAATTGAAGGCCCAACTTGGCTTGCGAGACTTCACGCTTGAGCAACTGCTACAGACCGAACTCTAAATAAAATGTGGTCGCCCCGACCCTTTGCCGTCCGCCTGGCAGTGCGCCGGAGCAGACGTCTGCTGGTCATTCGGCTGGGTGCCGTGAGGAAGACTTTCGGGACACGCACTTCGAGGGCGACTGGCCTGAAATCAATTCTGTCGGCGGTGGCCATGTGGGTTGGCGTCCTAGTGGCACTTCTGTTGGCGTTGCCTCGAGTCAGCGTCGTTCCAACGAACCTGCTTCCGGCAACGGTCACGATCTCTTTCGGACTCGCAGATTCTCCAAGCTGGCACGCTGGTCGATCACATTGCCGATCGTCAACGACCGCCGATCGCGGACTCGCGCAGCGCCGCGCAGAGCCGGTCGATGTGCTCGCGGGTGTTGTAGAGATGACACGACACGCGGATCAGCCGTTCGCCATGCCAATGGATGATCGGGACTTCGATGCCGAACTTCTCCCACAGCGGAGTCTGAAGCTGATCGCGAATTCCCTGATTCGGCGGGCCGTCTCCCTGGGGCAGCGGCATGGCGATCATCGAACCGTACCACTCGCGACTGTCGGGGATCGGCGGTTCGAGTCCGGTGAGTTCGACGATTCGCTGCCGGGCGTACTTCGCCAACTCGTGTGTTTGCTCGCGAAAGGTTTCCCAGCCGAAGCGTTCCAAGAATTCGATCGCGCTCGGAACTGCCAGAAAGGGAGCGGGATCGCGCGTGCCGAGCCAGCGGAACTCGTCCTGCCAATGCGCCGGTCGGCCGCCGACGCTACCGCCCCAGCTCATCACCGGAGGCGAAAGTTTCTGTTGATGCCGCTTGGCGACGTACAAGAATCCGCTGCCGAACGGAGCGCTCAACCATTTGTGTCCGCTCGCGCAATAAAAGTCACAGCCGAGCTTTCGCAGGTTGATGTCGATCATGGCGAGCGCGTGCGGTCCGTCGATGCAAACCTTGACGCCTCGTTTCCCCGCCTCGCGGCAGATGGCTTCGACGGGCAAGATCACCGCCGTTTGCGACGTGATGTGACTGACGACAATCAGCTTTGTTCGCTCGGTCACGCCGGCCATCAGCGCGGCGACCTGTTCCTCCGCCGATGTGATCGGTCGCGGCAGCGGTTGCACGACGATTTTGGCTTGTGTGCGGTCACAGGCTCGCCGCCAGATGCGCATCACCGCGCCGTACTCTTGATTGGTGAAGAGCACTTCGTCGCCCGGTTGCAGCGCGACACTGTCGGCGACGATGTTCATCGCCACGGTCGCGTTGTCGCAGAACAGCAGATCGTTGCCGTCCGCGCCGATCAGTTGGCCGAGTTTCTCAGCGGCGGCGTCCAGCGCCGATTCCATCTGCCGCAGGAAGAAATCCATCGGCTGACGTTCGAGGTTTTCGGTCCACGCCTGCCGAGCCTCGCGCACGCAGCGCGGCGAGGGGCCGAACGAGCCGTGATTCAAATACGTCACGCCTTCAGGGAAGGACCATTCGTCAGCGATCGACATTGGCAGACTCGCAAGTTGATGAGCACGGTCAAAGAAGAATGCTCAAACTGACCCGAAGCGTCAGCGAGGGGGAGCACTCCACAGGACTTCTACCGTTCACGGTGATGAGTAAGATGTTTAACCGCAACGCCAGCGGCGTGCGCGGGAGTTGTTTGACCCTCGCGCCCACGCCGCTGGCGTTGGGGTTAAACATCGTACCTGATCCCGTGAATTTGGAGTCCGCCATGAACGTTTCCGAACTCAGCGTCCCGCAATTGATCGAAGAATACCTGCAAGGTCCGAAACTGTTGCGAGACGCCGTGGCGGGTATGACGCGCGAGCAATTGCTGGCACGGCCGGTCGCCGGCAAGTGGAGCACGTTGGAAGTGGTCGCGCACCTGGCCGACTTTGAGCCAGTCTACGGCGACCGAATGAAACGCATTCTCGCTGAGAGTGAGCCGACGCTCTTCGGCGGTGATCCGGACAAGTTCGCGGCCAAGCTGGCGTATCACGAACGCGATCTCGAAACGGAGCTCTGCCTGATCGAGTGCGTCCGCAAACAGATGGCGGCGATCTTGCGAACGGTTCCGGACTCCGACTTTCAGCGAGTCGGGCGGCATAGCGAGGCGGGGCCACTGACCCTGCGAACGTTTCTCGAACGAATCACCGGACACATCCCGCATCATCTGCCGTTCATCACTGAGAAACGTCGAGCTCTCGCGACGAATTAGCGGTGGCAGTCGCGGTCGCGACAAGTTGTTCGTTGGCCGGCCGCTGCCAGCGCGCGAATTGTGCTCGCGAAATGACACCTGAGGGCACACCATCCCGCGAGGCATGGAACGACGGGCGGTTGTACGGAGCGGGGCGATGGGCCATGCAGCCACTCAGCGTGGTCGTCGCCAACAGAGCCAAAACGCCAAGTGTCATTCGACGGTGAGTCCGATTCATGAGGCCGCTCCCACTTGTTGCCACGCGGACGCGGTGAGCGATGATTCGGCAGCAATCGCTCGCGTCGCAGCGGTCGCCATCATGGGTTTCGTGAGCACACCGGTCAGCGTCATGCCGAAAAAGCGTTGTAATCCGGTCGCTCGCATCGCCGCGAAGTACGCGCACGACGCGAAATAGCCGAGCACGCTGAAGTCGAGATAACCGCACGGCTGGATTTCTCGTGTCCGCAGATCGGTGATGTCCAACCCGCATCGCTGCGCCGCTTTCTTGACCGCTTGCGGCGAGTTCAGCAGGTAGCACGTCGGGAAGACATCATGCGGATCGGCACGCTTGGTCAGCGCGAGAATCCGTTGCTTGAGTCCGTAGGGGAGCCAGTGCGAGGCGACCATCGCCGGATGTCGGCGGTTGGGCGTCAGAAAAACGAATTTTCCGCCCGGCTTGAGCACTCGCGAGAGGTTGCTGAAGAACGCGATTGGGTCTTCGACATGCTCCAGCACATAGCGTGAGACAGCCAGATCGACCGAGCCGCTGGGGATCTTCCAATTCGGATCGCTGGTCAGCAGCGTGAAGGATTCGAGGTGTGGGTTCTCGGCCGCCGTCGGATCGGGGTCGATGCCCCACAGTTTGATCTTCTCATGGTTCTGCCACGGATAGGGAGCGATCGCACCTCGGCCGCAGCCAACATCCAGCACGGTCATTCCCGGTTCGACGAACTTGGCGATGAGGTCGTGATAGACCGACATGCTCGTCGGCTTGTCGCCGAACATGCGAGTTCGCAATTTCGCAGCCAATGCGGAGGGCATGGCAGAGTCCCTTCTCTACAGGCGAGCGGGGCGGCGTCAGCCCCCCGGTCCTGCGGCGAGAACACCGGGGGGGCTAACGCCGCCCCGCTCGCCACATCGTGTGTTAACCAAATTCCGGACGACGGCGGCCCAACTGTTCCTTCAGCCGCAGGACGATGCTCGAGTGCATCTGGCTGACGCGGGACTCGGACAGGCCCAGCGTGTTGCCGATCTCTTTCATCGTCAGCTCTTCGTAGTAGTAGAGGATGATGATGAGCCGTTCGTTGCGGTTGAGTCCCTTCGTGACCAGTTTCATCAGGTCACGCTTTTGGATGCCATTGGTCGGGTCTTCGCCCTTGCTGTCTTCGAGGATGTCCACCTCGCGGACGTCTTTGTAGCTGTCGGTCTCGTACCACTTCTTGTTGAGGCTGACGAGATTGACCGCGCTGGCTTCGGCCTTCAGGCGGTCGTATTCCTCGGCGGAGATTTGCAGCTTGGCGGCGATATCCGCGTCGGATGGCGGGTAGCCGAGTTCAACCTCGGCCTGCTTGCGAGCGGCTTCCAGCTTGCTCGCTTTGCTGCGAACGAGTCGCGGCACCCAGTCCATCGTGCGCAGTTCGTCGAGCATGGCTCCACGAATTCGCGGCACGCAGTACGTTTCAAACTTCACGCCGCGTTGCATGTCGAACGCTTCGATTGCGTCCATCAGGCCGAACACGCCAGCGGAGATCAGGTCGTTCAAATCGACGCCATCGGGCAGTTTGGACCAGACCCGTTCGGCGTTGTAGCGGACCAGCGGCAGATATCGCTCCATCAGCGTGTTACGCAGGTGCTGATCCGACTGGTCCTTTTTGTAGTCGACCCAAACTTCGGTGAGTTGTTCTTCCGTGAGCTTCAACAGAGCCATGACAAACCCCTCCGTGGGCTAATCCAGATTCATACGGTGAGATAAGAGAAAGGCAGGTTTCAGAGCTAGTCCATTCCGTCGCTTGACTCTCCGAGTCGAGCACAAAGACGATCGACTCAGAGAGTCAAGCGACGGGTTTCGGAACCAGTCCGAATAACGAGGCAGTGCGAAGTCATTGCTGTCCGGCGACCCATCCAGGCGCAGGACCGGCATCAACTTCTTTAATCAGATCGACATAGTCCCTGAGTCTTCTTGAGTCCTTTCGCTACAAATTTCCTAACCGTCAAAGTCCGTAGCCGCGTTTCGCCAGAACGCGGGTCATTGGTCGGGCACCCGCGTTCTGGCGAAGCGCGGCTACGAGATTTCTAAAGTCGTTCGAGCAGAGTCTGGGTTCGCACCGGTTTCGCTCCGGCGAGCAGTCGTTTCGCGATCGCTCGCACATCGCGAGTGGCCGCCCCCTCAGGAACGGTTTCCACAAACGGCCGTCGCGCGGCGACCGCTTGTGCGACGGACGAATCCTCCGCGACCCAACAGCCAACTGGCGGCGGGCAGCGCAGAAACATTTCGACCGTCTGACGGAAGCGCTCCAAAATCTGTTTCGCCTCAGCCGCCGAGCCGGCTCGATTGACGAGCACGTCGGGCATCGACGTCACGCTCCCCTGCCAAGCCTTAAGCGTCGCATACGCATCCGCGATTGCCGTCGGCTCCGGAGTCGTGACGAGAAATGTGATGTCCGCAACATTGGCGAATCGCCGAGCCGTCTCGGTCAACCCCGTGCCGGTATCGACCACCAACACGTCGTAAGCGGTTTCGAGCGTGGCGACTTGTTCGACCAAGTTTGCGTCACTGTCGCCCGCCCCCTTGTGGGTCGGGTGATGATCAATGTGTGCTGAACCATCCAGGCCACAAGGGCCTGGGTTACGGTCTGTCGCCGCGAGTTCCAACATCCCGCTGGCTCCCGTCACAACATTGATACCGGATGGACCTTTCAGGATCACTTCGCCGATCGACTTCGCTCCCGTGACCACATGTCCGAAGTTCCAATAGCAGTTCAACCCGCACAGCAAGTCGATGTTGCTCAGTCCCGGATTCGCGTCGAGCAAACAAACTCGCGCTCCAGCTTGAGCCATCGCGACCGCGACATTGAGTGCGAGATTCGACTTACCAACTCCCCCCTTGCCGCTGGTGAACGTGACGATCCGCGCACGCTCGCCCGCAGCCGTCGGCGCATCAGCCGAGCGGCGTTGGATGAGGTTGCGCAGCGTTGAAGCCTGGTCACGCATAGGGATCTCAAATCTCAAATCTCAAATCTCGAATCTCAAATCTCAAATCTCAAATCTCAAATTGACGAACAACACCACGTCGCACTTCTTTGCGGTTCAATTTTCAATTTTCAATTTTCAATCGCCTCTCGACTGCTACGTCTCCAGCTTCTCCTGCCCCAGCACCAACCGCGCCATGCGGCTGGCATTGGCACACTCGATGTCATCGGGCACATCTTGTCCGGTCGTCAGATAGCTCACCGGCAGCGGCAGTTTACGAGCCGCCGTCAGCAGCGAGCCCATGCCGGCCGCCTCGTCCAACTTGGTCAGGATCAAAGCCGTCGTGTTCGCGGTCGCAAACTTCTCGCACGCGGCGCGCAGGCTGCTGACTCCAGCAGTCAGGCTCAGAACGAGATGCACCTCATCCACCTGCGCTTCCGCCAGCAGCGTCTTGAGTTCTTGAATCTTCAGTTCGTCGCGTGGGCTGCGTCCGCCGGTGTCGATCAGGATCAGATCGAGTCCGACGAGTTCGTCCAACGTGCGCCGCATTTCGAGCGGGCTGGTGACGACCTTCATCGGCAGGTCGATGATCTCGGCATACGTGCGGAGTTGCTCGACCGCCGCGACGCGAAACGTGTCGACGGTGACGAGCCCGATTTTGATTCCGTCGCGTAGTCGAAAGTTGGCGGCGAGCTTCGCAATCGTCGTCGTCTTGCCGACGCCGGTCGGCCCGACAAGCGCCACAACTCGGCGACGGCCGGGAGTCGGCTTGATTGGTGAGGCCGTGCGGAAGTCGGATTCGACGAGTCCCGTCAGCAGCGACTTGCAGTAATCGTGATCGTGCAGTTGCTCCGGCTTCACATGCCGGCGGACACGGAAGAGCAAATCGCGAGCGACCTCTTCTTCGACATCGCTGTCGAGCAGTTCGGTGTAAAGCTGAAACAGCTCCGGCGGCACTTCGCTGTCGCCACCGAGATGCCGTGACTTATTCAAACTTTCGAGCATCCGCTGAATCGAATCCAACCGCTCATTCACTTCGACCGACCCGCGAAACTGCGACAGCGCCGGAATGTTCGTCTTGTCCGAGTACGCGACATTCGGCTTCGCTCCGCTGGGCTTCGAGGGAGGCGTCGCGATCAACCGCTCCAAGCTGGGGCTGAGTTCAATCCCGCTGTCGCTCGGTTCAAACCGATCCGGTTCGAGAAGTTCCCGTTCAAGATGCTCCGCCAACTCCGCCGGGGACAAGACACGCGAGTCGTCCGTGAGGCATTCTGGCGAGCGGGGCGGCGTCAGCCCCCCGGTGCTTTGGCGATCGAACTGGGGCGATGACGCCGCCCCGCTCGCCAACGCGAGTTCGTGATTATTTCCAGCGTGAGTATTTGCCTTCGCTCCGCGCGAGTCATCGACACGAGCAATGACTTCGACCTCGCTCCTGGACTTCAACCACGGAAACGCTCGCCGCTGCACGATCGAGCGTGTGTTGACCACGACCGCTTCTTCGCCCAGTTCGCGGCGCATGATCCGCATCGCTTCCTGCATCGAGGCGGCTCGGAATGTTTTGATATCAGGCATGAGGAACTCCGTAGGCCAGGCTTTCAGCCTGACTCGTGGCGGGATTGCGAGTCGATCGCGCGATCGGGTCAGCCTGGAAAGGCTGACCGACTTGTCCCAGCGACTCGATCTGTGTGTCGCGAGAAATGTCGTTCAAACTAAGAATCGTCAAGCGAGGAAACGCGGTGGCCGTGATGTGCCGCAGGCCCAGCCGTATGACGGACGAGGTCGTCAGCACGAGACCGGCTTCCGTCGTCGCGAGCGTCTCGGACAGTGATTGCCGAATCGCATCGCTGGTCGCCAGCGAGAGCTTCACGATCAGGCCGGTGTCGTTGAAATCGACTCCTGCCCCGATCACGTCTTCGAGGTCCGGGTCCAGCGTCACGACGCGGAGCACGCGCTGGGCGTCGCGATGACGCTGACAGATCGTGCGGGCCAATGCCGAGCGAACGTACTCCGTCAGCAGCACTGGGTTCTGCGTTCGTCCGGCGTAATCGGCCAGCGTTTCCAGGATCGTTTCGAGATCGCGAATGGGGACTCGTTCCCGAAGCAGTTGTTCCAACACCTGATGCACGAGAGCCGGCTTCAACAGCGACGGCACCAGCTCATCGACGACCTTCGGGGACGTCAGTCGCAAGTTGTCGAGCAGTCCATGCACCTGTTGCCGAGTCAGCAATTCCGCCGCGTGTTCGCGCACGACTTCATGCAAGTGCGCGAACAACGCCTCGGTCGGATACTGCACGAGATAGCCCAGCAACTCCGCGCGATCGCGCAGATCCGGTTCGATCCAGATCGCGGGCCGACCCGTGACCGGATCAACCGTCGGTTGGCCGGGCAATTCGCCACTGACGAACGTCGTGCGAATCGCCAGCAGCCGATCGACGCGAGCCTCGCCGGTGGCGACCGGGATGCCGCGCAGTTTGAGCTCGTAGGCAAACGGTTCGGACCGCAGGTTGTCTTTGATCCGCATCTTCGGCAGCAACATGCCGAGCTCATGCGCGATGTGCGTTCTCACCGCCGAAATCTGAGCCAGCAAGTCACCGCTCTGAGCGAGCGTCACCAAGCCAGATCCGATTGTCAGTTCCATCGGATCGACGCGCAGAAAGTCCTCGACTTTCGGAGCCGGTTTGTCTTTCGACACGGTCTCGGCAGGAGCCGCCGACTGCTCGGCGTTCGACTTGCGGAGCAGCGTCCCGACGATCGCACAGCCCGCCGCCATCGCGATCAGCGGCAGCGCGGGAAGCCCGGTGAAACTCATCGCCGATAAGAAGGCCGCGGCTAGAAACAGAGCTTCCGGATGCCGGAACGTCTGATGAATCACATCGCGCCGCAGATCGCTTTCGCTCGACGAGCGAGTCACGATCAACCCCGCCGCCAACGAAATCAAAAACGCCGGCACTTGGCTGACCAGTCCGTCGCCGATCGTCAGTCGGGTGAAGACATCGGCCGCATCGCCGATCGGCATGTCGTTCTCGAACACGCCCATGTACAGCCCGCCGACGATGTTGACCGCCAGGATCACCAACCCGGCAACCGCGTCGCCGCGCACGAATTTGCTGGCTCCGTCCATCGCCGCGTAGAAGTCCGCTTGCCGAATCAAATCGTCTCGCCGCTGCCGAGCCTGCTCGTGAGTAATCGCTCCCGCATTGAGGTCGGCATCAATCGCCATCTGCTTGCCCGGCAGACCATCCAGCGCGAATCGCGCAGCCACTTCGCTGATGCGCGTCGCTCCCTTGGTGATGACCAGGAATTGAATCGCGACGACGATCAGGAAGATCACGATGCCGACGGCAATCTGATCTCCTGCCACGAACTGCGAAAACGCTTCGATGACTTTGCCAGCCGCTTGCGTCCCGTCGGTCCCGCCGCGAGTCAAAACCAACCGCGTTGAAGCGACGTTCAAGACCAACCGAACGAGCGTCGTTCCCAGCAAAATCGCGGGAAATGAGCTGAATTCCAGGGGCCGCCCGACATACACCGTCGTCAGCAGAATGAGCACGGATGCCGTGATATTCGCGGCCAACAACAAGTCCATCAGCATCGGCGGCAAGGGCGTCACGAGCGCAACGACAGATGCCACGATCAGCACGGGGAAGATCATCCCGCGCGATTCGCGCAACCACGAACGCGGACCAACCGCAGACGGCGGCATCCATGCCTCCGAGGCAAGCTGAGGAGAAAGTGATGGGGAAGGATTCGTTGACGTGCAGGGTGAGCCGGCCGGACGGCCAACTCGGAGAGGGGGCGGAGTGATATGTGAATTCTGAAATCGAGTCGAGTCCTGTTTCCATGATTCTGTGCCCCATGATTTTGCCAACAAAATCATGGATCACAAAATCATGAAGGCAGCGGATGATCGCGCACAATCTGCCAGTCGACATCGACTCCCAGGCCGGGCCGATTCGAGATCGTGACCAACGGGCCATCGATGGAAACGGGGTTCGACGCGATCCGGACCTCGTGATACGTCGGGCCGAGGATGTCGCCGGGGAACTCTTCGACGCACATGTTCGGGCAGGCGACAACCAGGTGCATCATCGCGGCGGTGCCGACATCCCATTCCAGGTTCGAGCCGATGCTGCACTTCACGTCATGAGCCGCCGCGAACTCGACAATCGCCTTCGACTTCCGGATGCCGCCGTTCTTGCCGGGATAAACGCTGATCAAATCGCAGGCGTCGTTCCGAACCAGCTCGCGCGCGTGAATCATGTCAAAGCACATGTCGTCGGCCATGACCGGCGGCTTCGTTTCGCGACGCACACGAGCCAACGCCCCGTAATCGCCATCATGCGTCGGCTGTTCGTTGAGCGCGATGTTGCAATCGGCCAGCGTGTTGACGCAGTGAATCGCCGTGTTTGCATCCCAGCCGCAATTCGCGTCAATCGTCAAGCCGAGGTCCGGTCCAATCGCCTCGCGCACGGTACGCACGCGAGTGATATCCGCTTCGGCTGCCCCCCCCACCTTCACTTTGATCGTCGTGAAGCCTTCGCCGACCAGTTCGAGGGCGCGGGCTTTCGCTCGATCCGGTTCGTAGGCCCCCATCGAGAAGCGGCAGCGCACGGTCAACGGCCGAACCGCTCCGCCGAGCAATTCGTAAACCGGCTTGTTCGCCGCTTTGCCGGCGATGTCCCAGCAGGCCATCTCGATCGCTGACTTCGCAAACCAGTTGTGCCGCGAGACCTTGTCCATGCGGCGGTCGATGTCCTCGATGTTGGCCGGATCGGCTCCGATGACGCTCGGCGCGAGCACGTTGTCGAGGATCGCCTTCGCCCCCCAGACCGTCTCGCCACTCCAATTCGGCATGACGGTCGCTTCGCCGATCCCTTCGATTCCGACATCGGTGCCAACGCGAATCAGCAAGTATTTCGACTCCGTGTGCCAGCCGAGCGCGGTGACCATGTACCGCGCGGGCTTCAGCGGAATGCGAACGGGGATAACTTCGATGTGCGTGATCTGCATGGGAGCTTTCTGACTTTTGTAGGTCAGGCTTTCCAGCCTGACTCGAAGGGCAATCCGCGTCGAACGCCGTTCGGGTCAGCCTGGAAAGGCTGACCTACTTCGTAGCGGCATCGACGGACGCAGTTTATCCTCGCCAGCCGATTCGCCAACGCTCCGACCACGAGACGCCCCCCATGAGCCAACCGCACGAACCGCCGCTGACGGAGCGACCCACCAAAATCCGTTACGGCGTGCTGACGTTTCTGTGTGTGTTGGCACTCATTCTCTACATCGACCGAATCTGCATCAGCCAGGCGGTGAAGAAGATCGAGGTCGATCTCGAGATCGAGCACGACAGCATGACGTGGGTGCTGATGGCGTTCACGTTGTCGTACTCGTTGTTTGAAGTCCCAATGGGCTGGTGGGGCGACAAGTACGGCTCGCGCGGCGTGCTGACTCGGATCGTGATGTGGTGGTCTGTGTTCACGGCGTTGACTGGAGCGGCGATGGGCTTGCCGTCGCTCATTGTGATTCGGTTTCTATTCGGAGCGGGCGAGGCGGGTGCGTTACCGAATTCGGCATGCGTCTTGTCGCGGTGGTATCCGATCGAGCAGCGCGGCATGGCTCAGGGAGCCATCAACTGTGCGGCGCAAGTTGGTGGAGCGATCGCGCCGATCGTGACCGCCTATCTCATCGAATGGATCGGCTGGCGCTGGACGTTCGCGACGCTCAGCATTCCGGGTGTCCTGTGGGGGATCGTGTTTTGGACGTGGTACCGCGACGACCCGCAGGCGCATCCGTCGGTGAATGAATCCGAGCGGCAACTCATCCGATCCGGCACGGATCGTTCTTCTGGTGCGCATCCTGCGATCCCTTGGCGGGCCGTGCTGACGCACCCGCAAGTGTGGATGCTGGGCTTCATCTTGGCTTGCTCGGCGTTCAACTCGTACCTGTATTTCTCGTGGTATCCGACGTACCTGAAGGAAGCTCGCGGCTGTGGGGAACGCGAGTCCGGCTGGCTGGCGAGCATCGTCTTGACCGGCGGAGCCATCGGCTGTTTGAGCGGCGGCTACATCATCGACTGGCTGACGCGCAGGACAGGGGATCGGTTTCGCTGTCGCCGCCTGTTGTGTTTTTCGTCGGTGACGTTGGCGTCGGTGTCGCTGTTGATCGGCAAGTATTGCGACACTCCGGTCATCGCGACGCTGTGGACCGCTGGCTCGTTGATGCTGACGGTGGTGACGTTGGCCTCGTGGTGGGGTTCGGTCGCCGACCTGAGTGGCCGGCACTTGGGCGCGCTGTTCGGTTTGATGAACTCACTAGGCGGTTTGGGTGCGTTGGCCTCGCAGCGCTTCGCGGGCAAGTTCGCCTCTTGGATGGCTTCGAAAGGTCACACCGGCCGAGCACAGTGGGACGCGATCTTCTTCGTCTACGCGGGAGTGCTCTTCATCGGCGCGCTGACGTGGCTGTTCATCGACGCACGGAAGTCGGTCGAGGACGCTCGCGCCGCCCGCTTGCAATCGGCCGAGGATGTGCTTGGTGGATGACCCGGAGATTGAGCTCTTGGTTGGGGCCGCCTCTCGCATCCGTGTGCGAAGCCCACCCATCCAATTCAGCGAACAGAGACAAACCACGACGAAGTGCCCGCCTCAATAATCCTAGCTCGTGACCACCAAGCCGATGGACAACTCCAGAGCCGCCGCCGCCGCATGAGCTTCTTCAAGCATCTGCTCGGTGCTTTGCGAATCGACCTCACGGCAACTGGCGGTGACCTGCGTGGCAATGTCGCGGAGTTCGCTGCTCCATTCGGCGGCATCGAGTCCCGGCGGCGGATGCGGGATGAACTCTTCCAACAGCAACACGAACCGCAGCAGGTGCCGAAACAAAATCCCCTCTTGCTTGGCCGCCTGCCGAGCAGACACCAACTTGTGGAAGTCGCCACCGAATTGCAGCAATGCTCCGGCTCCCCAGCAGGCTTGAATCGGGACGTCGGTCACGTCCGGAAATTCAGATCGAAATAGCAGCAACAACTTCTCGGCCAGCGTCAGCACGCGCGGGCGGTCTTTTTCGTCCCAGAATTCTTCTTCATCTTCCTCGGTCGTCGCACCGAGTTCTGTCGCCGTCGCGAGTCCGCGCTGCAACAACGTCGGATGCAAGAACTCCGTCGCCAGCGGCCCGAACGGCATGACATCGACTCGCGGCACGCGCACGTACTTCGCCGCCGAACGCGCGATCTCCAGCACACTCTCGAACGCTTGAATCCGCTCCTCACGACTCGCCTTGCCGAGATGCTCGACCAGGAACATCCCATAGATCGGATTCACACTGCGAAACGTCATCAGCTCCGCCAGCTTCGGCGTCGGCACCGCGCGATCCGGACGATAGACGATCTCCGGAACCGTCGTTTGCCCGGTGGCCTCCTGCCGTTTCTGCTGAGCCTGTCCGAGTAAAAACTTCGCGGCCGATGACGGAGCAGCAGACATTGGCTCGCAGGCGAGCGGGGCGGCGTCAGCC
>CAMDPX010000217.1 GCA_945905295.1 Planctomyces sp. SH-PL62 | reverse complement strand
TTGGCGAGCGGGGCGGCGTCAGCCCCCCGGTTTGTCGGTTGCGGCGAAACCACCGGGGGGCTGACGCCGCCCCGCTCGCCTGGATCTTCTGCTGTGACCACGAAGGCCGCTCCGGGCCAGCTTGCGGCGGCGGCGAGTGCGGCGATCAGCCAGCACCACCACGGGGTTCGTCTCCGACATCCTTGTCCGAGTTGCATGATTCGCTCCAATCGTTGAGTTGTGACCTCCACCGGACGCACGCCGGGGAAGACCGGGACCGGTTTCAATTCGCGTTTGAGTTCCAGCACATCGACCAACGCTCGCGCGTACGCCGCCGGATCGCAGCCCAGCTCGGCGAGCACTTCTTCATCGCAACAACGCTCCGCCTCGCGAGTCGTCAGCCGGTTCACCCACCACACCAACGGATGACACCACCACACCGCCTGAGCCAACGTCTGCAACAACCCGACCCACAAGTCGCCACGCCGAATGTGCAACAACTCGTGAGCGAGGATCGGTGTGAGAGGTGAAGCAACGCAGCCATCACGCTCCGCCAACCGATCGACAATCAGCGCCGGGAGCAACACCGTCGTGCGAAACAAGCCGATCACCGCTGGGCCGAGCCGGCTCTCGGTGACGATCAGCCGCACGCGACGCCGCAGCTTCAATCTCTTCGCGAGCCAATCCAACTGCTCCGACAATTCAGCACACTCACGCCGCGGAGCGCTCCGCAACATTCGCCAACAGCGCAGCCAGCGCACGACCGCGACGCCAATGACGACGAGACTCGCCAACGCCCACACGCCGAGCAGCACGCTCGGCCACTCGACCTGGTTCGCCGTGATCGGTGATGGAACTTCCGCGACGGGAGGTCGCCGAATCTGTGACAGTTCGGTGATCGCGGCATCGGTCTCCACCTCTTCGTCCGAAAACTTGCGTCTTCGGCTGATGACCTCCGCCGTTTCAAGGTCACGAGACTCGGCCAGCAATTCGCTCCAACTGCGCGACGGGGGTTCGACTGCCAGAGGTTCTTGAATCGTCTCGCGAGCCGGCTGCAACCAGCAGAACAACCCGCTGGGACTGCTCCACACTGGCGGCGTCACGCACTTCACCAGCACGACCAGCCACAACGCATGCGCCAAATGCGGCCGAGATTTCCCGACCCAACGATTGATCGCCGCCACGACGACAATCAACAACGTCACCTGCCAAGCCTGAGCCACCAACACCGGCATCCATTCCGTCATGACCAAGCCTCCTCGCGTAGGTCAGGCTTTCCAGCCTGACCCAACGGTTTCAAACGCTTTCAATCCGAGACCGCGCCAGCCTGGAAAGGCTGACCTACTTTCGCCCCTTCCCCAATCGTTCGATCAATAGCCGCAACTCCGCCAGCTCGTGATCGCTGACGCCGCGCTCTTCGATCAGATGCCGCACGAGCGGCAGCGCCTCGCCGCCGAACAGCCGGTCGATCAGATCGTCGAGTGTTTCGCGAATGACCGTTCGCAGTTTGACGCGGGGCGTGTAGACGCGCGTCCGGCCATCCAGTTCGGCCTTCACGTAACCCTTCGTTTCGAGCCGCCGCAGATACGTCTGCACGGTCGTGAAGTCGATCGCTCGCTCGGCTGAAAACGACTCGTGGACTTCGCGGACAGTGGCCTTCTTGAGGTCCGACAAGACCCGCGCCACCTCCATCTCTCCCTTGGACAATGCCACTCTGGCCGCCATCGCACGCCTCCCTGACTCAAGGACAACTGTCATTGAGCGGGACGGTCGCGTACAAACGTCATTGAGTCAAGTGCAACCGCGCGACCGGCGGTTCAGAGGCCAACCACTGGTTGACCTCCACCAAACCCCCTGCGACGCCCCGCGCTTTTTCGAGCGGCCCGCGCTGGTCGAGATGCACAAACTTGAGATCGACAAACGACGCGGCGATTGGCGCGGCTCGATGCTCCTGGCGGTTGGCGATACCCTGCGCACCGCAGGCCGGAAAGACGAAGCGGCGACAACCTGCAAGTCCGTCATTGCTGATGAAACGGCCGACGCGTGTCTGCGCAAATTGGCCATGGACTCGCTGGCGAAATTGCGCGAGTGAATCCGACCCCTCACGCCTCACACGAAGAACACTCCCAATGAACATGAAGTCGAACCACTGGGCCATCGCGATGCTCGTTGCCTGCGTGGCGATGCCCACAGTCTCGGCCGACGAACCGCCGAAGCCGATCAACGTTCTGCTGATCGGCAACAGTCAATGCCCGTCGCTGACGACCGACAAGCTCGTCTGTGAACGGATTCCGTTGGGTGAAGCGGATGACTACAAGCCTTGCATCGCGAGGTTGCCGAGCGGCGAGCTACTGCTGACCGCGTTTCATCAGCACAAGCGCGATGGCAACAAGGTTCTCGAACAGACGTTGTTGTTTCGCTCGCCGGATGGCGGCCGAACGTGGACGGCACCGCAGCCGCTCGATTTGCTCGGCCGCGAGCCGTATCTGACCGTGCTCAAGAATGGCACGGTTTTTATCACCGGCCATCTGCTGGCCAACGATGTGCGGAACGAGTGGGGCTACACGACCGGCTTCCTGCATCGCTCGACCGACGGCGGCCGCACATGGCAATCCACGCGCGTCGAATCTGAGCAGGTCAAACCGAAGGCCAGCAATCACACGACGCGCAACGTGCTGGAGTTGGCCGACGGCTCGCTGCTGTTGGGTGTCGACTACGACGGCGGAGGCGGCCCGTACTTCGTCTGGCGTTCGACCGACGGCGGCCAGACCTGGGACAAGTCACCGCGTTGCGAACCGCGTGACTTCAAGAGCCAGTATGGCTTCTTCGGCGGCGAGACGTGGTTGTGGCAGGCTCGATCGGGCAAGGTCTGGGCTTTGGTCCGCGTCGATAGCAACGAAATGCCAATCAAGGACCGGCCCATCAAAGCGGGGAACGACCAAGCCGATCACTTCATTTTGTTCTCGTCAGCCGACCGTGGAAAAACCTTCGACCGCATTCGGGATTTCGGCGACTACGGCGAGATGTATATGTCGCTGCTGCGGCTGCACGACAAGCGGTTGCTGCTGACCTTCACGGTCCGCGATCTCAAGCCGCCGCTGGGCGTGCGAGCGATTGGCGGCAGCGAAACCGATGACGGATTTGAATTCGACTTCGCTCACGACCGCATCCTGCTGGATACGAAGACTCCGATTGGCCAACCTCAAGGGGGCGGCTTCGGGCCGACCGTGCAACTCGACGACGGCACGCTCGTCACGTCCTATTCATTCCGAGCGGAAGACGGGAAGTCTCACTTGGAAGTCGTCCGCTGGAAGATGCCATAGGTCGCGCTCAAGCCAGGATCGGCGTAACGACGTTGCCATGCACGTCGGTCAGCCGGTAATCGCGGCCGGTGTGACGGTAGGTGAGGCGTTCGTGGTCGAGCCCCATCAGGTGCAGGATCGTGGCGTGGAAGTCATGGACGTGGACCGGATCTTTGCCGACGTTGATGCCGTACTCATCTGACTCGCCGTACGTGATGCCGGGCTTCACTCCCGCACCGGCCAGCCAGGATGAGAAGACCCAGTGATGATGTTCGCGGCCGGCGGCACCAGCGGCGGCGTTGAACGGCGTGCGGCCGAACTCGGTCGTCCAGACGACGAGCGTGTCTTCCAACATGCCCCGTTGTTTCAGATCGCGCAGCAGGCCGGCAATCGGTTGATCGATGTTCTTGGCCAGCGGGGCGTGCGTCAGCATGTCGCCGTGTGCGTCCCAGTTGCTCGACGAGCCGACGTCGATCAGCTCAACGAACCGGACTCCATGTTCGGCAAGCCGGCGGGCGACGAGGCATTGCCAAGCAAAACCCTTCGTGCTGCCTCGTTCCAATCCGTAGAGCTTCAGAGTGGCGTCGCTCTCCTTCGAGAGATCGAACACTTCGGGCATCTCGGCCTGCATTCCGAAGGCGGTCTCGAACGATTTGATCCGCGCGGTGAGGAGCGGGTCATCGGCACGCGCCGCGAGATGGCGTCGATTCATCTTGGCCATCGTGCCGAGTTCCATCTCTTGCAAGCGACTGCTGGCCGCGCGGCGCTGGATGTTCGCAACGGGTTCCGGGCCGGGAACAACGAGCGTCCCTTGATGCGCCCCCGGCAGAAAGTCGCTGCCCCAGACCTGGCCCCCCGCATACGGCGACTGCGGCGCGATCACGACGAACGACGGCAGATTGCGATTCACGGTGCCCAGACCGTAGCTGACCCACGAACCGATGCTCGGCCGCGCGAACGTGAATGACCCGGTATGAATACCGAGCGTCGCCTCGTAGTGGTTCGTGTGATCCGACTTCATCGAGCGAATCACGCACAGGTCATCGACACACTCGGCCATGTGCGGGAACAGCGAGCTGACTTGCGTGCCGCATTGTCCGTGCGGCGAGAACTCCCACTGCGGCCGCTTGAGGAACATCTTGTAGTCCCCCTTGCGCCCCTGAAACTCATTGACCGGGACCGTCTGACCGGCGTCCGCGAAGAGCTTTGGTTTATGGTCCCACGAGTCGACGTGCGAAACGCCTCCGCTCATGTAGAGGAAAATGACTCGCTTTGCCTTCGGCGGAAAATGTGTCGGCTTCGGAGCGAGTGGATCGGGCGCGGCATCTTCCGCGAGCAACTGCGAGACGATTCCCGGCAGCAACATCGAGCCACCGATCAGCGAACGGAGCACGCCGCGGCGGGAGATATCAAACGTCAGTGGGGCGTTCATGAAAAAGTCCTCGAGCGAGGGGTCGTCTATTCCACATGCAGGAATTCGTTGCTGCCGATCAGCGTGCGGAGGTACGCGGCGAGCGAGCGAGCTTCGACGTTGTCCATCTTCGTCGCCGCCAGTTCCGTTCGATAGGCCGCTAAAAACTCCGTCGCCTCGGCCTGTTCGATCTCCGTCGGAGAACGACCGCACGCGCGACGCCACGCCAATTGGATTCGCTGCGACTCATCGACATTCGCCGACAGCAGACGAGCCGCCCACTTCTCGGCTTTGGTGTGAACGAACGCGTCGTTGAGAAAGAACAACGCTTGAGTCGGGACTGTCGTCCCCAAGCGTTCGGCCGTCGTGGCGTTCGGGTCCGCACCGTCGAACAGCGCCAGGAACGGATGCCGTTTGAGTCGTTGCGTCATGAGATAGACGCTCCGCTTGTTGTGGTCGTAGACCGCGCTGAACGGCCCGTGCTGTGAGTAGCCCCAACTGATCGGTGTCGGAAAGGGATGCTCTTGCGCAGGAGCGGAATCAAGCTCGCCGCTCACCACGAGGATCGTGTCGCGGATTTCCTCGGCACTCAGCCGGCGGCGCGGAAACGACGCGTAAAGATCGGGATCGTGGCTGTCAGGCGTAGCCGCGTTCGCCAGAACGCGGGTCTGCGTGTCGCTCACCCGCTCTCTGGCGAGTGCGGCTACGTCGGCGACCGACGATTGCTGATACGTCGCGCTGAGCATCATCAGCCGGTGCATGGCCTTCACCGACCAGCCGCTCTTGAGGAACTGTGTCGCGAGGTGATCGAGCAACTCTGGATGCGTCGGTGCCAGGCCACGAACGCCGAAGTCGTTGGGGGTCTTCACAAGTCCCCGCCCGAAGTGATATTGCCAGATGCGATTCACCATCACCCGCGCGGTCAGCGGGTTGTCAGGCCGAGTCAGCCACTGTGCGAGTTCCAGCCGACCACTGCCGGAAGTCTCCGTCGGCAACGGACCGCCTCCGAGCACTTTGATGAACCCGCGCGGGACTTCCACGCCGGGCTGATCCGGCTCGCCGCGCATCTGCATCCGCACGTTGTGCGGCGTTCCTTCCGCCATGCCGTAGGTCATCGCGAACGGTCCCTCGGCCAGGAGTTTGTTGAGCTCCTGTTTCGATAACTCTGCGTTCGCCTGAAGTGAGACGAGTTGTTGGCGCAGCTCCGTGACTTTGGCACGCCGCGATTCGCGAGCCGTCTTGGGTGCTTCGACCAATGCCGCATCAATTGCGGGCAACGCCGTCGCCGAGATCACAAAGTTGTCGGCGTCGAGCGACGGTCGCACGCCGCCGATGTGGCCGTAGCTGTCGATAAACGTGTAGTCGATCGTGCCGTCCCAACCGGCCGCCAACTGGCCGGAGAACTCAGTCTTCTTGGCCCGCGATGCGAGCAGGCCGGTGTAGCTCTTGGCTTTCAGATCGAGCGTCAGTTGGACCTGATACCACTCACCGATAACCAGCGGGCAGACCACTTCGCGTGCATCGGCGCTGCGACGAAAGAACTCGTTGCCGTTGAAGAACAGCTCGACCGCCGCCGAGCTACCGGGGCCATGCCCGATGTAGTAACGCCACGAGCCGTTGCCTCCCGCGTCTTTGTTCGCACAGCGGAAATCAAAGCCAACGAAGAGGCGACCTTCCTTGTCCGGTTTCACGTTCACGAGCGTCCGGCCGAAGCCGTCGTACTCGCCGCGATTCGGCATGTGGATCCCCAGCTCGCCCGTCGCGAAGGCGTTTTGAAAAGGGCTTTGCGAGTTGGCCGACATCTTCACGACGCTATTCGGTCCCGGTCCCCACGGACTGGCGGGCGGAGCGTCTTTGGATTGCAACTCGAAGTCGCCGTCGAACCCGGTGAGCTCCTCCAACTCCTTCGTCAGCGCGACAGGATCGAGTCCGCTTGCTGTGACAGCGGCCGGTGGCAGCTCCGTCGAGACCGGCGTGATCGGCGATTCCTGCACGCCGAGGTTGTCGAATTCAATGGCCGGGAGTTTGGTGTCCGTCTGGCCGAGCGAATCCAGGACGACGAAGTCGATCATGCCAGTCCAACTTGGCGAAAGTCGTTTTCCAGAGAACTCGGTGATGCTTCCCGGCATGCCGACATTGCCTGAGACCGTTCGGTTCTTGAGATCGAGGGCCAGTTGCAGGTTGTGCCATTGGTTCGGCTTCAACGCCGCGACGCTTTCGATGGCCTCGCCGATCTGCAGCGAAACTGACTCCGACGAGACCAGGACTTCGACGGCTGTCGAGTCCGGCAGGGCTCCGATGCGGAACCGATGCAGACCCTTCGCATTCGCATCGGGAGCAGCAACGCGGAAGTCGAGATTCACGTGCAGCGTGTCGCAGTTGTCTCGCGAACGGCGCGGGTAGAGTGCTTGAGCAATACGGTACTCCCCTGCCCCGGCCGGGACACTCGCGCCGACTTTGCCGCGCGGATAGAAATTCTTGAACGGGCTTTGAGCTCCGTTCGTGATGGCGATCTTCCCCTGATAAAGCCACGGTGGAACGAGCACTCCGTTGCTGCCTCCCGCTGCCGGAGCCTGCATCTCAAAATCGCCGTCGAGGTCGTTGAGCGAACGCAGGATTGCGGCTGGCACCGGCTGTTTTTGTTTTTCGAGACTCGCTGCGATCGAGGCCACTCGCGCGTCGAACGCGCGCCATTTCGGTTGCGATTCGTTCGGCGGCAGCAGCGGCAACATGGAGCGGACTTTTTGTTTTTGCTCGGAACCAGGGAATGAGTAGCGGCTGCTGTCGAAGATGCCGTAGAGCGCGTAGTAGTCGCTCATCGAGACCGCATCGAACTTGTGATCGTGGCATCGCGCGCAGCCGAGACTCAGGCCGAGCACCGTTTGCCCCAGCGTGTCGATCGTGTCTTGAATGGTCAGGTGGTGATAGTTCTCCGAGTCGAACCCGAACCGCCGCGAGATCGCCAGATAGCCGGTCGCGGTCGCTCGTTCGGCATAGCGATCACTCACTGTTTGAATTGGCGAGCGGGGCGGCGTCAGCCCCCCGGTACTGACCTTCGTGAGCGGCACGGCGCT
Source organism: Planctomyces sp. SH-PL62 (assembly GCA_945905295.1). Classification (GTDB taxonomy): domain Bacteria; phylum Planctomycetota; class Planctomycetia; order Planctomycetales; family Planctomycetaceae; genus SXKJ01. The sequence continues at coordinate 7,258 of CAMDPX010000217.1, read as the reverse complement.
AGCCGCCGGTGACGGATCGCTCGCGTCACGAGAACCGGCGGCTAGCGCCGTGCCGCTCAGTGATGCCAGCACATCCCCCGCGATTTGCTCGCGCAGGAATTCGTCGTAGGGTTTGTCGTTGTTGAAGGCGTCGATGACGTAGTTGCGGTATCGCCATGCGACCGGCACCGGATAGTCCGCCGTCTCACCCGCCGTGTCGGCATAACGGACCACATCGAGCCAGTGCCGCCCCCAGCGCTCGCCATACGCGGGCGATTTGAGCAGCCGATCAACGACCGTCTCGAACGCTTGCGGTGAGATGTCTTGCTCAAACGCCTGAACCTCTTCGGGGGTCGGCGGCAAACCCGTCAGATCGAACGTCGCGCGGCGAATCAGGGTGAGCTTGTCGGCCATCGCGGCGGGACGAACACCGGCCGCTGCTTGCTTCGCGCGGATGAAGGGATCAACGCTGCTCTTCACCCACGCCTTGTCCTGAACGACCGGCGATGCGACATCGCGGACTGGCTCGAAGGCCCAATGCTTCGCGACTTCAAACTTCGCGGTCTTGGCGGGCCACACCGCTCCGGCTTTGATCCACGCGACGAAGTCGGCAACTTGGTCGGACCGCAAAGCTTTGTCTTTGTCGGGCGGCATCGCCGAGACATCCGCCTGCCGCTGAATCGCCTTGATGAGCAAACTCTCGTCGGGCTTGCCCGGCACGATCGCCGCTCCGGATTCGCCCCCTTTGAGCAGTCTCTCGCGCGAATCCATTCGCAATTCTCCGGACGTCCTCGTGCCGCCGTGACATCGAAAGCAGGTGCCGACCAGGACCGGCCGAATCTTGGCCTCAAAGAAGTCTTCGCGTTCATCCGCGCGAGCCGAGTGGCCACTCATCAACAGCAGGTTCGCCGCCAGCAGAACGCCAACGCAGGTCAGTCGTTTCATCACCGTCGCTCCAATGTCCACACGGAATCGCTCTATATCGTTAAGGTCGAAGGCGTTGTTTTTATACGCGGAATTTCGGCGGCGAGTTCCTGACGTGGAGCACGTTTTCAACGTGCTCGTGACGGGCACGTTGGAAACGTGCCCCACGTCTTTGCGGCTTCGTCGCTCTATGTTATTCACAACTTGGAAGCGTTCGACAATCAAGACGGCCCAAATATTCTGCAACACCAAGGCTCGGTCGTGCTTCGCCGTTGCGGGAACGTTTGGAATCGGGTGGCACGCCCTGAGTCATCGAAGGGCGTGGAACTCGATCACCAATGACCACGCCCTTCCCGATGGTCAGAGCGTGCCACCCAAACTGACCCACTCTCGAAATCCGCGATGGTTGCGAGCGGATCGGGTGGCACGCCCTGAGTCATCGAAGGGCGTGGAACTCGATCACCAATGGCCACGCCCTTCCCGATGGTCAGAGCGTGCCACCCAAACTGATCCACTCTCGAAATCCGCGATGGTTGCGAGCGTCCCCCTGCGAACTCATCACCAGTACTTCTCGAAGTGAGAGGCTATCCGAAAAGTGGTTCTTTCTTTCGTAGCCCGACCATCGCGGGATTGCCACACAGAAACACATGGCAGGTGCGCGGATCGAACGGCTGGCCGAGCGACGTGGCGACTCAGAGGAGATGATTCGGCCAGAGCGACTCGACGCGGCGGTGCGTCAGTGCCTGTCGCTCACAAAGCGAACTCGCAGAAACTTGACGATTTCGATGATGGTCACGGGGGTCAGGGACAACACACCGATCAGCAGCCATTCCGACGAGAGGTGCGTGGCCACTTCGAACACCGGCTGAGCGAACGGCAGCGTCACGGCGCTGAACTGCAATAAGCCGGAGACAATGATCGCTCCGAAGAGGTGCGGGTTCGTGAACAATCCGAGACTCAGCATCGTGGAGTGTTGGCTGCGGCAGCCGATGGCGAAGAACAATTGAGCGAACGCGCAGACGCAAAACGCAACGGAGCGAGCGCGAGCCAATTGCGTCTCGTCACCCTGGTAGATCAACCAGAATCCCAGGCCCGCGACAGTCGCGATCAATGTGCCGTGGAACAGAATCAGCAGTCCGCGCTTTTGCGTGATCACCGCTTCGAGCGGCGGACGCGGTGGACGGGTCATGATGTCCCGTTCGGGAGGCTCCATGCCCAAAGCCAGCGCGGGCAGCCCGTCCGTCACGAGGTTGATCCACAGAATCTGAATGGCCGCCAGCGGGACAGGCCAGCCGATCAACGCCGCGAAGAACATCAGCATGACTTCGCCGGCGTTACACGACAGCAGGTAATGCACGAACTTCTGGATGTTGTCGAAGATGCCGCGACCTTCCTCGACGGCGTTGACGATCGACGCGAAGTTGTCGTCGGTCAGCACCATGTCGGACGCCTCTTTGGTCACGTCGGTCCCGGCCACGCCCATCGCGATGCCGATGTCGGCCGCCTTCACGGCCGGAGCGTCGTTCACTCCGTCGCCGGTCATGGCCACGATCTGGCCGCGCTGCTTCCAGGCTTTGACGACACGCAGTTTGTGTTCGGCCGAGACCCGCGCATAAACGGCGATCTGGTCGACTTGGCTCTGGAGCTGTTCGTCCGACAAAGCATTGAGATCCTGCCCGGTGACGACGCGATCTTCGTCACCCGCGATGTGCAATTCGCGCGCGATGGCCAGCGCGGTTTCTGGATGATCGCCGGTGATCATGACGGGGCGGATGCCCGCCGCGCGACAGCGTCGCACCGCCTCTTTGGCTTCCTCGCGAGGCGGATCGATCATGCCGACCAAACCCGCGAAGATCAGATCGGTTTCATCGTAATCGGTTCCCTGCGTTGCCGAATGATCGCGATACGCCAGCCCAAGCACTCGGAGCGCGCGGCCGGCCATCTCGGAGTTGTCTTGCATGATCTGGCGGCGACGTTCGTCGCTGAGCGGTTCGACTTGGCCGCCGCGCCGTTCGGAGATGCACTTCGCAAGGATCACTTCCGGCGCGCCTTTGGAATACATGACGCGAGCGCCGTCCGATCCGCGCAGCACGACCGACATTGTCTTGCGTTCCGAATCGAACGGTATCTCGAAGAGCACATGTTGCTCGCGGTCGCGGGCTTCGATGCCCGCCTTGAGCGCGGCCACGACCAGCGCCCCTTCGGTCGGATCGCCGATGACCTGCCAGGAGTCCGCCTCGTCGCCGCGCGGGCTGACCGTCGCGTTGTTGCACCGCGCGGCGGTGACCAGAGCTTGCATGAGGTCCGACTCGCTACGCGGATTGATCGGCTTGTCGCCGGGAGGGCAAGGCTCCTGCCGAGCCGCGTCCGTATCGGCTCGGCGGGAACCTCGCCCTCCCTTCAGAAACTCCCCATGCGGCGCGTAGCCGCCGCCGGTCACTTGAAATCGTTCGCCACCGGTGACGATCTCGCGCACGGTCATTTCGTTGCGGGTCAGAGTCCCAGTCTTGTCCGAACAGATGACCGTCACCGAACCAAGTGTCTCAACGCTCGGCAGTTTGCGGACGAGCGCGTTCCGATTGACCATGCGTTGCAGGCCCAGCGCGAGCGTCAGCGTCACCACAGCCGGCAGTCCTTCCGGCACTGCCGCCACCGCGAGGCTGACGGAGACCAACAGGATCTCCAGCAACTCGCCCCCTCGCGCCAGTTGCATCGCGAAGATGACGACCACGATCACCAGGCAGACGAGAACCAGCACTTTGCCCAGTTCGGCGAGCCGTCGTTGAAGCGGTGTCGGTTCTGGTTCGGAGCGTTGCAGCATCCCGGCGATGTGCCCCAATTCGGTGTTCATGCCGGTCGCAACGATGACCGCGCTGGCTTTACCGGCAGCCGTCACCGTTCCCATGTAAACCATGTTGCGACGGTCACCCAGCGGAGCGTTCTCGTTCAACACGCAGTCGGCGTCCTTGTCCACGGGAACCGATTCGCCAGTCAACGACGCTTCCTGAACGCGGACACCGAAGCCGCTCAGTAACCGCGCGTCGGCCGGGATGTTGTCTCCCGCTTCCAGTTCGATGCTGTCCCCTGGCACCAAGTCGCGCGCGGGGAGCGATTGCAGCGCGCCATCGCGGATCACCTTGGCCATCGGCGACGACAGCCTTTGCAACGCCGCGAGGGCGCGGCCCGCCTTCTCTTCCTGGAGAAACCCGATGATGCCATTCACGAGCACGATGGCGAGAATCGCCGCCGTATCGGCCCATTCCCCCATCACGCCGGAAATGATCGCGGCGACGATCAGAATCCAGATCACGAGCTCCTTGAATTGACCGAGCAGCTTCTTCCAGATCGGCACCGGCGGCGCTTCGGCGAGCACGTTCCAGCCATGTTGCTCGCGCCGCCGAGCGACTTCGTCGGTACTCAGTCCACGAGTCAGATCGACCGCCATCTCCCGCGTCACATCGTCGCCGCGCAGGGCATACCATATTCGTGATTCAGACATTTGGGCACCTCTCCTCTGCCTCAAGCCGGGGGTCGCACTCGCTCCGAACCGGACGCTAGCGCGTTCCGGCTGATGACCTCAGGACTCTGAATGCGCGAAACCCGCGACCAGCGTACAGCCAGTCGCGGGTTTCACGATGTATCCCCTCTACGATCCGAATGCCGTCCACAGTGCTACTTGTCCGCCTTCTTGTCGGTGGCGGCCTTTTTATCGGTGGCCTTTTTCGGCACCGGAAGCTTGTCGATCTTGAGCATCTTCAGGAGCTTGTTCGTCTCAACTTGGGCGGCGTCAATTTCGGTCCACATGTCGGTGCAGCAGTCCGCAATGGCGACGTGATCGCCGTGCTCCTTCAAGCAATGTTCTTCCGCCATTCCGCAGACTTCGCGAGCTTTGGCGTGACGCTTTTCAATCAAGGCGATCTGCTTGACGATGTCTGGTTCCTTGGCGTGATCCGCCTTGAGCTTTGCCAACGCCTTGTCCGCCTCGGTGAGATCCTTCTTGATGCCACCGACCAGTTCTTTGGCTTCCTCCTTCGAGACCGGCGATTGAGGCTGTGCGTATTGATAGAGCATCTGCGACCGGTCCTGAGCGTGACGCTGATAGGTCTGGACGCGACCACCGTTCCACGCATCGCCGCGAATCTTGGCGCCGGCTTCCGCTTGAGCGAACGCAGCCTGAGACATCAGCACGAGACACAGGGTGAACAAGCTCGAAACTGTCAGGATCTTGAGGGTCTTCATGGCAGCACCTTTTTGAAAGAAACAAAGGGCGACGAACAGCTTTCTCGGTGAGCGTTTCGGAAAGCAACGGCGTGTTGTCTCGCACTCGCTGTGCCAAACACCGAGCACGCTAATCTCTGCGAAGCGGTGCGATTCGCGAACTATCAACTCGACGGCGGTTGCGCCGAGTTCACGGTCGTCGATCAACGGTTTTCCTTTTCGATCACGACGAACGTGGCTGCCGATGCGGATCGATGGCTGTGTGCGGGATTGTTCGAATACCGCTCACCGGTGATGTGCGAAGACGCGCGCCGACTGCGCATTGTCAGTTTCGGAGTCGCCTCGCACGTCGTCGCTCAAGTTGTTCCAGCATTCTTTGGGAACTTTCGCTAGCTCGGAACGGCGTTCGCGAAGGAGGTTGGGCACTCTCGCCCGGCCACAGACGGGCAGGAGTGCCGATCCTTCTTTGTTCTTTAAGGTGCTGCCATGAACGTTCAACGCATTCTCTTTCCGACCGACTTCAGTGAACTCAGCAAAGCCGCCGAGAAGTCCGCTTGCGACTTGGCCGACCAGTTTGGGGCCGAGTTGCATGTGCTGCATGTGCTCCACGATCTGCTACTGACCATGCCGATGACCGCTGCCGCGCTGCTGATCTCGCCGGAGTCGTTGGACAAAGCGATTACCCACGCGGAGGAAGAAATCCAAAAGATCCCGTCGACCGCCTTGGCTTCCGGCAAGAAAGTCGTACGCACCGTTCGCATCGGCTCGACGTTCGACACCATCGTGCAATACGCCAAGGAGACCGCGATGGATTTGATTGTCATCGGGACTCACGGACACACCGGACTGCGGCATGTCCTGCTGGGAAGCATCGCGGAGCGGGTTGTGCAACACGCTCCATGCTCGGTCCTGACAGTGCGTTCCGAACGCCCTGCCAAGGTCACGGAGGATGCCGCACGGCAACCCGTGCTGAAGACTGTCTGAGTTGTCATTGATATCGTGGGTGAGTCTCGTACTTCGACTCGCCCGACCGAATCCGATTGGAGGAAATCATGAATTGGCTCCCGAAGAAAACTGTGGTTGTGCCCGTGGACTTTTCGACCGCTTCCGCCGACGCGCTCAAGACCGCGCTGCTGCTGGTGGAGAAACCGGAAGACGTGCATGTGATCTACGTCACGGCCCCCCCCATCGCATTCAACTATGCCGAGGGCTGGGCGCTGGACGACCCGGCCATGCGGATGAAAGCCGCACACGAGCATCTGACCAAATTCCTGAAGAACCCCAACGCTGCCGGAGTGAAGACGATCATTCGCGAGGGAGATCCGGGATTGTTGATCGCGGATTACGCCGACGAAGTTCATGCCGACCTGATCGTCATGCCGTCACACGGCTATCACGGCGTGAAACGGTTGCTGCTGGGCTCGGTGGCCGAGCGTGTGCTGCGGCACGCGAGCTGCCCAGTGCTCGTGTTGCGACAACCGGAATGAGCGCGGGCCGGGGTCAGGTCGTAGCCACGTTCGCCAGAACGTGGGGTTTTCGCGAGGTTGCCCACGTTCTGGCGAACGTGGCTACGGTTCGGAGACACACATCATGGTGGCGATCCAAAAGATTCTGTGCCCGACGGACCTCAGCGATGAGTGCCGGCCGGCGTTGGCAATGGCGTGCGAGTGGGCCAAGCGGTTCGGCGCGGAGTTGCATCTACTGCACGTGGTCGCCGGGTTGTCGAACCCGTACCCGTATCTCGGCCCGCCGTTCAACGAGGCGATGTCGTGGGAGACCATGATCCGCCAGAAGGCGCGCATCGCGTTGGACGAATGGCCGTTGCCGGAAGGCTTCGCGAATCTCAAGGTCGTGCGGCAAATGCGCAGCGGCTCGCCGATCGCGCACATCGTCGAGTACGCGCAAGCGACGGGCATCGACCTGATCGTGATGGGGACTCACGGCCGCAGCGGTATCTCGCATGTTTTGCTCGGCAGCGTCGCGGAGAATGTCGTGCGCCGCGCGCCGTGTTCGGTGCTGACGGTACGGCCAGCGAAACCAACGGCGTGAGTACGGATGGGGATTTCGGATCGTGACGTTGTACATGGGCTGCAATGCACACGGATGCGAGACGGCGCACACGGATGAACGGCTCGCC
>CAMDPX010000216.1 GCA_945905295.1 Planctomyces sp. SH-PL62 | reverse complement strand
TGACGCCGCCCCGCTCGCCGATGTGAAGGGGACCAGCGATGGGAGCCGACGTCATCGTTCGCACCGATTTCTCGAAGCACAAGTTGCTTGAAAGCGACCTGGCCGCCGATCCGTTTGCGCAGCTTCAGCGATGGCTCGACGAGGTGCAGGCCGCGAACGTCATCGACTGGCAAGCGATGTCGCTGGCAACGGCGACCCGCGACGGACATCCGTCGGTGCGCGTCGTTTATTTGCGAGGCTCCGACGAACGTGGCTTTCTCTTCTACACGAACTACGACAGTCGCAAGGGGTATGAACTCGCTGACAACCCGCAAGCGGCCGCAGTGCTGTACTGGAAAGAGTTCGAGCGGCAAGTCCGCATCGAAGGGACCGTCGTCCGTGCGAGCGACTCTGAATCCGACGCCTACTTCGCTGGCAGGCCGCGAGAAAGCTGCATCGGTGCGTGGGCCTCGTTGCAGAGCCAACCGCTCGCTGATCGAGCAACGCTCGAACGGATCACTGCTGAGTTCGAGGCAAAGTTTTCCGGGAACCCAATTCCGCGACCGCCCAACTGGGGCGGCTTTCGACTGATCCCCGACAGCGTCGAGTTCTGGCAAGGAGGCGTTGCACGACTGCACGATCGGCTGATCTATCGCAAGCAGCCGAGCGGTACATGGAGCATCGAACGGTTGTTTCCATGATCCGTCTTGTCAGTCGATGACGGAGAGTCGGTTGGGGCACCCTCCCGACGGTCCAGATGCGAACGGGGTCGGGACGGAGTCCCAACCTACTTGTGTCGCAGCGGTCAATCTCACGATTGATCAGCTCGCGCGACGACCTGCCGCCGGCTCCGCGCGTAAGCTCATCAAAAACGTCTTGACCCTCTTTGCGAGGTTGTCGTACTGTCCTAGCCCCTTCTGAATCCTGATGCCGTTCTCCGCGGCAACCCCTCCGTTTCTTCCCGTCTTGTCCTCCTCCCACCTGACGTGCTCACCACCCCGGAAAGGCCCTGTCGATGACCCCTGTTGGTCGCGATCCGTTGGCTTTGTCTGCTCGACGACGTCCCGCGCACTGGCGGTTCGGTTGCGTTTTGATTTTTGCGGCGACTGGTTTTGCACTCACGGGCTGCGCATCCAGTGACCTCATTCCCGCCAGCGAATTGCCGGGTAATATGCAGGCGGCGCACATTGAGAATCCCAAAACGTTGGAGTTCGGTCGGCTCGCCAACGGGGACTACAACAATGAACTCATCGCTGCGGACGATGTGCTGGAGGTCAACGTCCTGGCGGGACTGAACCCCAAGGACAACCCGCCGACGATGCAGCCGCGCGTCAGCAAAAGCGGAATGATCTCGTTGCCGGAAGTCGGTGACATCAACGTCGCGGGCTTGGATTTGGAGTCTGCCGAATCGGCGATCGCGACCGCTTGCGTGCAACGCCAAATTTATCGCCGGCCCCACGTCACGGTCTCGATGAAGCGGCAGGCCACGAATCGCGTGATGGTGGCCGGAGCGGTGAAGAATCAAGGCTATTACAACTTGCCCCGCGGCAGTTCCGACATGCTCAGCGCGATCGTCGCGGCCGGTGGTCTCGCCGACGACGCGGGAACGAACGTCGAAGTTCGTAACCCCAGCAGCGGGGTCGTTCGATCCGATCGCATTGCTCAAGAACTCGGTTCGCCAGCGGACATGCGTAATGTCGGATATTCTCAGCCACTGCCGACAGGACAGCGTTCCGGCCCCACAACGATCAAGGTGGATTTGGTGTCGGCGACGAAGAACGGACAATCGGCGGCGCTGTTGAGCGATGGCTCGATCGTGACGGTCGAGCGCCGCGATCCCGAATCGATCCAGGTGTTGGGGTTGGTCAACAAGCCGGGCGAAATCAAATATCCGATTGGCACCGAACTGCGTCTGCTGGACGCCATCTCGCAGGCGGGTTGGACCAGCAATCAAGGGGCGAACAAGGTCTACATCATTCGGAACAATCCGCGACAGGCCGTCATTGAGGCGAGCCTTCGCGAAGCCAAACGCAATGTGGATGAGAACATTCGGCTGTCTCCGGGTGACGTCGTGTCGGTGGAGCAAACGCCAACGACCGTAATGATCGACACCTTGAAATTGATCCGCTTCGCCGTGGGTACGTCGTTGAATACGTTGTTCTAAAAATATCTAACACGAATAGATTCCAAGTGCCTGTTTTTCAGCCCCCATCCAGCTTGTCTGGATGGAGCTAACGATGGTGAGCTAGAGACAGACCAACCTCCGGGTTTCCAGACCCCATCCGCCTCGTGCGGATGGTGAAGCAGATCATTCAGGCGGCGAAAGCCCAGGAATCTGATTCACCATTCAGGCGAGCTGGATGGGGTCCGACGCGGCGAATGTTTGTCGGGTTAGCACTCCATCTCTGGCTCCATCCAGACAAGCTGGATGGGGACCAAGACAAACAACTGGAAATGGAATTGCAAGCCCATGAATTCCGAGGCTCCCCAGCCCACAGCGGCTTCGATGCTCAACACGGCCAATGTGATGGCCGGCGCGATTCGCTTTTTGCACGCGGTGCGAGTTCGCCGCGGCACGCTGCTGGCCGCGCTCTTGATCAGCATCGTGCTGGGAGCCGCCTACTATGCGACCGCCACGCGAATGTACGACGCTCACGCGCAGGTCAACATCGTGCAGAGCGAGCGGAACAACAGCGACATCAAAGGCGGACCGCAGTCCAGTTCCGTCAGCAACGACGTCTTCCAGCAAATGGCGACGTACCAGAAGATCATGGTCAGTGACCGAGTGCTCCGCGCCGCTCTGAAAGATCTGCCGAAAGAGTCTCGCGTGGATTTCGCCGGTCTGCCGCCGGACACCTGGCCGACCGCGCTGAAGAACAACCTCTCGGTCACCAACGAACGTGGCACAACGCTGATCGACATCCGGTTTCGCTCGCGCGACCCCAAGGCCGCCGCGCACATCGTCGAGCGGATCGTCAGCGAGTACGTCAACTTCATCAACGCCCAGACCAACGCGAAAAACCAGAATGCGTTGCAGACGTTGCAAGAGGCCCGCGTCGAGTTCAATCGGAAGCTGGATGAAAAGAACGCTGAGTTTCTTGTGCTGCAAAGCCAAGCCGGAGGAGTGTTCGATCTGGAAGGCAAGAGCGTCAATCTGCCCGTCGTCCGAATGATCGAATTGAACAAGTCCTTGGTGGAAGCGCAACGTCAGACTCTCGAAGCCTGGGCGTTCTTGCAGACGGTGGAGCAAGCGGCGCAGTCTGGCCAAAACCTGCAACAGTTCTTGTTGCAGGCGGTCGAGTCGCTCGGCACGTCGATCCTCGCCAAGCAAATGGGCCTGAGCGAACAAGACGCCTGGGCCATCGCCAAGATGAACGAAGAGTTGCTGAAGACACGCGCTGAATTGGCCAATCGACAACAAGCGCTGGGGCCGAACAACCCGGTGATTTTGGAATTGCAGCAGGAAGTGCGGGTCAAACAGGAGTTCGTCAGCAGTTACTACCAGCAGACCAAATCGACCGTCTTGGCAAACTCGGCAGATTTGGGGCCGCAGTTGCTGTCACTCGCACGGCAGCGGTATCAGATGGCGAATTCTCGGCTGCAAGCGATGCAGCAACAGTTTGACCGCGAACGCGAAGTCGCTGCCGGCCAGAACGAATTGATCGCGCGGCTCGCCATCGTCGATCTCGATCGCCGTCGCTTGCAGGCGGACGACGAGGACGCGCGATCGCGCATTGTTGGTCTCGAACTGATCAGCAACCAAGGGATCAAAGTCTCGCAGACGAAGGACGCACGACCCGGCCGATTGCCCTCTTCGCCACGTCTGGTGTTGGTCGTCGCGGTTTGCCTCGTGCTCGGATTTGGGAGCGGATTGGGACTGATTTATGTTCTGGATCTGCTCGACGATCGCTTCCGCTCGCCGGATGAACTGCGGATGCAACTGGGAGTGCCGGTGCTGGCGATGGTGCGGGCCATGCCCCCCACGGGTTCGACCGGAGCCGATGCGATTCAGTGTCACTCCAAGCCCAACGGTGTCGAGACCGAAGCCTTCCGCACGCTCCGCACACAGATCGCCTTCTCGGATCGCCAATGTCAGCGCATCGTGGTGACCAGCACCGAACCGGGTGACGGCAAGACAACCGTCATGTCGAATCTCGCCGTTGTGTTCGCTCAGTCGGGCAAGAAAACGCTGCTCATCGACGCCGACATGCGCCGTCCCGGTTTGACAGCGCTGCTGAACCTCAAGGGGCAGCAAGGACTGTCGCAGGTCTTGCGCGACGAACGGCCGATGTCGGTCTGCGTCCCCGAAAATGTTTACTCACAAGTCGTGCCCGGACTGGACGTGATCCCGTCCGGCTCGCGGCCGAGCAACCCGGCGGAATTGCTGGCGAGCGATCGGTTCTCCGAACTGCTGGCGTGGGCGGAGACGCTCTATGACCAAATCCTGGTGGATGCTCCGCCGGTGTTGGCGGTTGCGGACCCGATCATCATCGGCCGCATGGTCGATGCCGCAGTGTTGGTCGTGCGACCGGACAAGAACCGCCGTCGCATGGTCATCCGCGCCACCGAGGCGTTCGCCGCCGTCGAAGTGAACTTGTTGGGAGTCGTCGTCAATCACCTCTCCAGCGACACCTCCGGCGACTACTACGGCTATGGCTACGGGTATGGATACGGCTACGGATATGGCTATGGCTACAACTACGGCCACGACGAAGCGAACGCGGCGGGCGAAACAATCGCGGAGACGGAGCCAGCCGACGAAGAAACTCTCACGGAAGAAAATCTCCCGTTGCGTCGCGCGGCGTAATGCCTTGCGATGAGCTGTGAACTTCTCACACCAAAGGTGCCGCATGGATGCGATGAATGGGACTCATACGTCTCATACGACCCATAAGTCCCATTCGCCTGACGATGACTCGCTCGACACCGCGTTGGAGCGTGGCTGCCGCTGGGTGATCGACGCCGCGCTGGCCGCGTGCGTGTTCGCCGTGCCCTGTTTGCTGGGTGGCCGCATCGCGCTGGGACAATGTGTGCTGGCCGTCAGCGCGGCGGTTGCGGCGCTGGCATGGTCGGTCAGTGTTTTGTGTGGCCGTCGGCCAACGTGGACCGTCACATGGGTCGAGCCGCTGCTGCTGGCTGTCATCGGTGTCGGGTTGTTGCAAGTCACTCCGCTCCCGCCGGGGCTATTGCGGTTTGTGTCTCCGCAGCACGGCAAACTGCTGCCGTTGTGGTCGGGAGATGCCTCCGCGGCCGGGGCGTTGGGAGCCTGGCAAACACTATCGCTGAATGTCGGCGAGACACGGCAGGCAATGATCGTCGGGCTGAGCTACGTCGCGCTGTTCTTTGTGGCGACACAACGACTGCGGCGAATCGGTGACATCGAACGCTTGCTGAAATGGATCGCGGCCTCGGCCGGTTTGATGGCGCTGTTCGGCGTCGTGCAATGGCTGACGAGCAACGGCAATTTCTTCTGGTTCTACGACTATCCGCTGACGACCGCCGGGCAACGGATGAAGGGCGCGTTCACAAATCGCAATCACTTCGCCGCGTTTCTGGCGTTGGGCAGTGCTCCGTTGCTGTGGTGGATTCTGAAGGTGCTGGAACAACGCTCGGTCACGAGTCACAGCTTCGGCCGCGCGGAGGCTCACCACAACGGCGACACGCTGCTCGGCGGTCTGTTGCTGTTGCTGGGCGTGTTGGTCTTCGCGGTGTTGTTCTCACTGTCGCGCGGCGGGACGGTGGCGCTGTGTGTGTCGTTGGTGGTGATGCTCGGATTGCTGTTTCGCGCCGGCCGGTTGTCGGGTCGCGTGGCCAGCGTCTTGCTGGGCATCTCGTTGATCGCCGGCAGCCTATTCTTGGCGTTTGGTTCCGACAAGGTGGTCGACCGGCTCGACAATTGGGAATCGGATGAGCGGCTGGCGGTGTGGGATGCGAATTGGCAAATCATTCGTGACTTCCCGTTGTTCGGCACGGGCCTGGGAAGTCATGCCGAAGCCTGTCCGATGTATTACGACCCACCGTTCGGAGAGGTCGAGTTCACTCACGCAGAAAACTCGTACTTGCAAGTCGCGTCGGAATGCGGCGTGCTGGGCCTGAGCTTGGCGTTGCTGGCGGTCGCGTGTTGTGCGACGTGGTGCTGGCGAACGATCCGCTCGCGAGCGGATGTTCGACTCCGCGTGCTGTCGGCGGCGGTGTCCGCTGGCTTGGCGGCGAACCTGGTGCATGCCCTCGTTGACTATTCGTGGTTCGTGCCGGGCTTGATGGTGATTGTGGTGCTGCTGGCGGCCTGTGCTCGGCAGTTGGATCAGTTGCGTAGTGCAGGCGGCACCCCAATGCCGCGCGGATTGGGCTTGGCGACGGCGGCGATCACCGTGGCTTGCTCCTTGTGGGCGCTGCCGCATTTGCAGCAGCACGCTCAGGGTGAGCCACATTGGTTCGATTACCTGCGGCTGGCGCTGCCGCAAAAGGGAATGATTGCGACGAACTCCGACGAGACTGAAGTGACCGAGGCCGAACGGACCGCTCAGTTCAAACAACGGCTGACGGCCTTGAACGCGACGGTGAAGCTCAATCCGTCGAAGGCGCGAGCTCAGTTGCGGCTGGCCTCGGCGTACCTCGCGGCTTTCGATCACTTGCAGCAACAGAGCGACGATCCCATGTCGTTGTCGCAACTGCGCGACGCGGCGCAGGCGGCGCAGTTCGAGTCGGTCGAGGCGATGCGCGAATGGCTGGACCGAGCCGTCGGCAAGAACGTGAAGTATCTCGATGCGGCCGCTCGGCACGCGAAGAAAGGGGTGCAACTTTGCCCGTTGCAAGGTCAGGCGTACGTTTACTTGGCCGAACTGCGATTCCTGGAAGACCTCGCTCCGCAGCATGGCCCGGCGCTGTTGCGGCAAGCTCAATTGGTGCGCCCGCAATCGGCGACCGTGCAGTTTGCGGTGGGACGCCAGCTCTGGCTCGATGGGAAAGTCGACGAAGCGCTGGAGTCTTGGAAGTTCGCATTTCATCAAGACAAGAACTCGCAGGAGCAAATCCTGACGCTGTTGGTCGGCAACGTGCCGGCTCCGGTCATCCTCACCAGTCTCGCGCCGGACCTCGCGGCGTTGCAGCGGTTGGAGACCCGTTACCTCAACAACCAGCAACCGCTCGCGGAATACCCCGTGGTCGCGAGAGCCTACGCCGAAGCGTTGAAGAAAGAACTCGCGAACCCGGAATGCGATCAGCCTGTCGAACGCCTGATCGCCGCGGCCGCCGTCTACAACCGCCTGCAAGACACCGAGGCGACCGAAGCCTGCCTGCGTCGCGCACTGGAGATCGACCGCTCGTCGTTCGCCGCCCGCAAAATGTACGGCGTGTATTTGTACGAGCACGAGGAATACGCGAGAGCCACCGAGTACCTCAATTGGTGCGTGCGCATGGCACCCAACGACCGCTGGCTGCGCGGTGTCGCCGAGGACGCTCTCGACAAGAGTTCGCGAACCATTCAACCCGCCAACTTTGAATCACGCGGCCGCAAACACTGATCTGGGACTTCGCACACGGATGCGACTCTCCCAAAACATGGCACAACAACGACAGCTTTCAGCCCTCCCAAACCAGCAGATGGAAACCACGGCTTTTCAACATCGCTGACTTGCCCTGCGTCCCAACTCTTGTTTCGCTCTTGGCGTTCAGTCCACGCGAAATCGGGAGATCGGTCATGCGGTTGGTTCTACCAGCTTTCATCGTTCTCTTGCTGTCGGGATCGCTACCAGCCGACGATGGCTTGGACGTCCGACTGCGACCGTTGATCGACGCTCACAAGGGCGAAGTCGCCATCGCGGTGAAGCATCTGAAAACCGGCGAGACGTTCCGGCACCGGGCCGACGAACCGATGCCGACGGCCAGTCTCATCAAGTTGCCGGTGATGGTCGAGGTCTATCAGCAGGCTCACGAGGACAAGCTGAAGCTGACCGATCCAATCACGCTGCGGAAGGAAGATAAAGTCCCCGGCAGCGGGATTCTCACCGCACACTTCAGCGAAGGGGCGTCGTTCCCGCTGGTGGATGCCGTGCGGTTGATGATCGCGTTCTCGGACAACACGGCGACGAATCTCGTCGTGGACAAGATCGGCTTGCCCGCGACCGCCGCGCGGATGGAAACGCTCGGCTTCCCGAACACGAAGCTGCACTCGAAAGTCTTCAAACGTGAGACGTCGGTCTTCCCCGAACGGAGCGAGAAGTTCGGACTCGGTTCCACCACGGCCGGCGAGATGATCGGCCTGTTGGAGCAACTGCACGCCGAGAAACTCGTCAGCCAGGAAGCGTCAAAAGCGATGCTGGAACACCTCAAGAAGTGCGACGACAAAGAGAAATTCCCACGTCTCCTGCTGGCCGGAACGGTCATCGCCCACAAGACCGGTTCAGTGAATGAGGCCCGCACGGACGCCGGACTCATATTCTCCCCCAGCGGCCCGATCGCCGTCTGTGTTCTGACCGCCAAGAACGAGGACAAATCCTGGACCGCCGAGAATGCCGGCAATCGCCTGTGCGCGACGGTTGCTCGCGAAGTCTTTTCCCATTTCAATCCCGCCCCGAATCCTTCCGTGAGGTGACGTCCGCGATTGGGAAAGTGCTGGTTGCTCAGATGCCTCGAGTCTCCGAGTTCTATGGCATCGCGATCTACATGTACTACAACGACCATGCTCCGCCACATTTTCATGCTGAGTACGGTGCGGATGAGGGGCAATTTACGATTGAAACTCTGGAACTCTTGGTCGGCAACCTGCCGCGACGTTCCAAATCTCTCGTCTTGGAATGGGCATCCATGTATCGTGATGACCTGCGGGAGAATTGGGATCTGGCTCGCGATGGCCTGCCACTCAAATGGATTCCGCCTCTGGATTGAATTGGTTTGGGAGCCTTGCCAATGCGTTCGATGATTCGAGTCAAACAGGTCGTGCCTTTGGACGGGTTTGTTGTGCGCTTGTCGTTCACCGATGGCACCCAACGCGAGATCGACCTCGAACCGTTTCTGCACGGCCCGATTTTCGAGCCAATGCGGCACGATCGCGACGAGTTTCTCAAAGTACTCGTCGACTCGCGAGCAGGCACGATTGTCTGGCCCAACGGCGCGGACATCGATCCCGACGTCTTGTATCTCGGTCTGCAACCGGCCTGGCGCGAATCGCCGCACTTGGCCGCTCAGGCGATGGTGTGACGCCATCGTGGCCCACCATTTGATAAGTCAATTCTTCAACATACAACAAGGGACAACAGCTCATGACCAAGCAACTCAACATCGGCATGATCGGCTACGGCTTTATGGGCCGAGCACACTCCAACGGCTACAACCGCGTCGCTAACTTTTTTCCGGAACTGGAATACAAGCCGGTGCTGAAGGCCGCGTGTGCTCGCAACGCCGAGGCGATCAAGACGTTCGCCGACACCTGGGGCTATCAATCCACCGAGACCGATTGGCGAAAGCTCGTCGAGCGGAAAGACATCGACGCCGTCGATATCTGCGTCCCGAATAATTTGCACAAAGAGATTGCTCTGGCCTGTGCCGCCGCCGGGAAAATGATCCTGTGTGAAAAGCCGCTGGCCATGAGCGTGGCCGAAGGGGAAGAGATGTGCCAAGCGGTTGAGAAGGCCAAGGTCGCGAATACGGTCTGGTACAACTATCGCCGCATTCCCGCCGTCAGCTTCGCGAAGCAATTGATCGACGAGGGGAAGCTCGGACGCATTTTTCATTATCGCGCGAACTTCTTGCAGGACTGGACGATCTCCGCCGACCTGCCGCAAGGTGGCAACGGGCTCTGGCGATTGGACGTCGCGGCGGCCGGCAGCGGCGTGACCGGTGACTTGCTCGCGCACTGCATCGACACCGCCATCTGGCTGAACGGGGGCGTCACGAACGTCACGGCCATGACCGAGACCTTCATCAAAGAGCGAACTCACACCGCGACGGGCAAGGTCGAGAAGGTCGGCATCGACGACGCCTGTGCGTTCCTCTGCCGGTTCGATAACGGATCGCTCGGCCTGTTTGAATCGACCCGCTACGCGCGTGGCCATAAGGCGCTCTACACGTTCGAGATCAACGGCGAGCACGCCTCGATCAAGTGGGACTTGCACGACCTGCATCGCCTGCAATGGTTCGATCACCGCGATGCCGGCAACCTGCGCGGGTGGCGTTCGATCCACGTCACCGACGGCGATCATCCCTACATGAGCAAGTGGTGGGTGCCCGGCTTGCAGATCGGCTACGAGCACAGCTTTGTGCATCAAGTCGCCGACTTCTGCGAATCGCTGGCGAAGGGGACTCCCTGCGGCCCGACATTCCGCGATGCTCTTGAAACCCAGAAGGTCTGCGACGCCGTCCTAGGCAGCGCGAAGACCGGCCAATGGGCCAATGTCTGACAGAAACTGACTTTGCCAACGGCAATCCAGACTTTACCATTCCGCCGCAACAGCCCGGTCGCTCGTAGGAGCCGCCGGGCTGTTCCAGTTGTCGTAGGTCAGGCTTTCCAGCCTGGCTGGAATCCGCGTCAGGTCAGCCTGGAAAGGCCGACCTACTTTGAAAGGACCGTCGGCCATGGAACGCGAGCCGATTTCCGCTGAAGGTTACAACAAGTTGCGGGAAGAAATCCGTCGTCTCGAAGACGATGAGATGCCGAAGCTCGCGGTGTTGATCGCGGACGCGCGCGCCGAAGGCGATCTCCGGGAGAACGCCGAGTATCACGGCCAGCGTGAGAATCAGGGCCGCATGCAGGCCAAGATCAATCAGCTCAAGTCGCGGTTGTCTCACTGCGTCATCGTGGATAAAGCCTTGATGCCCAAAGATGTCGCCGGGTTTGGGTCGATCGTGATGCTCAAGGATCTCAGCAACGGCAAGAAGGAAGGCTACGAACTCGTCGGCCCCGGCGAGGAAGACTACGACGCCGACATCATGAAGATCCTGCTGAGCGGCCCGCTTGGCCAAGCAATCCAAGGCAAGAAACTCGGCGACGTGGTGGAACTCACCACACCGCGCGGCAAACGCAAGTTGGAAGTCACTGAAGTGAAGTAGGTCAGCCTTTCCAGGCTGACCCGATGCGAGGTTTGCGCCGATTGGAGCATTCAGGTCAGGCTAGAAAGCCTGGCCTACGAGTCGCAAAAACAATTTGGAGAGAAACATGCGAAGCGTTCTGGCGATTGCCGTTCTCGGTTTTTGGGTGACGAGTGCCTCAGCAGGCGATTGGGCGGAATTTCGCGGCCCCACCGGACAAGGACATTCCGACGGCGCGAAGCTGCCGACCGAATGGTCCTCGACGAAAAACGTCGCCTGGAAACAAGAGATTCCGGGACTCGGCTGGTCATCCCCGATTGTGGTCGGTGATCGCATCTTTCTGACGACTGCCGTCGCGACCGGCGACGGAGACAAAAAGGATCAGTCGCTGCGAGCGATCGGCCTGAACGCCGCAACTGGTAAAACGGTTTGGGACACCGAGGTCTTTTTGCATGACGCCCAATCGGTTGGAAAAATTCATGGCAAGAACAGTCATGCCAGCCCGACTCCGGTCTCTGATGGCAAACATCTCTTTGTGCATTTCGGCACGCATGGCACCGCGTGTCTGACGCTCGACGGCAAGATCGTCTGGCAGAACCGTGAGCTGAAGTATGTACCGCAACACGGCAGCGGCGGTTCTCCGATTCTGGTCGATGACATGCTGGTCGTGTCGTGCGATGGATCGAACGCGATGTTTGTCGTAGCGCTCGATAAGGCGACGGGACAGATTCGCTGGCGGACGACTCGCGAGCACAAGAACGGCACGAAGTTTTCCTTCGGCACTCCGCTGTTGATCGAGTTCAACGGTGAGAAGCAAATCGTCTCGCCTGGCACGTTCCACGTCGCGGCGTATCGGCCGAAAGACGGCAGCGAGATCTGGCGAGTCGATTACGGGCAAGGCTACTCGGTTATTCCGCGTCCCGTGTTCGGGCACGGATTGATTTTTGTCAGTTCCAGCTACGACACGCCAACGTTGCTGGCGATCAAACCGGATGGCCAAGGCAACGTCACTGAAACGCACGTCGCCTGGAAGGTGACCAGCAAATTGATGCCTCACACTCCGTCGCCGCTGCTTGTCGGCGAGGACTTGTACGTCGTCGGCGATGGCGGAGTCGCAACCTGCTTCAAGGCGACGACCGGCGAGCAAGTCTGGCAGGACCGTGTTGGCGGCAACTATTCCGCGTCGCCATTGTTCGCCGACGGGAAGATCTATCTTCAAAGCGAGCAAGGGGACGGCATCGTCTTGCAACCCGGTTCCAAATACGTGGAGCTCGCAAAAAACCCGCTGGAGCCGCGCACATTCGCGTCTTATGCAGTCGCCGACGGGGCGTTGTTCATTCGGACGGAGAAGCAGCTTTACCGAATTCAGCAGCAGTAATGCGGTCGTAGCGCGCTTGTAGTGACCGCATTCATGCGGTCGGTGATCCGGCGGACGACCCGATGAATCGGGTCACTACGAGCGCGGGGCTACGAGGCTTCGCGGAATCGCAACTGCGGCTTTTCCATCGTGACCTGCGTGTTGGGTGGGACGCTCTTGGTGATCGCGCAGCTTGAGCCGATGACCGAGTTCTTGCCCACGACCGTCTCGCCGCCGAGCACTGTGCCGTTCGCGTAAATCACAACCCCTTCTTCGATGGTGGGGTGCCGCTTCGCGCCTCGGATGATGTTGCCGTCGGCATCCTTGGGGAAGCTCAGCGCTCCGAGCGTCACGCCCTGATAAAGCTTCACGTTGCGTTCGATGACGGTGGTCTCGCCGATCACGACACCCGTGCCGTGGTCGATGAAGAACGACGGGCCGATTTGCGCTCCCGGATGAATGTCGATGCCGGTGCGGCTATGCGACCACTCGGACATGATTCGCGGGATGAACGGCACTTGCAGGCGATACAACTCGTGAGCGATCCGATGGACGGTGATCGCTTCGAGGCCGGGATAGCAGAAGATGATCTCGTCGAGCGTCTTGGCAGCGGGATCGCCGTCAAACGCGGCTTGCACATCGGCTGCCAGCATCTGTCGCATCGCCGGCAGCGATTCGAGGAACGCAAATGTTCGTACCTGGGCCGGCATCAGGAAGTCGATCGCGGAACCGTCCGCATCGACGGGTGGGCTGACGCGGGACTCATGCTCAAGCGCACGTGCAATTTGCTCAGACAGCGAGTCATAGATGCCGTCGATGAGATCTCCGGTGTGATACACGACGTTGCCAAGGTGCAAGTTCTGGCGACGGCGATATCCGGGATACAGCACCTCGGTCAAATCAAACAGGATCTGGATGATCGCTTCGCGGCTGGGCAACGCCGAATGGCCGAGGTGATTGATCGAACCGATTTGCTGATACGTCTCGACAATCTGATTGGTCAGATCGGGCAGACGGGATTTGAACGAGGCATTGCTGGACATGGTACGGCTCCTGCGAACGGGCTGGCTGCCGCGAGACAACGTCTTTGGCAGAGACAGCGGAGCGTCTGACAACAAACCCGGAACGAACAAACGAAGGGCGGCGTTCACGGCAGACACCTGCGGCGGATTCTAGGGGGAGTGCTACGGGGTCGGGAGTCTTTTTCTCGTGCCCCAAACGGAGATCGCTCACGATGGGCCAACTGCGGCGCCATCGGCTACACCGTAATTTTTTGCGCATGATCAGTATTGAAACCCACACAGAGCCCCGAATGGTCGGGGCTCTTTCTTTTAAAAATGTATTTGCTTCAAGGAGAATGAAATGACAATTGCTTCCGCAAGCTCGACAGCGACACACATTGCGTTGACAACTTTATTCGCAGCCGTGCAAGACGCGAACCTGCTCAATAGCACAGCTGGAATTTTGGGCTGGGACCAAGAGACCATGATGCCCAATGGCGGGGCGGAACTTCGCAGCCGCCAACTTTCGCAATTGGCCAGACTGTCGCATGAGACATTCACCGCGCCAAAAATGGGAGAGTTGATCGCCGCGGCGGAGGATGCGGTTCGTTCAATGCCAGTGGACTGCGCCGATGCGGTGAATGTGCGTGAGATTCGCCGCGACTACGACAAGGCGACAAAATTACCGTCGTCGCTTATCGCGGAATTGGCGCAAATTGGAAGTCAGGCGCAACATGCGTGGGTAGAGGCTCGCCGCGAAAGCGATTTCAAAAAGTTCCAGCCATGGCTTGAAAAGACTGTGAAATTGAACATTCAGAAGGCGCAGTGCTTGGGTTGGCCCAAGGGCGGCGAGGCCTGGGACGCCCTGGCGGATTATTACGAACCCGCATTGACCGCGGCCGATGTGACCAAGGTGTTCGAGCCATTGCGCGCGCGCTTGCAGAAATTGCTGGATCGAATTCGCGGCGCCTCCAAGAAGCCATCAAATGCGTTCAACGAATTTGCTTTGCCAATTGATTCACAAGAAAAGTTTGTGCGCTACATGGCCAAGCGAATTGGATTTGATTTCAACTGCGGTCGGCTTGATCGCAGCGCGCATCCATTTTGTGGCGGCAGTCATAGCCGCGATGTGCGCATGACCACGCGCTACACCGAGACCTGCGTGTTTGACGCGCTTGGTTCCACCATGCATGAGTCTGGCCACGGCATGTATGAGCAGGGGCTTGACTTCGCGCAATCGGGATTACCCATGGGCAGCGCTGCTGGTTTGTCCGTGCATGAAAGCCAAAGTCGCATGTGGGAAAATCAAGTTGGGCGCAGCATGCATTTCTGGAAATGGTCCCGTCCGCAACTCAGCGCTTTCTTTGGCGACGCCTGCGACCATTTCACGCTTGAGCATTTGTATCAAGCGGCAAATGTTGTGGAGCCTGGTTTGATCCGCGTTGAATCCGACGAGGCCACCTACAACATGCACGTCATGATTCGATTCAAGTTGGAGCGCGACATGCTCAATGGCGACATGGACATCAAGGATTTGCCTGGCATTTGGAATCAGCTTTACAAGGAATATCTTGGCGTAACCGTGCCCGATGACCGCCGCGGTTGCCTGCAAGATGTGCATTGGAGCATGGGCGCGATTGGCTATTTCCCAACCTACACATTGGGCACGCTCTTGGCCGCGCAACTGTTTGAGAAGGCTCGCAAAGATGTTCCTGGCCTTGAAGAA
>CAMDPX010000215.1 GCA_945905295.1 Planctomyces sp. SH-PL62 | reverse complement strand
AGGGGGACGTGGGCGTGGCCGGGGAAGCGGAACTGGACGAACCACTCCCGGTAGAGCCGCCGGGCCATCTCCTCCAGAATCTCGATCCGCCGCCGGTTGTTCTCGATCAGGTCTCCGTAGGCTTTCAGCACGGCTCCGATCTTGCGTTGCGTCTCGACTGGTGGGGCTGGAAATTTGAACGACAGAAGAATCGAGACGCTGAGATTGTCCTGCGTTGCGCCCTTCGTGACCTTTCGGAGTTGTGGCTTGAGGCAGTCGATTGCGTACTTGACGAAGATCGTGTCCGCCTTCGTCGGATCAGGAAGCACAGCGATGATGCTGTCCGGGAAGCAGGCTTGAATCCCAAGAATCGCACAGTCGCCCGTATTCTCTCCGGCATTCGTAATGACGATCGTGTTCGGCTCCCAAAGCTTGCTTTGTGCGAGCCCTTTCTCGCTGTACGTCGCCGAAAATGCGTTGATGTAAAGGTCGGCGCTGTGGATGTCGGCGGTTTGAATAAAAGGGTAGTCGCCACCGTAAAGCGACGGTTCGTTGCGAGGACGATGTCGCGACTTCCCTCGTCCGACGAACGCCAACTCGTCCAGCGATTTCATTTCCCATTTGGTCGAAGGCATCACACAGCGCCCTCCATGATCGCCACCACGTTGGCCGCGATGCGTTCTTCCAACTCGTGGGCCTCGCCGTTGAGCGTCTCCAGTTCCTCGTTCAACTCTTCCAGCCGTTCGGTGAAGTCGAAATCCTCGGCCTCACCTTCCGCGACGCCGACGTAGCGGCCGGGGTTCAGGCTCCAGCCTTCTGTCTCGATCTTCGCGAGCGTCGCCCGCTTGCACAGGCCGGGGATGTCGGCGTAGGTCGGCTTGGGAAAATGGGCCTTGAGCAACTCGGCCGAGTCGTGATGGTTCTCCGGTGGCTCGCCCCGATACAGCCGGACGATGTTGGCCAGGAACTCGATTTGCGCCGGCGTGAACTCGCGATGGGCGCGGTCGATCTGCGTGAAGACGTGCCGCGCGTCGATGAACAACACATGGTCGCGGTTGCGATGTTTCTTGTCTGTCGTCTTGGCTCGGTCCAGAAACCACAGCGTGCAAGGCAACGTTACCGTGTAGAAAAAGTTCGACCCGACCGCGACCATCACGTCCACCATCCGGGCTTCAATCAGCTTCTGCCGAATGAGTTGCTCCGACCCCCGCGCATCGGACGCACTGTTCGCCATCACGAAGCCGGCTCGGCCTTGAGCGTTCAACGCACTGGCGAACGCCGAGATCCACAGATAGTTCCCGTTATCGACCGAGGGCAGCCCGAACGGAAAGCGGGGATCGTCGGCCAGCTTGCTCTTGTCGATCCGATCCACGTTGAACGGCGGATTGGCCATCACGAAGTCGAACTCGCCCGGCTCGCCTTTCTTCGTCACCGATTGATGCAGGTCTTCCTTGTAGGTGTTCCCTTCCCGGATGTCCCCGCCCAGCCCATGCACGGCGAGGTTCATCTTGCAGAGCCGCACGGTCTCGGCCGTTTTCTCCTGCCCGTAAATCGAGAGTTCCGTGGTCTGCCGCTGATGCTCCTTCACGAACTCGGCGGACTGCACGAACATGCCGCCAGAGCCGCACGCCTGATCGAGAATCTTGCCGTGGAACGGTTCCAAGATGGCGACGATCAGTTTGACCACCGACGTCGGCGTGAAGAACTCGCCTCCCTTCTGCCCTTCGCTCATCGAGAACTTGCCGAGGAAGTATTCGTAAATCTTCCCGAAGGCGTCCCCTTCGATGTCCGCCGGGATGCGGTTCATCGTCTTGAGCAATTCCACCAGCGTGGAGTTCTCCAGCCGGTTGTACGTTCGCGGCAACACCCCCTTGAGGTCCGGGTTGTCATCCTCAATGGCCTTCATCGCATCGTTGATTTCCTTGCCGATGTTCGCCCCTTCCGGCAACTCCAACAGCCGCTTGAATCGAGCCGACTCCGGCAGATAGACCCCTCGCGCCAGATAGTCGGTCTTGCTGATGGTCCGCCGCCGCCGCTCGCCGGTCTGCGCGGCGAGTTCCTTTTCGGCCCCCGCGAACTTGTTGTCCGCGAACCGCAAAAAGATCAGCCCCAACACGGGCACCGAGTATTCCGACGACTTGAGCTTGGAATTCGCCCGCAGTTCGTCGGCAGCGTCCCAAAGCCGCTTTTCCAGGTCGCTGTGATTGCCCGCCATTCCGTCGCCCGTCCCATCGTCAGCCGTGAGGTCAAAGTTGTCGTTCGCAGACTAAGCCCGAACAACGTGATCCGCAATCAGCCACCTCGCAGACGGCGATTGAGTCGCGTAAAAAAGCCCGCCCACCGCGAGTAGGTTCTCCCAGAACGGATCAGGCGCAGGACCAATTACACCGCAGCGGGGATTCCGGTTTTTTTTACTTACGACCCCAGCGCACAACGCCCCCTGACCCCCTGCGGTCATCGGGGGAAAGAAAAACTGATTCCGCCGCTGTTCCCTGTGTAGTGACTCGGCGAGAACCGCCCGGAAGTACCTTTGAACCGGGGCGCGGGTCGAAAGGTACTTCCGGGGGAAGTTTCCCCAGCCTCTACCCTGGGAACAATCGCGAAGTGACACACATTCAGCCCGATGCTGGTTGTGACGGGCAAACTTACTTACCGAGTGAAAAAGTCAGTCGCACGCAAAAACGCCGCGATGCTACTTGGCGTAGCCCGCGGTAGGCGGGGCATCGACAGTGGAACCGTTTTGACGCCGCGGGGGTGGGTCCGCTGCGAGGTTATTATTACAGGCTCCCGGCAAAACTTCCGACAGACGCATCGTGTGCCATGCTTTTGACCCGCAGACCACCGCCGGCCGCTGGGAGTACCTTCCGATGGCCCCCCGGTCAAAAGGTACTCCCGAAAAGAAGTTCCGAATCACACACATTCGGGAACAATCGCTAAACGCAACTTTCTTCCCTTCAGGCCAATCGAGGCACTCCGCCCCCGGTCCCCCCTGTTTTTTCCAAGGTAATAGCCGCGCAAATTTTGGGGAACGGATACCAGTTCGTGCGCCACGCAAACCTCGCGCGTCGAAAAGCTGCCAGTTAGTACCTTGGGCCTTTTGGGCGGGGGCGGACTCACGGCGTCACCCCTTGGCATCAGCGGTCTCGGTCACGTCGTTGAAGTCGTCAACGTCGTAGCCCCGCCAGCGTGAGCATCTCGCCCTTCACGTCATCCGCCAGAGCCGGCCAAACTTCGATCAGCTTCACGAGCCGAGCGTCTGAAATCAGCAATTCCGCGGAAAGTGTCCCGGATTCTGTCCCGCCTATGGCCGGGTCACTCTGTTTTCCCGCTGAAACTGCGGTGATGTTCGAGTCTTGTATCGTCCACTTTTGAACTATGAATCCGAGTGAAACCCTTGCGAACCCCGTGAAATACCGGGGTTTCTTCTTTATGTGATTTCGGGGTCTGTCGAGCATTTGCCTTGGTTTCGGCGATTTCAGTCGCTTGGTGGCCCCGATTTTGGCCCCTCTGGCCGAGTGCCTTTTGGAAATCAGACTCAGTGACTCTCAGGCAATGTTCCGGAGCAACTCGCGGACTGTTGCCGAGCCACTCGCAGACGACGTGAATCGGATGATGCTGGCTCAATTCTGTTTCACGGCTCGCTCGCAAGTTGTGGAACAGTTTCACCAACGGCGTCAGTTCGGCCAAGATGATGGTCCTCGCAATTGAGTTCGCAGATTCTGTTTGGCGAAGATCAAGTCTTCAATCCTGACGAGCACGCCTTGAGCAGCCTTCATCGTCATTCGACCGAGTGCAATCTTCGGTCGCATGTTCCCTTCGATTGTGGACATGCTCATTACCCAATGCGCGCCGCGAAATGCTCGATACTCGTGGTTTCGCTTATCCTTGGATCGTTCGCGCAGCCAATCGCCACTCTTCCGACGCCTTGAACAGGTTGAAGATCTTCACGCCGTCGTCGTCAGCATCGTGCGGCTTGTCTTCGGAGTACAGCCGGGTGACCCCGGCGCATTTGGCGAGTAGCAAGCTGTCCTAATGCGACGGACTGAAATGCTCATAGATCTCCAGGGCGTGGTCGAAGACGAGCGCTCGCGGATGAGAATTGCGGCTGGCCTGAAAGACATCCTGCGACGTCGCAGCGTGTCTCCTTTGCTCCACGATCTTCAAGTCACCTCGCTGGTCAGACAACACTCAGCCGCTGGCAATCGCGCTTCGCAACGCTCAAACTGGCGTGCATCTCGCGGTCGTATTCAGCGTTGACGACCTTTCGTTGAATAAGCCGTGCCCCAATTCAACTTTGTTGAATAACGGAACCCCATGCAACGCGGTCTGACCGGATCCTTCCTGCCGATCCCGTCGCCGGGTGAAGAGTGCCGAGCCTTTGTGCCACATCCTTTGCCACCGGAGCCAGCGTTGGTTCTGGATGTGACGCTTCAGCTACGAATGGAGCGGGCCACGCTCGCGTTAGGGCGGCTCGATGGTCTGACCGCGGTGCTTCCCGATCCCGCGCTGTTCATGTACTCGTATGTCCGCAAGGAAGCGGTTCTGTCGTCGCAGATCTGCGGCCGTTGTATGTGGCATGGCTGGCGTGCAGTGGCGATGACGACGCGATGGAACCGCCGGTGCCGGCCGGATTGGACGAACTGCCGCGGTCGTTGATTGCGATGGCCGAATTCTATGAACTCAGTGACGGCTTGCTGGAAGCGGCCGCCGAATGTTCGCCAGTCTTGCCCAAGGGGCTTGACGACATCGGCACGCGAACAAAGGTGTGGGCCGCAGGGCAGTCGTAGGACGAATTGAGAAAACTCGTGACTCGACTGTTGACGGATGACATCGCCGCCGTGCGTGGTGAAACACTCGCTCGCATTCGTGACGAAGCGGGGGCGACCGCATGGCCGACGACAGAACCAACTCGAACGCTCGGCCAATTACGTGCGACGGCTGAAGTCCTTCAAGATCGAACACGTCAGCGTGAGGCTCAAGCCAAAGAGAAAGCTCGTCGCACGCGGCTGGCGAAGATCGCGGCAGACCCGCAGAAGGTGATCGCACAGGCGGCCGAACTCGTCAAAAGACGTTCGACGAAGAGCTATGACGAGGCCGCTCAATCGCTGGCGGATTTGCGTGAGGCGTTAGGGCCGGAGCACGGACCTCCGCAGGCTCAGGCTGTTGCCGAGAAACTCCGACGCGAGAACCCGACACTCAAGCTCTTCGTCTCGGCTCTGCGAAAGCATGGCCTGCTCGTGAAGTCGAAGAAGCCGTGAGCCGACACGGTTGAAACGAACAATGCCATTTCCGCGCGGTGATGGCTCGTTGGATTTCAGGAACGCCTGAGCCGGATTAGTGTTCTCGGAACAGTTCGGTTCGGTCACGTTCTCTCATTGATCTCCGAGGTCGACAATGTCTGATGCTTCAGGCGAGGCCCGTCTCCTGTTGGCTGGGGTGGCGCGAGCGATCATCACGCCGCCGATTGGGATTCGGCTGCTGGGTTACACGGTGCAAGAGGGCTGCTCGCAGGATGTCGAGCGCGAACTGACGGCGACGGTGCTCGTGCTGTCCGACGGTGTGACGAGCGTTGTGATCGTGGGACTCGATCTGCTGTTCGTGCCGATGCCGTACTCGGATCGCATCCGCGCGGCGATCGGTCAGCGGCTGGGGATTCCGGGTGAGAACGTGTTGCTCAACGGCAGTCACACGCATCTGGGTCCGATGTTTCCTGGCTGGCAGCAGGAGGAGTCGCCGCAACGCGAACTGCAAGAACGGTATGTCGAACACTTGGAAGACGTGCTCATCGGCGCGGCGAGCTCGGCTTGGTCGAAGCGGCAACCGGCGCGGATAGGGAGCGGAGTTGGAGCGGCTCCGTTGGGAGTGAATCGTCGCGAGAAGATGCCGGATGGCGGCATCATCATCGGCGAGAATGTGGACGGGCCAATTGATCGCTCGGTGGACGTCATCCGCATCGACGACCTCACTGGTAAGCCGCTGGCAGTGGTGATGTCGGCGGCGTGTCATACTGTCGTGCTGGGACCGAAGACGTTGTCGTACTCGCCCGACTTCATCGGACCGGCTCGTGAATTGATCGAGCCGGCGATCGGTGCTCCGTCGCTGTTCCTGCAAGGAGCGGCCGGCAACATCAACCCGGCTTGCGGTATCGGCAGTGGCGGGCCGGAGCAATTCGAGGACATGCAGCGGTTGGGCCTGATGCTCGGTGGCGAAACGCTGAAAGTCTGGGCTCAGATTCGGACACACAACCAGCGCGGGCCGCGACGGATCGTGAGGTCAGTCGCCGCGATTTCGACATGGGATTACGAACCGACTCCGCAATCCACGATCAATCATTTGTCGGTGACGCGCCGCCGCTTGAATCTGCCACTGGCCCCGCTGCCCAATCTGGCGACGGCCGAGTCAGATCTCGCACGCACTCGCGCGGCGCTTGATGCAGCGTTCGCTGGCAACTCACTCGGCGCGAAGCATGTCGCGCAACGAATGTTCGCCTGGGCCGAGCAACGGCATCGACTCGTCTCGGCCGGCAATCGCATCGTTACTCGCGAGATCGAACTGTGGGCGATGCGGATCAATGACATCGGCATCGCGACGGTCTCGGCCGAACCGCTCGCCGAACTGGGACTCGAAATCAAACGCCGCTCGCCGCTGCCGCACACCATGTTTCTCGGCTACAGCAACGGCTGCATCGGTTACATCCCGCCGCCGGAAGCATTCGCCGAAGGAGGCATGGAAGTCGTTGAGTCGCATTACAACTATTTGTTGGCGTCGCAGCTCACGCCGGAATGGGGACCGACGGTTGTTGAGGCGACGTTGGAGATGCTTTTGGGGCTGGAATAGTTGGTAGCCGAACTCGTGAGAGTTCGGAGAAACATTCGCAAATCTCGAAGTCCCACGACTTCGGCTACGGTGGGAACATGTCTGATCAACTCTTCGCGGGCCGGACGGCTTTGGTGACAGGCGGCGCACGCGGCATCGGGCGGGCGGTCTGTCGGATGCTGGCGGCTCAGGGTGCGCGGGTGGCGGTGAATTATCAGCAACACACGGCGGCGGCCGAGGAGACCGTGCGGATGATTGAAGCCGATGCCGAGCGAGTCATCGCAGTGCAAGCCGACGTGTCGAACGAGGCGGATGTGCGGCGGATGATCGACACTGTGCGGCGCGAGCTGGGACCAGTTGATCTCCTCGTGAACAACGCCGGCATCGCGGAATCGAAACCGCACACGGCGGTGTCGTACGCGCGGTGGCGAGAGATGTTTGCAGTCAATGTGGACGGGCCGTTTCTGGTGACTTGGGCCGTGAAGGATGAAATGATCGCGCGCGGCTTTGGACGGATTGTGAATGTCTCGTCGCTGGCGGCGAAGGTGCTCAAGCCGGACATGATCGACTATGCGACGACGAAAGCGGCCGTGATCGCCTTCACGCGGCATTGCGCAGCGGCGCTCGCGCCGCATGTGCGAGTCAACTGCGTCGCGCCGGGACTGACAAATACCGATCTCGCTCAGTCGGCGAATCCCGACGCGGTCGCGCGGCTGATCGCTGCCACACCGCTGGGACGCATGGCCGAACCGGATGAGATCGCGAACGTCGTGCGGTTCCTGCTGTCGGACGATTCGAGCTTCGTCACCGGCCAAACGATCGTCGCGTGCGGAGGCCGTTCATGACCGTGCCGCAGATTCAGATTCCGCCACCGGAGGGACTCTATGCCGAGCCGTTCTCGCTGCGCAAATGCGTGCGACTGCTCGGCAGCTTCGGGCCGGCGGCGGTGGTCGCGTCGCTGTCGTTGGGGGCGGGCGAGACGATCATGGTCTGCGGACTCGGTTCGTGGTCGGCATTCGGGCTGTTGTGGATGCTGGTACTGAGCGTTGTCATCCGCGCGGGCTTCGTGATGTATCTGGTCGGTCGCTACACGGCGGTGACCGGTCAATCGTTCGCGCATCGCGTGGCCGCTCTGCCTGGTCCGCGCGGTTGGTTGTTGATGCTCTTCGTCGCGGCCGAACTGGCGATCTTGGCGACGGGACTCACGGCGATCGCCAAGCCGTGCGGCAATCTCGGAGTGTTCCTGCTGGGCGAGAAGTTGGGGATGGCTGACACGCTCGGTCTGACGAATCCCGATACTGCGAAACTGTGGGTCAACGGGATCACGTCGGTGTTTCTTGGAGCCGCGCTGGCCGTGAGTCTCGGATCGAGTTACGTGTCGCTGGAAAAGCAGCAGATCATCATCTGTGGCTTGATGGTCGTGGGGACGGCGGCGGCCACGATCTTCGTCGGTCCAAACTTGATCGAGATGTTTTGGGGCGCGATCCGTTTCGGGCATTTGCCTCCCGCTCCCGATTGGGCACCGCCGGCCGCGAAGAACGAGTACGCGCTCAACCTGGCGACGATCTTCGGTTACGTCGGCGGCAGTCTGTCGGGCTACATCGCGTATTCGAGTTGGGTCGGCCTGCACGGCTGGGGATTGGCGGGGAATGCGACCGCTCGCGACTATGCCAATCAATCGTCGAAACAAGACCATTTGCCCGCTGATCCGCAGCAAGCGGCGAATCTGCGACGCTTGTTGACTCCACTACGTTGGGATGTCGCGCTCGGGGCTGCCGTGCTGCTGGCGGTCACGGTCGCGTTTCTTTCGGCGGGAGCGACCGTGCTGTATCCGAAGCACTTATCGCCCGGTGCAGGTCAGGAGTTCGCGCTGCTCACCAAGCAAGCGGTGATCTGGGAGCAAATCAGTGCATGGCTGGTGCCGGTCTATTACTTCGCGATCTTGCTGGCCTTGTGGGGCACGATCGCCAGTGTGCCTGAAGCGGTCGCTCGTGTGACATACGATCTGCTCGCGGCAGTCAGGCCAGAGACGAAGCAGGCTCCATTTCGCAAAGTGCTGACGATTTTGGTCGCCTGGTTCTTCGTGTCGTCGCAGTTCTGGAACTGGGGCGGCTTTCGTTTTGACCTGCTGACTCAAATCGGCGCACTGGTCACGGTCAACCTCGGCGTCGGCATCGTTTGCCTGCTGGCAACGTACTACAACGCGACGCTGCCGCCGCTGTATCGAACACGCTGGTGGGTGACTGTCGGCGGTGTTCTGTCGGGAATCGTTCTGCTGATTGCTTTCGTCGCGACGGCGATTGGAATGGTGATGAAGCTCCGTTGAACTGGGAGAAAGCCGCATGTCTTCAACGAATGACTTGATGGAAGCGTTTGCCGCTGGCCGGCCGAAAAGCGCGGCAATGTTTGAGCGAGCCAAGAAGACGCTGGCCGGAGCGGTCGGGCATGACCTGCGGTACTCGTTGCCAATGCCGATCTACATTCAGCTCGGAAGTGGCGGACGCAAGTGGGACATCGACGGCAATGAGTACGTCGACTTCTTGATGGGCAACGGCGCGTTGTTGCTGGGACATGCCGATCCCGAAGTGGTCGAAGCAATCGCGCGTACCGCGGCACTGGGAACGCATTTCGGAAACGATCATCCGCTGCACATCGAATGGGCCGAGCTGGTGCAGCGGCTGATTCCGTGTGCGGAACGAGTTCGGTTTACGAATTCGGGGACCGAGGCGACTCAGTTGGCGTTGCGGATCGCGCGTGCTTCGACGGGCCGGAATCGCATTCTCCGATTCGCGGGTCACTTTCACGGCTGGCACGATGACGTGGTGCATGGGTTTCAGCCGCCATTTGAGGCGGATGGGTCGCTCGGTGTGCCGCCGCATGTTCGGCAAGGGCTGATCACGATCTCGGATGGTGATCTGAATTTGCTCGACGAGACGCTAGCGAAGAACAACGACATCGCGGCGGTGATTCTCGAACCGTCCGGTGCGTCGTGGGGGCGAGTGCCCATCGACGTGAATTGGCTGCGCGGCGTGCGTGAAGCGACCGCGCGGCGCGGTGTGCTGCTGATCTTCGATGAAGTCGTGACTGGTTTCCGATTCAGTTCTGGCGGAGCGCAAAAGCTGTACGGCGTGACTCCCGATTTGTGCTGTCTCGCGAAAGTCATGGCCGGCGGGATGCCCGGCGGAGCAGTCGCCGGTCGCGAGCCGGTGCTGCGCGTTTTCGACATCACGGGCGATCCGCATCACGATCGGCATCAGCGAGTCGTTCACTTCGGCACATTCAACGCTTCGCCCACGGCGGCTGCGGCCGGCATCGTCGTACTGCGTCGAGTGGCCGACGGCACGGCTATCGAGCAAGCCGATGCCGCTGCGTTCCGGCTGCGAAGCGCCTGGGACGCGGTTCTCGAACAGCACGGGATCGCCGGCTACGTTTATGGCCCGGCTTCGACGTATCACGTTTATTTTGAAACGGACCTCGACCGCGTGCGGCAAGCTGGGTCGCGCTGCGAACTGCACACGACCGATGCCGCACGGCTCAAAGGAATGCCGAGCCGGTTGATCGCGCAGTATCAACTGCGGATGCGCTTCGGCGGTGTTGACAACATGAGTTCCACCGGCGGCCTGACCTGTGCGGCACACACCCCCGCCGACATCGACCAAGCGACCGCCGTCTTTGAGCAAACGGTGATCGCACTCCGCGATGAAGGACTGATTCTGGCTCTGGTATAAACCAAGTCACCCGAAGCGTAAGCGAGGGCGGACGCTTCACAACGCGATGAATTGAGCATGCAGCGCACTTCGTAGCTGAATTCGCCAGAATTCAGCCGCT
The DNA here is from genome assembly GCA_945905295.1 of Planctomyces sp. SH-PL62. Taxonomy (GTDB): domain Bacteria; phylum Planctomycetota; class Planctomycetia; order Planctomycetales; family Planctomycetaceae; genus SXKJ01. The sequence continues at coordinate 4,488 of CAMDPX010000215.1, read as the reverse complement.
CAAGTTTGGCCAACGTTCTGAATTCTGGCGAATTCAGGACACTTCTCGCTGATCCCGACAGATCCCCACCCGCTTGTCGGGTGGGTGAATCAAATGGAATGGCTAGAAACGCAGCTTCAAACCCTCCCTCCGCTTGTCCTGGTCCGCCGCCTCCGGCGGCGGACCAGGACAAGCGGAAGAAAGTCAGGTGAGAGTTCCCGTTCTAACCTCACCATCTCCTTCACCCACCCGACAAGCGGGTGGGGGTCAAGCTGTCGGCTTCGGCGAGAAGTCTCGAATTCAGTGACTCACTTTTCGAAGGGGAACCCCGATGGATAGACCACATCTTGCAATGACGGCCTTTCTCTTCCTCCTGCCGGGTGGTGTCTTTTTCGGCGGTGCACGCATCATGTCGATGATCAGTGGTCCGCACACGGTCCAAGGGCAAACGCCGTTGAACATGCGATGGTTCGGTTACGACGCCAAGTCCGTCAGTGGTTATTGGGGCACGCTGGAGAGCGCTGAACGGAGTGCGGAACAACGATTTCTCAAATTGGATCTGTTGTTTCCCGTCTTCTACGGCGGGGCGCTGGCTTTCAGTCTCGTGACAGCCTCGGCAATGCTCGGCGAACCGGCTCATGCCGGGTGGGTCATCGCGCCGGTGGTCGTCACCGTGGTTGCTGACTGGGTGGAGAACCTCGTGCAACTCAACCAGCTTCGCAACTTCATCGAACGTGGCGCGGAGGGCTTGGCGGCCGGTTGGATCCAACTCGCCAGCACAGCCACGATCGTGAAGCTGATCTTCTTCTCGCTCTCCGGACTCACGCTCGTCACGCTACTGACGCTCGTCGTCATCAAGATCATGTCGACCAAGAGCGTTCAATGAGTCGTATTCCGAAAATGAGCCGCGCGGCGCTAGCCCCGGTTCAAGCCGTGTAGACGGCACGCGGCGGACGTTGACACAAACCCCACCGAGCTTGTTTCGGTGGAAGCGGGCCTTTGCACTACGAATTCCGCGTAGTGCAAAAGCCCAAAAACCACCGAGGCAAGCTCGGTGGGGTTTGTGTCATCCTTTCCCGTGCGCGGTATAACCGGGGCTAGCGCCGCGCGGCTAATTTCTGTGACGCGGATGAGTCCTCCGTTCGCAACCGAGACTGTCTCCGAAAACTCGCGGGATCTGGCGAACGAATTCAGCGACACACTCGGCCCCACCCGCCAACTCCGCGACGCCATGAACCGCCTGAATTGCTGCTGACTGCGGCGCAGGATACCGTGACCGTATGGCAATCAAGAAACAGCAAGAGCAACCGGCGAACGAAGAGCTGCGGACGGAATTGCCGCCGGGCGTGAAGCTGTTCCGCACGCTCGAAGGGCACGGGCGTGCGGTCACGAGCGTGGCGTTTGATCCGCAGGGCGAGACGCTGGCCAGCGGGAGTGATGACCGAACGGTGAAGCTCTGGGAGGCGCAAAGCGGCAAGCTGATTCGCACGCTCGAAGGGCACGGGGGCACGGTCTGGAGCGTGGCGTTTGATCCGCAGGGCGGGACGCTGGCCAGCGGGAGTGCGGACAAGACGGTGAAGCTCTGGGAGGCGTGCAGTGGCAAGCTACTTCGCACGCTCCAAGGGCACCAGCAACGGGTCAATTGCGTGGCGTATGATCCGCAAGGCGGGACGCTGGCCAGCGGCGGTCTTGACAACACGGTGAAGCTCTGGGACGCGCGAAGCGGCAAGCTGCTCCGCACGCTCAAAGGGCACGAGAACCAGGTCAATGGTGTGGCGTTTGATCTAACGGGTACCACGCTGGCCAGCGGGAGTGCTGACGCCACGGTGAAGCTCTGGGACGCGCAAAGTGGCAAGCTGCTGCGCACGCTTGAAGGGCACAAGTTCGTGGTCTCAAGAGTGGCGTTTGATCCGCAGGGTGGGACGCTTGCCAGCGGGAGTGCTGACAAGACGGTGAAGCTCTGGGAGAAGCGAAGCGGCAAGCTGCTGCGCACGCTCGAAGGACACACAGGGCAAGTCGACATTGTTGACTTCTCGCCCGACGGGCGTCTGCTGGCCTCGAAGAGCGCCGATCACACAATCCGCCTGTGGAGTTGCGCGACGTGGGAGACGGTCGCGGTCATCCCGGAACCAACAATCTCTTGGGATTGGGTTCCCGCGCTCGCCTTTCATCCCACGTTGCCGCTGCTGGCGGCTGCCGACTCGGAGCCAGGCACGCCGGACGATGAGCATTATAGACTGATCCGCCTTTGGAAACTGGACCTCGACGTCCTGCTAGGCAAGCGCGCCGAGGTGGCGGTGGCAGCGCACGCGGTCCATCACACGACGGGGAAGATCGTGTTGGTGGGCGATCACAGCGTGGGCAAATCGGCGCTGGGCTATCGCCTGATTCAAGGCCGTTTCGAGAAGCAGGAGTCCACGCACGGGCAGAAGTTCTGGGTGTTTCCCGCCTTGGGCCAGCGCCGCGAGGACGGGACAGATTGCGAGGCGATCCTCTGGGACTTCGCGGGCCAGCCCGACTACCGGCTGGTCCATGCGCTGTTCGTGGATAACGCCGACCTGGCGCTGGTGTTGTTCGATGCCTCGGACCTCCGCGACCCGCTGCACGGCGTGGGCTTCTGGCTCAAGCAACTCCAAGCGGAGCAAAGTCGCTGTCCCATCATCCTCGTGGCCGCTCAGACGGATCGCGGGAGTTGTTCGCTGACGCAGGAAGAGCTGATCGCGTTCTGCCGCAAGCACGGCATCGAAGGTCCGATCGCGACGAGCGCCTTCACCGGCCTGGGAATGGCGGAACTGGTCGAGCGTATGAAGTCCTTGATCCCTTGGAAGGACAAAGCTGCGACGGTCACGACTACGACCTTCAAGCGAATCAAGGACTACGTCCTCGGCCTCAAGGAAGCGGAATCGGACGGCCAGACCATCGTCACGCCCGGAGAACTCCGTAGTCGTTTGGAAGCCACCGATGCCGACTGGCGCTTCACCGACGCCGAGATGCTGACCGCCGTGGGCCACCTGGAAAACTACGGCTATGTGAAACGTCTGCGGACCTCGAAAGGCGAGCAGCGCGTCCTGCTCCAACCGGAACGGCTCAACAATCTGGCGTCGTCGTTCGTGCTCGAGGCGCGGCGGAATCCGAAGGGGCTGGGTGCGCTGGAGGAGAAACGGCTGCTGGCCGGTGGCTACGATTTTCCGGAACTGAAAGATCTGCACGATGGCGAGCGCGATGTGCTCTTGGACTCGGCGGCGCTGCTGTTCTTGGAGCACAACGTCTGCTTCCGCGAAACCGACCCGCTCCGCCTGGAGCCGTATCTGGTCTTCCCCGAACTGATCAATCTGAAGAAGCCGCCGGAGGACGAGGAGGCGACCGAGGATGGCGTGGCCTATACGGTGAGCGGTCCGACGGAGAACGTGTTCGCCTCGCTGGTGGTGCTGCTGGGCTACACGCACACCTTCACGCGCACGGCCCAGTGGCATAACAACGCTCGCTACGAGGTGGGCGACGGGCTGGTGTGCGGATTCCGACAGGAGGCCGAACGGGACGGCGAATTGGATTTCGTCATCTGCTTCGCCCCGAAGGTCGGCCTGCCGGTGCGGACCCTCTTCCAAGGATTGTTCGAGAGCTTCCTCGCCCGGCGGAACCTGACGGTGCTGCGCTACGAACCAGTGCGCTGCACCAATGCGAAATGCGGCCACTTGCTGGACCGGTCGGTCGTGCGTCAACGGTTGAAGGAGGGAAAGGACTTCGCCTTCTGCAACGATTGCGGAGAGAAGCTGACGCTGCCGACGATGGCGGAGCCAATCCAGTTGACCCGTGAAGTGCAGGCCGAAGTGGACTCGCAACGCCGCGCCGCCGAACAACGGACACGCTTCGAGCAGGCCGTCTTCCGCGTGCGCGCCTACGTGGCCGAGCAGAAGATCACGCCGCCAGAGAGCTTCATCAGTTATGCGTGGGGCGTACACGAGCATGAACGCTGGGTCGAAAAACGGCTGGTGACGGATTTGCAAAAGGCGGGGATTCAGATCGTCTATGACCGGAGAGACAACCAGCTCGGCGACAGTCTGACGCGGTTCATCAGCCGGATACCGTATTGTTCGAGCGTGGTCGTGGTCGGCACTCCGTTGTACTTCCAGAAATTCGAGAATCGTCTCTCCAGCACGGGCAGTGTCGTGGCTGCCGAGGTGGACCTCATCAGCCAAAGGCTGATTGGTACTCAGGAAGAAAAACGGACCGTCAAGACTCTGCTTTTGGCCGGTGAGAAGAAGACTTCGCTGCCTCCGCTGATGTGGGATGGAATCCATGCCGACTTCCGTGACGACGTCGCGTACTTCACAACCGCCTTCGATCTGATCCTGAGCCTTTACCAGCTCAAGCCGAATGACCCCGCCGTGGCCGACCTGCGCGAGTCGCTGCGCGGGTCGGAGATGAGGTGAGAGGGAAGTCCGTTGGGTATCGAGTTCTGTAGGCTTCCCACCATCCGTGGCCGTGTCTGAATCCGCGGGGACAACAAAG
>CAMDPX010000214.1 GCA_945905295.1 Planctomyces sp. SH-PL62 | reverse complement strand
GTTACACCGTATGAACCGGGGCTAGCGCCGCGCGGCTAACTCCTGCGATCCGTATCAAACCCCACCGAGTTTGCCGCCATGTTCTCTACACAACTTTGAACCAGATGCGATTCTTGGCGCGAGGCGGTGCCACGAGACCGGCCTCCTGCGTTCCATTCGCTGCCTTTCTGAATTCGCTGTCGAGCTGTTGTCGTCCGACGCCGTCAAAACCGCTTTCAATTCAACGGTCAGGACTCGACAGCGAATTTAGGGAGGCAGTGAATGGGAGAATGGCTGAGTCACTGTGTCAGCACGACCTCAATCAGAGTCTCGGTTTTGGAGTGAAATAGCGAGCAATGAGGCAAGCTCGATTTGGTTTGTTCCATCCGCAGCCGTGCGCGGTATGTTTCTGGCGCGGACCTGAATGAGAAAAACGAACGGGGTCCGCATCGGCAGACCCCGTTCGCCAGAATGTCTCGCGAATGACAGTGCGTCGCTTAGGGGACGAGGAGAAACAACTTCGTGTTTTGTATTTCTCTGCGCTCTTCGCTCCTCTGCGGTGCAATGACTGCGATATTGCACCGCAGAGGAGCGCAGAGCGCAGAGGTTGTCGGTGCAAAAACGCGAACTCACTTTTCCTCGTCACCTTATGTGTTCCGCACGGGCGGTTGGGGGCGACCACCTTCACGATCGCGTTCGCCACCACGGCCTGCGGGCGGAGATCCATCGTGACCACGATCACGGCTCGGTCCTTGGAAGGAGGGGCGGAAATCACCGTGTCCGCGATCGGAACGGCGATGCGGCGGAACAAAGTGATGGGGCCCACGATCAGAGCCGCCGCGATGATCGCTCGGCGGAGAACTCATGCCGCCACGATCGTGACACGGTCCACCGAATGGCGGACGAAAGTTGCTTTGCCCACGCTCGCCTCTGTTGTGGTGTCGTGAAGCCATGCCGCGGCCATCGCGACGGTGAGGCGGAACGAATCCGCTGCGATTGTCAGGTCCACGAGACTGAGGACCAGCGCGGTCTGGGCCGCGATTCGGTTCACCACGAGGGGGACCGGCGCTGTCGCGTCCGCCTTGCGGTGGTTGCATATCACGACGTCGATCATCCGGTCCACGAGTTTGAGGTCCGGCCCGATCCGGACCACGATTGGAGTCACCACGCGGCGGACCAGCGTTGTCGCGTCCGCCTTGCGGTGGTTGCGAGTCGCGTCGTCGATCATCAGGTCCACGAGTTTGAGGTCCGGGGCGATCCGGCCCGCGATTGGAGTCACCACGAGGGGGACCGGCGTTGTCGCGTCCGCCTTGCGGTGGTTGCATATCACGACGTCGATCATCTGGTCCACGAGTTTGAGGTCCGGGGCGATCCGGCCCGCGATTGGAATCACCTCGTTGCGGACCAGCGTTGTCGCGACCGCTTTGCGGTGGTTGCATATCACGACGTCGATCATCCGGTCCACGAGTTTGAGGTCCGGGGCGATCTGGCCCGCGATTGGAGTCACCTCGTGGCGGACCCGCGTTGTCGCGTCGGTCGTTGTTTTCTGGGCGACGATCCGGTTCGCGATCACGGCGGCCGCGATTTTCATTGCGGTCATCGTCGGCGAACGCCAATGCGTCAGTTTGTGGCGAGCGAATTTGGACTCGTTCGGTGCTCGGCTCGTCCGCCGACACGCGGTTGGTCGCGAGCAACGTGGCGGCCACGGCCGCTGTCAGACTCAAAATCGTGAGGCGCATACGATGACTCCTGACTGAGAGGAATTGTGAAAAGCTGGTGTCCGGCACAAGCTCCTATGATCGTCACCTGTGAAAGTTGAAGCGGAATGGGGCGGAGGTACAAGTCACGAACCTCATTTCAAGTCCGCCACAATCGCGGCGGGATTTCTCTGCAGGTTGCGTGGGACTCGTGCAAATCACGGCGGTATTAGTTCGGGTGGAGTTACTATGTTGGCGGGAGTGCAATCACTTCCGTAGCCGAAGTCGTGAGACTTCGGTCCGAACTCTCACGAGTTCGGCTACTGGATCTTCAAGGTGATGCACATGGCGACGGATGTGGGACGTTGGATCGAGCAAGCTAAAGCGGGGGACAGTGCCACGCTGGGGCAGTTGTTGGAGTCGTATCACAACTATTTGCGTTTGCTGGCTCGGATCGAGATTGGCCGGCGCTTGCAGGGCAAGGTCGATGCGTCCGATGTGGTGCAGGAAACATTCCTCGAAGCACATCGGCACTTCCCGACTTTTCGGGGACATGCCGAAGGGCAGTTCGCCGAGTGGCTGCGCACGATCCTGGCAGCGACGCTGGCCAACATCGTGCGACGGTATTTGGGGACACAGGCTCGCGATCTGCGATTGGAGCGCCAGCTTGCGGAGGACTTGGATCAATCGACGTGTGCTCTCGGTCAGATTCTCGTCGATCCACACAGCTCACCAAGCGAGCAAGTTGTGCGCGGCGAGCAGAGTTTATTGGTGGCTGAGGCGATGGCTCGGTTGCCGGAGGATTATCAAACGGTGCTGGTGTTGCGGCACTTGGAAGGGCTGACCTTTCCGCAGGTCGCGGACCGCATGCAGCGCAGCGTCGATAGCGTCGAAAAGTTGTGGCTGCGCGGGCTGACGAAATTGAAGAAAGCATTCAGCGAGACAAAGCTATGAACGCCCACCACGACGACGTCACGGACGACGATCCGCGAATCCTGCAAGCGTCGCGCGAGTATCTCTCGGAGTTGGAAGCGGGGCGGCGGCCGGATCGTCAGGAGTTTCTCGCGCGGTTTCCCGATCTGGCAGAGGCACTCGCTGAATGCTTCGACGGGATTGAGTTGGCTCAATCATTGCGGCCTCCGGTGCCGTTGCCGCAATTACAGCCGGAATTCACGGCCAGTCCGATTGGCGACTTTCAGATTCTGCACGAGATCGGCCGCGGCGGGATGGGAGTCGTGTACGAAGCGATTCAGCTTTCGCTCGGTCGCCGAGTCGCCTTGAAAGTTTTGCCGTTCGCGACCGCGATGGATGCCAAGCATCTGCAACGCTTCAAGAACGAAGCGACGGCGGCGGCGCAATTGCATCACACTCACATCGTGCCGGTGTACGCGGTCGGGTGCGAGCGTGGCGTTCACTTCTACGCGATGCAATTGATCGAGGGCCGGTCGCTCGCGGCGGTGATTCGCGAACTGCGTGGCGATTCGCCCAACGATCCCAGCGCCTCGTCGCTGGCAGCGACGGCCGAGTATCACGCCAGCGCGACGGTCACCAATTCGCACGTCTCCGCCGCGACGATGCATTCGGGACGCAGCCGCGAGACCTTTCGGACCTCCGCCCGCATCGCGGCACATGTGGCCGATGCTCTGGAATACGCTCACGAAGCAGGGATCGTGCATCGCGACATCAAGCCGGCGAACTTGCTGCTCGACGCGAAGGGAAGCGTCTGGGTCACCGACTTCGGTCTGGCTCAAGTCGCGGCCGATGTCGGCGTGACGCAGACGGGCGACTTGGTCGGCACGCTGCGCTACATGAGTCCCGAACAAGCGTCGGGCCGCCGCATCCCGGTCGATCATCGCGCCGACGTCTATTCGCTGGGGGCAACGTTGTACGAGATGCTGTCGCTGGCACCGATCTTCTCCGGTTCGGATCGACCGACATTGCTGCTGCAAATTCTCAACGACGATCCACGGCCGTTGCGGCAAATCGACCGCGCGATTCCAGTCGAGCTGGAAACGATCGTGCTCAAGGCGACCGCGAAGAGTCCCGCCGAACGCTACTCAACAGCCGGTGAGATGGCGGCCGATCTGCGGCGCTATCTCGATGAACTGCCGATTCACGCGCGGCGTCCGACGCTGGTGGACCGGACTCGCAAATGGATGCGGCGGCATCCGTCGTTCGTCGGTGCGGCAGTGTTGCTGCTGGTCTGCGGAGTCGTCGGGTTGTTGGTCACGACCGCGCTGGTCGCTCGCGAGCAAGCCGCGACGAAAGCGGCTTACAAACGAGAAAGCCAACGTGCGGTCGAAGCCGAAGCCCGCTTTGAACTCGCCCGCCGCGCCGCCGACGAAATGATTCGGATGGCCGAAGAAGAACTCTCGGACAACCCGTTTCAAGAAGGCTTGCGCAAGCGGCTGCTCGAAGCGGCACTGGAGTACTATCAGGAATTCATCCAGCAGCGGGGTGAGAAGCCGGATGCTCAAGCGGAACTGGCGATTACTCGCGACCGCGTGAAAAAAATCTTGGATGACTTGGCGGTCCTGCAAGCGGACCGGCAATCGTTTCTGCTGCGTGATCCGGCCGTGCTCGACGATTTGGAAGCGACGGCCGAACAACGCCAGCGATTGGCCGCGATGGCCGAACGTCCCAAAGAACCGCGCCGCGAACCGGGCCGCGGTGGTCTTCACGAAGTGCCCAACGACGAGCAGCGGCAGCGTTTCCTGGTCATCGCACGCGAGCACGAAGCCGCGCTGGCGGTGATTCTCAGTGCCGATCAGCGTCAGCGAATGGGACAAATTGCGCTGCAATGCCAGGGATCGCGGGCGCTCCGCGAGCCGGATGTCGCGAGGACACTCAAGCTGACCGCCGAGCAGAAGGAACGTCTGCGAGCCATCGAAGGCGAACGGGTCCGTGCCTTCTTCGACCGAACTCGCAAAGAGACGGCAGCGATGGACTCTTTTGAAGATCGCGCCAAAGCCACGCTGCAAGAAATGCTCGCGGTGCTCACCGCCGAACAACTCCAACAATGGCAAGGAATGACTGGCAAGCCGTATCGAGGCCCGATGTTCTCTCCTTGGCGACAAGTCCCGAATCCGTCTGGCGGTCAGCCACGCTGATCACAACGGATAAATGGGTACTTGTTTTGAATCAACCGTTTGGCGTTCGCTCAATGGCACTGACTTCACCGCATTGTGAGCGGCAAGGCGCTAGCCGCCGGTCGATATTCGTTCGGAACCGGCGGCTAGCGCCTCGCCGCTCACTAACGTCTATGCCATTGGGCGCTAGCCCAACGGCTGATGTCTGCGTTCCAACACGAACGGCAGAAAGCCGAAAAAAAATCGAGACTCACGCGGCGGTTTTGAGTTATTGCTCGTGACTCTTCTGGATGTCGAACTCACCATTGGGGTGATGCGGTGCGGGCCAGCTTCGCTGTTCGATCAGCGTTATCCAGGAGAGAGTGATCATGCAAGTTGTCTCGATGGAGCTGGTGCTGGCCTATTTCGATCCCGGCTCTGGAAGTTTGGTGCTGCAATCGCTCGTGGGCGGGACCGCCGGCTTTATGGTCTTCGGCAAATATCTGTGGGTCTTCGTGAAAGACCGAATTCGTGGTCGCAAGTGAGTGAGAGTTTCAGACAGTCACGGAACTTGACCAAGACCACTTGATGCCCATGACGTTGCACGCCGAATCGAGTTCGTATCGGGATCGCGAAGCGCGCGTCTTCTATGACGACGCGGGTGGCGTGTGTCGCGCGCTGTCCGCGCGAGCGTTGGGCGAATGGGACGCCATGCGGCAGACACGATTCTTTCAGCAGGCCGTTGAGAACGGAAACATTGTCCGGACGGAACAACGACCGGAAGCGGAGATCGCTCCCGGAAGCGACACGGAACAGTGGGCCCGAATGCTGCAGCACGAAGTGATTCCCTTCGTGTCTTATCCCTTCGAGTGGTCGTTCGGCATGTTGCAAGATGCGGCCTTGCTGCACCTCGACCTGCTCGACGCCGCGCTGGCGGAGGATTTCACGCTCAAGGACGGCACGGCGTACAACCTGCAATGGCGGGGAGTTCGGCCGGTCTTTATCGACGTGATTTCCTTGGAGCGGCACGTTGCTGGGCAACCTTGGGCGGGCTATCGCCAGTTTTGCCAGATGTTTCTCTACCCGCTGTTGTTGCAAGCGTACAAAAACGTCCCCTTTCAACCGTGGCTGCGTGGCCGGCTGGAGGGCATTTCACCGCAAGAATGCTGGAACCTGATGTCCTTTCGGGATTTTTTCCGGCGCGGTGTTCCCTCTCACGTTTTCCTCCATGCGTGGTTTCAGTCGCGCCGCGAGTTGGACGGTGTTGACTCCACAAAGGCGCTCGTGGCGGCAGGGTTTCGCAAGGATCAAATCCGCGCCAATGCGCAAGGACTGAAGCGACTGCTACGCGGATTGCGCTGGTCGCCACCAGCCTCGGCTTGGTCAGAGTATCCCGAGGCCAATGGTTACTCGGCTGCGGATCGCCAGCAGAAGGAGAACTTTGTCCGTTCGGCGGTCCATTCACGGCACTGGGGACTCGTCTGGGATGTCGGCTGCAACGCGGGAAATTATTCTCGGATCGCCGCTGAGAATTCGGACCAGGTCGTCGCGTTCGATGCCGATCCTCTGGCGATTGAACGCCTCTACCAGTCCCTCAAGTCCAACCACGACAGCCGCAGCGCACCGATTCTCCCCCTGGTCAACAATCTGGTGGACTTGTCCGGCGGCTTGGGATGGCGCGGGACCGAGCGTAAGTCTCTGGTCGAACGGGGACGTCCGGAACTGACTCTCTGCCTGGCGCTCGTCCATCATTTGGTCATCGGGCACGGAGTTCCGCTGCGTGAGCTACTGACGTGGTTCGCCGAACTGGGAACCAGTTTGGTGATCGAATTCGTCACCAAGGACGACCCGATGGTCCAGCAACTGTTGCGTGGCCGGCGAGACAACTATGCGGATTATGAGCCTGCGGTCTTCGATCAGTTGTTGTCGCAAATGTTCGATGTCGTCCGTTCAGAAGCTCTCGCATCGGGAACGCGCAAGCTCTATTTCGCGAAGACACGGATGGCATCATGAGTCACTGGCTTTCACGAACACAGGCCGCAGAGGCAGCGTCAGTCCAATCTCCAGACAGCACGCGCAAACTCTCCATTGACGTCCTGCACATCTTTGTCCTGACGAGCTTTGCCGTCGCGCAACCGATGTATGACCGGCTCAGCAACCGGTTCGGGTTTCTGATGGATCAGAGCATCACATCGTCGGCCCTGAGACTCCTGGTGCTTCTACTTTCGTGCGGATTGCCAGCCGCGATTGCCTTCGTCGTGATCGTGGCGGCATGTGGAAAGAGACAAGTCCGTGACGCCTTCCATTCGGTCGTCGTCTTCGTGTGCTTGGTGTTATCGGCGCTGCCGGTCTGTTCGCGGATGACCTTTCTGCCGGGCAGTCTGATGCTCGGTGTGGCGCTCACGGCGGCCGGCTTTGGCGTTTGGTGTTACTTCAAGTTCGCATGGGCGCGGACGCTGGTCACTTGCTGCTCACCGGGAGTTCTGCTTTTTCCGGGCCTCTTGCTCTTTCAGTTCTCGACAGCCAGCGCGGTCACTGGAATGGCGGCCAGCCGGTCGGAACGCTGGGAACCTGTCCCGGTGGTGTTGTTGGTTTTCGACGAATTATGCGGCTCGACGTTGATGACTCCCGAACGGGAAATCGACGCCGAACGGTTTCCGAATTTCGCGGCCTTAGCGCGGCAATCCACTTGGTTTCGCAATGCGTCCAGTGTCAGCCCGCTGACGATTCAGGCCGTGCCGGCCATCTTGTCGGGGCGGTATCCCACGTCGAGCGATTCGCCCGGACCGGCGGAGTTTCCGCACAACCTGTTCACGGTCTTGACCTCAGCCGGGGGGCACGAACTCGCGGCCTTTGAGCCGGTCTCAAATCTTGGAGAGTGGGGACGAACGGCCAATGAACATCGGCCATTTGGTGATTGGCAGCAGGCTCGCTTTCTGATGGAGTTCCTTTCGCGCGTCTATCTGTTTCATGTGACTCCCCCCGACTATCACATTGATCTGCCCGCGATTCCGCAGCTCTGGTTCGGCATGCACGACACGAGCGATATTGACCGGACCCAGCGGCGAGGTGTCTTCGCTTATGCTTGGAATGATCAACGCGACGACCAGTTTCAGCACTTGCTGGATTGCATCGACGGATCACCGCGCCCCGTCTTTTGTTTTGGCCACTTTTTGTTGCCGCATGTGCCGTGGTGTTACTTGCCGTCCGGTCGTTGCTATTCACAAGACGCTCAGAATGTGGACCTCTTGTGTTTGGGATCGGACGGCGAGAATCCCATCGACGAGCTTGCGGCGACTCAAAACCAGCAGCGTTATCTGCTCCAGCTCATGTACGTCGACCACTTGATTGGCAAATTGCTGTCTCGGTTGGCCGAGACGGGAGTTCTGGATCGCTGCTTGCTGATCGTCACCGCCGATCACGGCATTTCCTTCCGTGCTCAACAACCCAGGCGCACTCTGGTGCCTGGGAATCAGGACGAGATCCTGTCGGTCCCGCTCTTCATCAAACGCCCTCATCAGACCAGCGGAGAGATCAGCGATCGTGCCGTCGAATCGGTCGATATCCTGCCGACGGTCGCTGACGTGATTGGATTGACTCTGCAAGCCTCGACCGACGGTTGGTCGGTCTTCGATCATTCGCGGCCAGCACGCACCCAACTGACGGTCAGAGACAACGAGACGATCAAACACTTCGATCCGTCCGTGATCCCGGAGTCTGACACCCCAGCCGTTCTGCGACGCCGGTTCGGCAGCAGTTCTGATCGTGAGGCTTTGTTTCGGATCGGACCGTATCCCGAATTGATCGGTCGCACCGTTCAAAGCTTCAAGCAAACGTCCGGTGCCTCTGTTGAGATCAGTCTGCTCCGCTCTGCGGATGAATTGAAGGATGATCCGCAGGCCACGGTCCCCTGTTTCTTTGAAGGACTGGTTCTTTCGCGACGGTCCACCGACGAACCAGTCGTCTTGGCGATCGCGATCAACGGGACGATCCGCGCCGTCACGCGGACCTATCGGTCCGCAGACTTTCAGAACCGCTGGGGAGCATTGGTGCCCGAATGGTCCCTGCACCTGGGTCGAAACGACGTCCAGTTTTTTGCGGTGGATGGTGCCGATGGGCGGCTGACGCCCTGCGTCCAGAACTGACGCGGGAGTGGTCTCAAGAGTCAAATCTTTGCCAGGAAGTTGCGAAACTCCGATACCCTTGCGACGGACTTGGGTTTGTGTTCGTGACTGATCTTGAATGGCAAACTTGGGGTCGGGTGCATAACAACAATTTCACCGGCAGGGGTCAGGCACCGCACGCGACCCCGGCCCAATCACAATGGAGATTTTCATGCGGTGGCGAAACTGGCTGTGTCTGGGAATCTGTTGCCTGGGTCTTTGCTGTCTGATGTTGGCCGCGAGCGTGTTGGCTCAGGGCTTTCGAGGCCCCGGACCGGGTGGTCCGCGCGGTCCCGGATTTGGCGGGCCGGGTGGCGGTGATCCGCTGGGTTCGGTCGCGCTGATCGGAATCCCGGAGGTGCAGCAAGAACTGAAACTCTCCGACGAGCAGAAGCCCAAGGTCGCGGACGTCATCAGCAAGATGCAGGAGCAATCTCGCGCGGCGTTTGAAAGCTTCAATCCTCAAGAGGTTTTCGCCCTCGAAGAGAAAGAACGCGAACAGCGGTTTGCGAAGATGCGCACGCAGATGGAAGAGATCACCAAGCAAACCGAAGAGCGGCTCGGCAAAGTTTTGGACAAGCGCCAAGCCGGACGCTTCGCCGAACTACAATTGCAGCGCGGCGGCGTTGGTTCTCTGCTGCGTGACGAGATCGGCAAGCAACTCAAACTCAGCGACGAGCAACGGGACAAGTTGCGTGATCTGATCGCACGGAATCCGCCGTTCTTCGTGCCGGCCGACCAACGCAAGCAGGCCGAGACCGATGCGGTCGCGGTGCTCAGCGCGAAGCAGCAGGAGCAATGGATCAAGCTCAAGGGAGCGGACTTTAAGTTTCCCGAACAAGGTTTTGGCTTTGGACCAGGTGGCCCAGGAGGCTTCGGTCCTCCAGGCGGAGGCCCCGGCGGGCCAGGTGGTCCGATGCAGCGGGAACGACAACTCGTCAAACAGTTCGACAAGGACGATGACGGTCGCTTGAACCAAGACGAACGCCAAGCGGCTCGCGATTCGATGAAGAGCGAAGGTGGCCGGCGCGGCGGCTTCGGTCCTCCAGGTGGTGGCTTCGGTGGTCCGGGCGGGGGCGGTCCTGGTGGAGGCGGTCCCGGTGGCCCAGGCGGGCGCGGCCCGTTCGGTCAGCAATCCGAGCCAGGCAAGCCCGGCCCGCACGTCTCTCCCGATGACGTCACGCCCACCGATGCGCCGCTGTATGACCCCCAAGTCTTACGCACGATCTTCATCGACTTCGACAACAAAGACTGGGAAGCGGAACTCGCCGACTTCAACAACACAGACGTCGAAGTGCCGGCAACGCTGACGGTGGACGGCAAGAAGTACTCCGACGTCGGCATTCATTTTCGGGGCATGTCGTCGTACATGATGGTCCCGGCTGGCTCCAAGCGATCGCTGAATGTGTCGCTCGACTTCGTGGACTCGAAGCAGCGGCTTTACGGCTACAAGACGCTGAACCTGCTCAACGCTCACGAAGACCATTCCTTCCTGAGCAGCGTGCTGTATTCACACATCGCGCGGCAGCACCTGCCGGCACCGAAGGCGAACTTCGTGAAGGTCGTCATCAACGGCGAGAGCTGGGGCCTGTATGCCAACGTGCAGCAGTTCAACAAGGATTTCCTCGCTGAGAATTTTCCCTCGACCAAAGGGACACGCTGGAAAGTCACCGGCTCACCAGGGGGCGGCGGCGGTTTGGAATACGTCGGCGACAACATCGAGGACTACAAACGCCGCTACGACATGAAGACCGACGACGACAAGGCGTGGAAGGCGCTCATCAAGCTCTGCAAGACGCTCAACGAAACCCCGGCCGACAAACTCGAAGCCGCGCTCGAACCGATGCTCGACATCGACGGGCTGCTGTGGTTTCTGGCAATCGACAACGCACTCATCAACTGCGACGGCTATTGGATTCGAGCCAGCGACTACAGCATCTTCCTGGATGCCAAAGGAACATTTCACATCCTGCCGCACGACATGAACGAAGCCTTTCGATCACCGATGGGGCCGGGCTTTGGCTTTGGCCCGGGCGGACCTGGTGGTGGTCCTCCGGGACGCGTCGGGTTCGGCGGTGGCCGGCCGGGTGAAGGTCGTCCCGATGGCCCGCGTGGCGAACAACGGCGGCCGGAAGAACGCGGCGCGAATGAACCGCGACCGGGTGACAACGCTCGGCCGAGTGGTCCCAGCTTTGATCTCGATCCGCTCATCGGACTTGATGACGCTCGCAAGCCGCTGCGCAGCAAAGTGCTCGCCGTGCCGAGCCTGCGGACTCGCTATTTGCAACACGTTCACACAATCGCCGACAGGTCGCTCGATTGGAAAACGCTTGGCCCGGTCGTCGCGCAGTATCGGTCGCTGATCGGGAAAGAAGTCGAAGCCGACACACGCAAGCTCAGTTCGTTCGCCGACTTTCAAAAGGCGACGGCCGATGATGTGGCGAAGGACTCGGCGGAGGAACCACGCCGCTTCGGCCCGCAGCACTCTCCGCTGCGAAGGTTTGCCGATCAGCGACGTCAGTTCTTGCTCAATCATGAAGCGGTCAAGGCGGCGGTGAAGGACTGACATGTTTCTGGAGACTTCGAAAAACGGTATCACGGCAATCGGCGATCGGCTGACGGCGGTCGGCCGAAAGGATCTTGGAGCGACGAATGGGTTTGGTCTCATCTTGCCGTTTGAGTATTGTGCCGACGCTATGAACTTTTCCGACGACAGCCCTTGTCCCGATCCACTTGCAGCGGCGGTTTCGCCGTCGCTCGGTTCGTCGCATGGAGCGTTCGAGACCAAGTTCGTGGTTGAGCACTCGGTCGCGGTGACGATTCAGGAATGGGCACGGCAGCATCTCGACGCGGACCCGCACGCCAGCGGAGAACTTGACGACGGTTATCACGTCAACAGCGTGTATCTCGACACGCCGAACTTCGACACGTTTCGCCGCAACCCGTTCTTTCGGCGACGCAAGTTTCGCCTGCGACGTTACGGCGGCGAGGCCACCATCTGGCTGGAACTCAAACGGAAGCGCAACGGTCTGGTCCGCAAACGCCGTGTCTCAGTGACGGAAGCCGATCTCTCACAGCGGCTGGCGCAGCCACACGATCCGGAATGGGATGGAGCGTGGTTTCATCGCCGATTAGAGAAACGGCAACTGCGTCCGGTCTGCCAAGTGACGTATCGCCGTTTCGCACGCATCGGTACTTCGGCGACGGGGCCGATTCGGCTGACGATCGACGGTGACTTGTTCGCAAACGGTGCTGCCGATTGGAAAGTCCCCTCAACACCACTCAGTGGCGAACCGTTATTGAGCGGCCGGCGAATCGTGGAATTCAAATTTCGTGAGGCTCTGCCGGCGGCGTTTCGTGGCTTGATTCAGGATTTGCGATTGGTGCCGACCTCCTTCTCGAAGTATCGTGAGAGCGTGACGGCTTGCGTCCCGCTCGCTCGACTGATGGGCGAGCCGTCGTAGGACATGCGAGCCAAATCCCTTCGCTAGGAACGACCGATGCCCGACTGGCTGCGACAGACTTTTGGTAATGGCGGCCAGGAATCTTGGGAAACCTTGACCATTCGGCTGGTGACAGCGCTGGTCCTGGGAAGCGTGGTCACCGGCATTCATCGAGGCACTCGCGGCCGATCCACCGGTCCGTCCTCCACGTTTCCTGCAACGCTGGTGCTGTTGTGCGTGCTGATCGCGATGGTGACACAAGTGATTGGCGATAACGTGGCGCGCGCCTTCAGTCTGGTCGGCGCGTTGTCGATCGTTCGCTTTCGCACCGTGCTGCGCGACACGAAGGACACGGCATTCGTGATCTTCGCCGTCGTGGTCGGCATGGCGGTCGGAGCAGGACAGCCATTGGTTGCGATCCTCGGCATGGTGGCGTTCTCGATTGCCGCCTCGATCTATCACGATCGCCCTCATGACGACTTGGCCGCGCCGCTGCTGAATCTGCTCGCCGTGAAACTGGTGTGGACACCGGAACTGGAAGCTCAACTGCGGAGCGCGTTGTCCAAGCACACGTCCGATTTGCAATCGCTCACCGCCGGCACCATTCGGCAAGGCTCGGCGATGGAATTGACGTACCGGATCGCCTTGCTGCCGACCGCTTCGTTACCGCAGCTCGTATCGGACCTGAACCGCATCGAAGGGGTGCTCGCTGCCGAGGTACGTCCTGAGAATCGCGACGCCTGATGCGTAGTAGGGTGGGACCAGCGGCGCTTCGCCGCGCCGGCCCACCAATTGAACATCGCCATCATTGAAAGCGAGATTGGTGGGCCGGCGCTCGAAGCGAGCTTGTCCCACCCTACGGGGTTTCGCATCAGCCATAGAGGGCCGCGATCGGCTGGCCCGCGCTGATGGGATACGGTCGGTTCGAGCTATCGTAGAAGTGTCCAGCGGGGTCGATGCCCAGCGCGTGGAAGATCGTCGCGGTGACATCCCACGGAGCGTACTTCGTGCTGATCGGATACGCGGCCTGCCGATCGGTCGCACCGATGGTGGCTCCGCCGCGGACTCCGGCTCCGGCCATCACGATGGAGTACGCGGCCGCCCAGTGCTTGCGGCCGGGTGAAGCTCCTTTGAACTTCGATTCGAGCGCGACCAGCGGCGCGCGGCCGAACTCACCCATGCAGACCACGAGCGTGGTCTCCAACAATCCGCGCTGGTCGAGGTCTTCCAACAACGCCGAAAAACTTTGATCGAAGCGGGGCAGCAGCGAACCGCCGAGCACATCAAAGATGTCGTTGTGCGTGTCCCAGCCGAATTGTTCGACCTCATCCGGATAGCGGTCCTGGCCGCGGTTCGAGTGATTCCACATGACCGTGACGAGCGGCACTTCTGCTTCGATCAATCGCCGCGCGAGCAAACAGGCTTGCCCCGGTCGATGCCGGCCATAGCGATCTCGCAGCGATGCTGGTTCGGATTCCAAATCCAACGCCTGCCGCGCGGCTGGCCGGTCGAGCATCTCGTAGGCTTGTTGATAAAGCGTCTGCATGTCGATCGTCGGCTGCGCGGCTTGTGGTCGGCTCGGCTCCAATTGATTGAGCAGATGCCGGCGGATCTCCTGTCGCCGCGAATCCATTTCTTCAAGGCGTTCTAAACCAGGAACCGCCGGTTGACCGGTCGTCATGTCGCCGATGACGAGCGAATCAAATCGCCGGCCGAGCAGTCCCGCGAATTGACCGGGACCAGGCTCGAACGGCACCAAGGCCGGACCATTCACGAGCACCGACGTGCGCAGGAATTTTGATCTCGGCCGGACTTGTTCCAGCACCGAGCCGAAGAAGGGATGATCGGTTTCACGCGGTGGCGGGTTCGATGACAGCCGTTGGTGATATTGCCCCGTGAGCGTCAGATAGAGTGCCGATCCATGATCGAGATCATCGTGCGACATTGATCGCACGATGGCATAGCGATTGGCCAGCTTCGCGAGCCGAGGCAGATGCTCGCACACGAATGTGCCTGGGACCGATGTCTCGATCGCACCGAACTGGCCGCGAACTTCCAGTGGTGCATCGGGGCGCGGATCGAACGTCTCAAGCTGGCTTTGGCCGCCACTGGCGATGACCACCAAGACAGACTTCGCTCGGCCGAAGCCCGCGTCGCGACTCTCGGAACCGGAGGACTCTCGCGCCAGAGCAGGCCGCTGCCGCAAGACCTCGCCCCAATAGGCGAGACCCGCACCACTCGTCAGACTCAGCCAGTCACGGCGACGCATCGGGATTCCTCGGTCGTTCCAAGTTCGCAACTTCGTAGCCGACGCTGCTAATGCCACAGATCAGAATTAATCTTCCACCAGAACCATCGCTGACTGCACGCTGATCGTCACGTGAAGTTTCGACCGATGATCCCCACGGATGGCATGGCGATACCACGGATCAAACAGCGCTTCTCGTTTTTTATCCGTGGTATCGCCATGCCATCCGTGGGGAGTTTAGGGCTCCTCAATTTCGATCTGTGGTACTCGCGTCGGGATCACTTGTTGTCGAGATTTGTTGACGGACGCTGGCAGCGTCCACCACGAATTTGGAACGTCTCACTTCGCGATTACCATAGCCGCGAGCGTGCTCTCCGCAAGTGACTAGTGCCGCGTCAAAGCTTAATCTTCGGGTAGACGGAGGTGAGCTTACAGCGGGCGTCGTCGATTTTCATTTGCCAGTCGACGCCGCGTTGGGTCGAGTTCACGTCGGTTGACCAGGCGGCGGTTTCGTCACGCAGGGTCTCGA
>CAMDPX010000213.1 GCA_945905295.1 Planctomyces sp. SH-PL62 | reverse complement strand
AGCAGCGCGCTGCGCAACGACCTGGACGTCTACGTGTATCTCAAAGCCGTGCTGGACGCGTTGCTCTCAGGCTCAACGGACTACGCCACACTGCGTCCCGACCGATGGGCCGCCGCGCATCCCGAAGCCATCCGCGAATACCGCCGCGAAGAACGCCGCGACCGCTACGCCCGAAAAACCGCCCGCCGAGCTGAACGCCGAGCCGCCACGACCGGCCCAACTTAAGGCATGGTCCTGGAGTGCGCACACGGTGGAGAGCAGACGTGGATTGCTCATAATTCGTGTAATATTCCCGCTCATCGCAAGCCAGATCGCCAAACACTATCTGAGAGTGACAGAATTGCTTCCGCATTTTGGACATTGCGAGGATAGATCGGCTCCACGGGGATACCAGGTTGCTTTGCAGGATAGACAATGGTTATGGGGCCGCTTGGTCTCATCTCGCTTATTGGACAACAAGCGAGTCAAGCGAACAGAACTTGGAACCGAGGGGCGAGATATCGGTGCCGGGGTATTTGCCGAACCGCGATACGACAAGTACCCAGCCGGATCGGGTTCTTCCAACTCGATTGGGGCAACACAGCCGATGTGTTTTCTCTTCGACTCATTAGCCCAGACGAAGCAATTCTGACACCACGGTCGTAGACCACGCATTTCGATGGCATCGGATCGCCCACAGGTCAGGCACGCTATTTTGTTTGGATCGGACATCCGCAACTCCCTGAGAATTTACTGTGAGAACGGTTGTGCTCTCGGTCCAACCTCACTCGATCCGCTCAATCCCCATCCACTTCCGCAGCACGTCCGGGATGACGATGCTGCCGTCGGGTTGTTGTTGGTTTTCGAGGAGGACGATCATGGCTCGCGTGATCGCGACGGCGGTGCTGTTGAGCGTGTGGACGAACTGCATTCCCCTCTTGTCCGGCAGTTTACTGCGGAAGCCGTGTTTGTCATCGCGCAGACGAAAAGGTTGCCGGAAAGTATTCTGCTCCCATGACCAAACCTCGCGTGTATGTTGAGACGACGATTCCGAGCTTCTACCACGAAATCCGGCAAGAGCCTGAGATGGTGGCGAGACGTGTGTGGACGCGCGAATGGTGGGATGAACATCGCTTGGACTATGAAGTCTTCACGAGCGATGCCGTGGTCGATGAACTGGAACGCGGCGATTTCGTGATCAAACAAGACGCGCTGAAAATGATTGAGGGTTTGCCGCAGTTGGAGATCAATCAAGCCATCGCGGATATTGTGTCAGCATACCTCGCTCAGAAAGTGATGCCGGCCGATCCAGCGGGAGATGCGTTGCACCTCGCGTTGGCGTCCTATCACAAATGTGATTTTTTCCTGACTTGGAATTGCCGACATCTCGCGAATGCCAACAAGTCTGCGCACATCCGGCGGATCAATGGTATCCTGGGATTGTTCGTGCCCGCTTTGGTGACGCCTTTGGAACTGCTGGAAAAGGACGAAGCACCATGAAGAAAGACGATCCGACCATTCAGAGTGTTCGAGACGCTCGGCATCAAATCTCGGCAGAGGTCGGCCACGATCCGCAAAAACTGGTCGAATACTATCAACAGCGTCAACAGCGAAATCGCCAACGAGCGGACTCGCTGCCGACCGTTTCGTCACATGCGGCGCAAGACAACGCGGCCTGAAGATTCTGCTCGCTATCCAATCCGATCAATCCCCATCCACTTCCTCAGCACTTCCGGGATGACGATGCAGCCGTCGGGGTGCTGGTGGTTTTCGAGGAGGGCGATCATGGCTCGCGTGATCGCGACGGCGGTGCCGCCCCGACTCGCTATCGCAATCCCAGTTGTCGCTTTACCTCGGTCAACGTGACCGACCGTTTTCGGCTTTCAACTCGTTTCGCTTTGCGAAATTCCAAGAGGTCGTCGGCGTCGGCCAGTCGTTCTTGGATCGCCAAGAACTCCTCATACGGCAAGACCGCAAATTGCTTCTGGCCATCTTTGACCAGGATTTCGGGATGCAGTTTCAACTTCAACATCATGGACTCCGGCTAACGGTAGGCGTTTTTCCGATGGACGATGCGATAAACAATGACCTTGTCGTCTTCGACTTCAAACAAGACTCGATAGTTTCCCACACGCAATCGGTACTCCGGCGTGAAGTTGGTCAACTGCTTGACGTCTCCTCCGAGGTTGTTCTGCAACACTTCAATCTTTGAAACCACGCGGCGATGCTCTGCCACGGGCTAGACCTTGAGGTCTTTGATGGCTCGCGGCTTGAACTCGACCTGGTAGATCACGCTGCGTCCTCGGTGCTGGGACCGGTGCATTGAACATTGAAGGCGTGGGGATTGCCAGCGCTTTGTGGTGGGTCTCGATGACTCGACCCACCCTACGTCTACGTCAGCCGATCTGTTCAATCCCCATCCACTTTCTCAGCACTTCCGGGATGACGATGCTGCCGTCGGGTTGCTGATGGTTTTCGAGGAGGGCGATCATGGCTCGCGTGATCGCGACGGCGGTGCCGTTGAGCGTGTGGACGAACTGCGTCCCCTTCTTGTCCGGTTGCTTGCAGCGGATGCCCAAACGGCGAGATTGAAAATCGGTGCAGTTCGAGGCGGAGGTGATCTCGCCCCACTCGCCCGCTTCGCCGCGGCCGGGCATCCAGGCTTCGAGGTCGAATTTTCGGTAGGCCGGCCCGCCCAGGTCGCCGCTGGCGATGTCGAGCACTCGGTAGGGAATCTCTAAGCCTTGGAAGATCTCTTCTTCGATGCTCAGGATCAGTTCGTGGAACTTGTTGGACTCGGCGAGGTCCGGCGCGGTGAAGCCGAACATCTCGACCTTCGTGAATTGATGCACGCGATAGATCCCCTTCGTCGCCTTGCCGTGAGCACCCGCCTCGGTGCGGAAGCAGTGCGAGATGCCGGCGTACTTCAGCGGCAGCTTTTCGATGTCGAGGATGTGATCCTTCAACATCCCGCCGAGCGTGATCTCGGCGGTTGCTACGAGGCTCAGGTCGGTCCCGGCGATCGAATAAATCTGCGTCTCCGGACCGCGCGGCATGTAGCCAGTCCCTTCGAGCACATCCATGCGAGCGAGGTCCGGCGTCGTGTGCAGCGTGAACCCGGCCTTTCGCAGTTTGTCGACCGCGTATTGGATCAACGCCAGTTCGAGCAGCACCGCTTCGTTCTTCAAGAAGTAGAAGCCGTGCCCGGTGACTCGAGCTCCCGCTTCGAGGTCGATGAGGTCGTGCTTCTCGGCGAGCGCGACGTGATCGAGAGCCTTGAAGTCGAATTTCTTAATCTCACCGACGATCCGCAGAACTTTGCTGTCCGCTTCCTGCCCGATCGGAGCGTCGGGGTGCGTCATGTTTGGGATGCCGACGAGCACTTCGCGCAGTTGTGGTTCGACATCGGCGACTTGTTTCTCGTTCGCGGCGATGGCTTCTCGTAACTCTTTGCCGCGTGCGATCAGCTTTTGCTTTTCGTCGGCGTCTTTTGTCTTCGGAATCTGAGAGGAGATTTCCTTTTGGTCCCGCCGTAGGTTGTCTCCCTCGACGATCAACTTGCTGCGCTGTTCACGCAGCGTGAGGAGTTGGCTGAGATCGACGGCCACGCCGCGATGGCGGCAGTTTTGTTCCACGGCTTCGCGGTTCTCACAGACGAATTGCAGGTCGAGCATCGAGGTTCTCCGTAGGTCAGGCTTTCTAGCCTGACACGTATGCTTCAAAAGACGCCGATCGCGCAATCGGGTCAGCTTAGAAAAGCTGACCTACGAAAGTGCGATGATGTGGTTGCTGAGCCGGCGATAGCCGGTTTCAGTGATGAGATAGTTGTGCTCGATGCGGACTCCGCCGACGCCCGCGACGTACAAGCCCGGTTCGAGCGTCACGACGTCGCCAGCTTCGAGGATGTCTTCGGACTCCGGGACGAGGATCGGGGCCTCCGGATGTGCGAGGCCGATGCCGTGGCCGGCGTGGTGGGTGAGCTTGTTGTAGCCCTGAGGTGCGAACGATGAATTGACGTACTGAGCACTCGCGGCGTGGTAGACATCGGCGGCTCGCGCGCCGGCTTTGAAGACTTTTTCGCCGGCCGCCATCGCGGCTTGGCAGACGGCGAAAACTTCGCGCTGCTGCGCTGATGGCGTGCCGATCGCGACAACGTTTGTGAAGTCGCTGCGATAGCCTTCCAAGTTCAGCGAGTAATCGAGCACGAACAGCTCGCCGTTTTCGAGAACATGCTGAGTTGGCAAACCGCCTGCTTTGGGAGCGGTTGCACTGGAGACTCGGAAGTCGCCGTAGACGACGCCGACTCGGCCGGCGGCTTGGAGCGTTGCCGATTGGACGCCGCGATAGACATCGAGTTCGGTCATTCCTGCTTTGATGTTCTCGCGAGCCCACGCTTGTCCGGCGTCGGTGGCTCGCATGCACTGCTCCATCAGCGCGATTTCGTCCGGGTCTTTGCGTCGTCGCAGAGTCCGCAGCAGCGTGCCCAGTTCGATGGGGGCGAGTTCCACGTTGCCGGCCCCGATGGCATTGAGTGCTCCGACTGGTAGCCATTCTGCTTCGATGGCTCCCTTGCGGCCCTTCAGCTTGCCGGCGACTTGCTGCACGGCTTTGAACAAGACGTGATCGCGGTTCTCGACCGAGTGCTGGTGGTCGTACCAAGTCTCGGCGATCTTCTCGACTTCGAGCGGGTCGCCGATGCCGGACTTCAACGCAAAGTTATCTCCCAGCAGCGACGCTTTGCCGTCTCGTTCGAGCAGCAGCAATGCACGCTCGCCGCCGGAAAAGCTGAACGCCGGAATCCAGAAGTTCGCGAGATATTTGACGTGTCGCGGATCGGCGATCAGCAACCATTCGACGTCGTTCGGGACGGCGCTCCAGAGACGGGCACGGCGAGAGAGACAGCCTTCACGAGTCAACATTTTGATTTCCTTCCATTAGGTTCGGCGGCCGAACCGAACTCGTCGCTCGGTGGCCACCACAAATTGTCCAGAGATTCGGTCCTTGTACTGTTCCAATAGCCGTTTCAAGACGGCGATCTTCGACACAGGAGTCTCATCGTCTAGCCGCAACAGGATGACTCCGTGATGAGCATGGCCGTCGCGATAGACCTTGTCGCCGAAATCCTTGTCGTTCGTGATCAGAATCCTCTGGTCGTCAAACGCTCGTTGAATCCAGACTTCGTCATCAGCGCCACGCTGTTCGTCAAACGCGGAGACGACATCGTGCCCTTGATCTCGCAGCCAACTTGCGACACTTGGCCCCGTGCATTCATCGACCACGAATCGCATTGGGCCAAACTCCTTGTCATCTCAGACGGCTTCGGCGATCAGCGGCATGAACGCTGTGTTTTCCAAAGAGGCTTTCGCGAACAGCAAACACGCCTGAATGTCTTCAGCAGCCAATCCGGCGTACTCATGCAGAATGTCCTCCTTAGTCATGTCGTGGGCCAGCAAGTTGAGGATGAATTCCACCGTCAACCGCGTGCCACGAACGACGGGCTTGCCCAACATGACCTTGGGATCAAGAGCGATTCGTTCGAGCAACTCGTCGTCAGCCATGATGAATTCCTTGGACCTGCCGGCTCCCAGTGACCTCCAGAGCGATGTTATTCAAACCCCTTGGCGGCGAGCCAGCGTTCGGCGTCGAGGGCGGCTTGGCAGCCGCTGCCGGCGGCGGTGATCGCTTGGCGGTAGTAGTCGTCGGCCACGTCGCCGGCGGCGAAGACTCCGTCGATGGTCGTGTAAGTTCGTTGGGCCGTCGTCCAAACGATGTACTTTTTCTCGGTCAGTTTGAGTTGGCCTTTGAGGAAGTCGGTGTTCGGCGTATGTCCGATCGCACAGAAGTAGCCGGAGCAGTCGATGAGTTCGTTCTTGGACTTGTCGAGTGTGCTTTGCAGCCGAACTCCAGTGACTCCGGCCTTTTCGTCGCCGAGGACTTCTTCGACGACCGTGTTCCATTTCACTTCGATCTTCGGATTCTTGAGGACTCGCTCGGCCATGATCTTGCTGGCGCGGAACGCGTCGCGGCGATGCGTGATGTAAACCTTTGAAGCGAACTTCGTGAGGTAACTGGCCTCTTCCATCGCGCTGTCGCCGCCGCCGACGACGACCAGCGGCTTGTTGCGAAAGCGCGGCAACGCGCCGTCGCAGACGGCGCAGGCCGAGACGCCACGATTCTTGTAACGCTCTTCGCTGTCGAGGCCGAGATAATTGGCTCGCGCGCCGGTCGCGATGATGACGGACAATGCGCGGATCGTTTGACCTTCGAGGGTTTTCAGCACGAACGGATGCTGCGACAAATCGACATCGACCACATCGTCGGTGATGACTCGCGTGCCGAAGTTCGTCGCTTGCTGACGCATCAGTTCGACGAGGTCGGGGCCGTCGATGCCGTGTGAGGCGTCCGGGTTGAGCATCATCTTGCGGTTATCGCTGATCGCAGTTTTGAGGTACTCGTTGAGATTGCCGACGGGGAAGCCAGGATAGTTTTCGATCTCGCTGGTCAGTGCGAGTTGGCCTTTGGGGAGCGTCCCTTTAATGCGGTTTTCCTCGGTCATCGCCCCTTCGATGCAGAGCGGTTTGAGACTGGCGCGTGCGCAATAAATCGCGGCAGCCCAGCCGGCTGGGCCGGAGCCGATGATGACGACATGTTCGGGATGATCAGACACAGGAGACTCCATTTTGTTTTCGTGGAGCACGATTTCATCGTGCTCGTGAAAGGCGTCGGAAAATGAGAGACGGGCACGTTGAAAACGTGCCCCACGTCGGGGCGAACAATAGGGGAATGACGCGGCAGACGGCAAATCACCGGCGAGTGAATTGCTCCCGCGAAAGAAGTCTTGATAATCCGTCCCGCGGACTCAGGCTCCTGCACAGAAAGAGGCTTCGGATGCGAGACGTTGTGACGCTATTGCTCGCGGGTGGTAAGGGAGAGCGGTTGCAGCCGCTGACTCGTGACCGAGCAAAGCCGGCCGTGCCGTTTGGCGGTTGTTATCGGATCATTGATTTCACGCTCTCGAACTGCGTCAACAGCGGGTTGCGGCGGATTCTGGTGCTGACGCAGTACAAAGCGGCCAGCCTCGATCGGCACATCAATCTGGCTTGGCGATTTCTCTGCCGGGAACTCGACGAGTTCATCGACATCCTGCCGCCGCAGCAGCGCATCGGCGAGGAGTGGTACACCGGCACCGCGAACGCCGTTTATCAAAACATCTATTCGATTGAGAAAGCGCGGTCGAAGCAGGTGCTGATCCTCTCCGGCGATCACATCTACAAGATGGATTATTCGGAGATGCTCCGCGATCACATCGAATCGGGGGCGGACTTAACCATCGGCTGCTTGCCGGTCGAGTTGAAAGACGGGAATCAGTTCGGCGTCATGCAGATCGACGAGACACGCCGCATCGTCAACTTTCGCGAGAAGCCCGCCGATCCCGACCCGATCCCCGGCGATCCGGGACGCTGCCTGGCTTCGATGGGAATTTACGTTTTCAACACAAAGTTTCTGTTCGAGCAGCTCTGCAACGACGCGACGAATTCCGAGAGCGCCCACGACTTCGGCAAGAACATCATTCCGCAGGTCGTGAAGACTCACAACGTCCGCGCGTTTCCCTTTCGCGATCGGGATACGAATCAGGCCCAATACTGGCGCGACGTCGGCACGCTCGACGCGCTCTATGAAGCCAATATGGATTTGGTGGCGGTCCAGCCTCCGTTCAATCTTTATGACATGTCTTGGCCGATCCGAACGTATCACCCTCCGCTGCCGCCGCCGAAGTTTGTCTTTGCGGATCTGCGTGAAGGCCACTCGCGAGCCGGCTTCGCGCTCGACAGTCTGGTGGGGCAGGGGGGCATTATCTCCGGCGGTCGGGTCGAGCGTTCGATCCTGTCGCCGAACGTGCGGGTCAACAGTTGGGCCGAGGTGCGCGAGTCCATTCTGCTGAGCAACGTGACCATCGGCCGCCACGCCCGCATCCGGCGAGCGATCATCGATAAAGGAGTGCAAATCCCGGAAGGGATGGAAGTCGGCTTCGATCTGGAAGCTGACCGCCGGCGCGGATTCACCGTGACGGACTCGGGACTTGTGGTCATCGCCAAGGCGGATGCTTCCACAGCGGTGGAGCGTGATCTGGATTGAGCCTCTCGTAGCACAGGCGGCTCGCCTGTGCTGATTCGCCGAGGATGTCACAGGCGGGCCGCCTGTGCTACGGGCGAAAAGAAAAATCCCGGAAGCAGCTGGTCCCAGGGGGGCGAAGGACTCGGGCTACTTCCGGGAGGCGATTGCGAATTGTGTTGTCTTCAACGTGTTGAATTTGACTCAGTGCGTTGAAGGCGAGCGGACAATATGAGTTCTCAAAAAGTGGGTCAACACGAATTTCTCTGTTTTCAACAATCGTTTTCAGAAGCTCATTCGAGAGGCGAAAAATGCCGCTGCAACAGGACTTTTCTCAACGATTTGGTGAGTTGTTGTGTGAGGAAGTCGAAGGTGCTTGGATCGTGTCTGAATCCTCTGCGCGTCTGAGTGAAATAGGTAAAACGGCGACCCTCGCGGCGTTACGAGAACACGACGATTCGGCGGCAGTGCTCGTGGTGCAGTGCGGTGATTTTCTGGCGAATGTCTTCGCGGAAACGTGGGAGACGTTGCCTCAGCGATTGGCTTCGTTGGCCATCCGCCCGCCCGTCGCGACTTGTCTGGTGGCCCGGCCCACCGACGCGCTGCGTCGCGCGGTGCAGGTCGCTGGCGACACGATTCACTCCGCGCTGTGGCGTTGTTTGGTGGAACTCGCCAAGGGAGGCTCGCGCATCGAAATGCAAGTCGGATCGGGCGAGAAAGCGTTGGTGGTGTTGAACACATTGCCGGCCGTCGTGAACGAGGACGGTTGGTTGCCGGAGTTATTGTCGTCTCCGCCGCGCCGCGAATTGGACTGGCTGTTTGCCGAGTTGCGTCTCGCTCGACTGAGCGATTTGTGTGGTCATGCAATTTCTACCGCAGATGCAACCGCAGTCCTCGCCGGGCTGTGGCTGTTGCACGGCGATAGCGACGCCAGTCATCGGCAATCGCAGTCGATCGAGGACGAGGGGCGTCATCGCTGCGGGAACTTCTGGCATGCGATCCTGCACCGGCAAGAGCCGGACTACGGCAACTCAAAGTATTGGTTCCGCCGCGTCGGCCAGCCTGGATTCCTTGCGGAGTTGGCGCAGCAAGCCGATGAGTTGATCGCAGTCGACGGCTCGGACTCGGCGCGGCGTTGGCGAACGAAACTCGGCCTGCCCGGTCGGTGGGATTCGTTCGCGTTCGTCGATTGGTGTGAGGCCGCTGCTCAAGACGCAGATGCGTCGCAGGCCAAATTGGTTCGCCGCATTCAATTCATCGAGATGCACCTGCTGCTGCGAGCGTCATACGCGGATGCAACGCGAGCGTAGACCAGTCGCCTACGTCCGGTCGCCCGGACGTATGCGTCCGAGCTACAAATCTTCTTCGTTCTTCAACAGTCGCTTCAGCTTCTCTCGCAGTTCCGCGCGGCCGCGATGAATGCGGCTGCGAACCGTGCCGATCGGGCACTTCAGCAACTCGGCGATTTCGTCGTACTTCATCTCTTCCATCTCGGCCATCACGAGCGGAATGCGGAACTCTTCAGTCATCTGCGAGAGCGCTTCGCGGACGAGGCGTTGCCGCTCGGCTTGCTCGAGCGGTTGATCGGGGCTCGTGTCGCCACGCTGGTCGGTCGGTTCGAGGCCGATGCGTTCTTTCGCCGCTTCGATGGACGCACCCATCGAGCGGTTCTTGCGGCGAAAGTTGACCGCCGCGTTCATCGCGATGCGGAACAGCCACGAATAGAACTGTGAGTCGCCTCGAAACGTCGCCAGCTTTTGAAACGCCAGCACGAACGCATCCTGAGCGACATCCTTCGCGTCTTCCGCTGAACCGAGCATGTGAGTCAGCGCGCCGAACAGTCGGTTCTGATACTTCGACACCAATTCGCCAAACGCGGCGGTGTCGCGCGCCAAAGCGGCGGCGATCAATTCCTGGTCACTGCGTTCGGCCGGAGGTTCGTCCAAGATGAGCGCTGCGTCCTGCTGGCGAATTTGAGATTTGAGATTTCGGTGGGAGCAGGATGTCGTTTCGACGGTGACTGTTCAACCCGGCGCGACGGGGTCGGGAGTCTTTATTTCAGGCCGCCGCATGTTGGCCCAGACGTCGATGCTGTTGTGCGGCGGCCTGAAATAAAGACTCCCGACCCCTTCACGCGGCACTGGCCGAGCGTTTCAGCAGCGGTGCTCGCAGCACGGCCAACGCGATTCCGCCCGCAAGCATCGTCAGGCTGATCCATTGCGCGCTCGTCAGAGCCGATCCGAACATCCCCATTTCGTCGCCCCGTAGACGCTCGATGAAGAACCGAGTGATTGGGTACGTCAGCAGAGCCAATGTGATTACCGAGCCGTCGCGTGCTCGGATCGGGTAGTACGCCAGCGTCAGCCAGCACAGCAGTACGCCGTCGATGACGCTGTAAAGCTGAGTCGGATGAATCGGCAGGCTGACCGTCGCGTCGGCTGCCAAGAAGCCGCGGTCCATTTGGGATTTGAACACCATGCTGACTTCGGGGAACTCGACCGCCCAGGGGAGGTCGCACCGGTCGCCGAAACAGCAGCCGTATAAGAAGCAGCCGAACCGGCCAAATGCCATGCCCAGAAAGACCGAGGGGACGATCAGATCCCCCAGCTTCCACCCATCGAGTTTTCGTGAGCGGCAGAACCACCAGAACACGATCGCATTCGCGATCAGTCCGCCAAAAAAGACTAAGCCGCCGTCGGGCAACCAGATGGCGGCGGTCAGGTAATCGCTCGCAGCTTGGCATTTGGAGAAGACTCGGTCGCCGTGCTGAATCAGATAGTACAGCCGTGCTCCACCGACTCCGCCGACCAGGAACAAGAACGTCAAATCCCAAATCGTCTCCAGCGGAAACCCCGCACGGGTCGCGCGGTGGCTGGCAAGCATCGTGGCAAACACGAACCCCAGACACATCATCATTCCGTAGCCGAACACCGGAATCGAGCTGGTCACTTTCGGTGCGAACAAGATCGCCAGACCGAACACGCCGTAAGTCACCAAGTCGCCGGTCGCAGGTAATCCGCTGTCGCTGCGTCGTGTGCGAAACCAGAAGAACAAGCCGACGGCCAGCCACACGCCCAAGAGCAGTCCGAAACCAAACACTGGCACCTGACCGAGCGGCCCCAGGTTGAGCGATCCATCCAGCGGGATGCGGAACAAAATCGGCCGCATGTCTCTACCATCCTAAACCCCACCGACCTTGCGTCGGTGGCTCGCGGGCCTTTGCACTACGCGGATCACACCGATCACGAGTAGTGCAAAAGCCTGCGAACCACCGAGGCAAGCTCGGTGGGGTGAAAAAGGAAATTTAGGGAATCAACAGGTTGTCGATCAGCCGTGTCGGCCCGACGCGAGCCGCGACCAGCGCGACCATCCGCGGTTGCAGTTCGGTCAACTCGGCCAACGAGTCCGGATCGGCGATCGTCGCGTAATCGACGGCGACGCCCGGAGTCTGTTCCATTTCCGCTCGCATGGCCAGACGAATTGCGTTGAGGTCTTGCTCGCCCGATTTCACGCGGTCGCGAGCCAAACACAATGCTCGATACAACGCCAAACCGGAGGTTCGCTCGGTTGGACTGAGGTAAGCGTTGCGGCTGCTCAAAGCCAAACCGTCGGGATCGCGCACTGTCGGGCAGGTGACGATTTCTGTGGGGAGATCGAGGTCGCGACACATGCGGCGGATGATCGCCTGCTGCTGGAAATCCTTCTGGCCGAAGTATGCCTTGTCCGGCTGAGTGAGATTCAACAGTTTGGTCACAATGGTCGTCACGCCGCGGAAGTGCCACGGCCGCACGGCACCCTCGAAGTTGGTCGTCAGACCTTCGACGTCCACGAAGGTCGCGAATCCCGGCGGGTACATCGCGTCGGCATCGGGCCGAAACAGCAGATCGACTCCCGCCGCGCGGCACTTCTCGCGATCCGCTTCGAACGGCCGAGGATACTTTTGGAGGTCTTCTCGCGGCCCGAACTGCGTTGGGTTCACAAACAACGTGGTGATGACGAAATCGCATTCTTGGCGAGCCGCGTCCATCAAACTGATATGCCCGGCGTGCAAGGCTCCCATCGTTGGCACGCAGCCAATCCGTTGGCCAGCAAGTCTGGCGGTCGCCACGTTGTGACGAAGCTCGGCAAAATTGGCTGTGATCAACATCGAACGCGGCGAAGAATTGGCGGACACGCAGAGGGACTCCCCAAGATAGAACACCTGACTCCGGCTTATCCGGCTCGCGGATTCTATTGACGTTGCAAACTGCCGAAAGGCCCGCGACGCTGGTGTTCGACATTGGGGCGTTTACATCGAGGAGTTTCACCGAATGACAATCCACGCAACTCAAGCAGGTGCTGCGTGCGGACAGGGCCGTTTGCCAGCGTGGCGAATCCTGATCCTGCTCTTCGTGGGAGTCGGACTAACTGCCTCCCCAGATTTCGTGTCGGCTCAATCGGTCGCCAAGTCGAAGAGCAAAAAGTCTGATGCCCCTCAGCCGGCCGGGCCGCGTGATTACAGCTCGGCGAATTTTCTGGTGCATACCGATCTGCCCGAAGCCGAAGCCAACGATTTGCTCAAGCGGTTGGAGAACATGCTCGCGTTGATCTCGAAGTATTGGGGCCGGCCGAACAAGCAAACGATCGAGATGTTCGTGGTCCGCGATCTGGAGGTCTGGCCGCGGAATTCTTTGGAACCGGCCGGACGTGAGTCGATCGAGCAAAACGCGGGAATCACGATCACCAGCGGCACGGTCAATCGCCAGACGGGAAAATTGTTGGCCGCGAAGTCACGAGTCTACGCCATCGCCGATCGAGGCGTGCCGCAGCACGAAGCCGTCCATGCCTACTGTCATCAAATGTTCGGGCATGCCGGGCCAACGTGGTACGCGGAAGGCATGGCCGAGATGGGGCATTGCTGGCGCGACGGCGAATCGCGTGTGCATTGCTTGCCGAACGTCGTGAAATATCTCCGAGGCTCCGAGCCGAAGCCGCTGTTAGCGATCGTGAATAGCCGCGATCAAACTGGGGACTCGTGGCAGAACTACACTTGGCGTTGGGCGCTTTGCCATCTGCTGGCGAACAATCCGAATTACTACGACCGCTTCCGCCCGTTGGGGCTGGGCATCTTGACCGATCAACCGGATGCGACCTTCGAGCGTGTTTACGGTTCGATGTCGAAGGAGATCGCGTTTGAGTATCTCTTCTTTCTCCAGCACTTCGATCTCGGTTACGAAGTCACCCTGACCGCCTGGGATTGGAAAACCAAATTCCGTCACGCGATGCCCAAGGCTCCAATCGTTTGCGTGATCGAAGCGAATCGCGGTTGGCAGGCATCACGAGTGATCGTCCGAAAGGGAGAGGAATTTGAAGTGACGGCCGAAGGAAGTTGGACTCTGTCTGCCGACGGCCCGGAGCTGTCGCCGTTCGGTGTCGAGCTGCCGAATCAAAAACCTGCTCCTGAGAAATCGGCGACGGTGAAGAAGCCTGCCACCGCGAAGAAGAATTCCAAATCGGAGACGCTCGAAGAATTGCCGAGCATTATCCGTGACGACTCCCTCGTCAAACCGGGCCAGTTGGTTGGCGTGCTCTTCAACGACTATGAACTGAGCGAACCTTTCGAGATCCCCGCCGATGGATCGTTCGTGGCTCCGGGCGAGGGCCAACTCTTCCTGCGTTGCGCGGATGCTTGGAATCGTCTCGCGGACAACAAGGGGAAGGTCAATTTGAAGTTCAAATTGAAATCGGATAATTAGCGAGTCGCTCATCGTAGCCGCGTTTCGCCAGAACGCGGGCTTGAGGCTTGAGTTTCATTCCCGCGTTCTGGCGAAACGCGGCTACGACAGTTCGCCGAATGTCCGACTCTGCAGAATCGTTGCAAGCGTCTTGGTCCGCCTGGAAGACGCAGGTCGAGGCAGCGTTGGCGAAGTGTCTCTCTGAGGAAAGTGGACTCGGCGGCGAATGCCCCCCACGGCTGCGCGAGGCGATGTCGTACAGCTTGCTCGCCGGTGGCAAGCGTCTGCGGCCGGTGCTGGTCCTCATGGCCTGCGAGGCGTGCGGTGGCGACTCGGAGGCGGCACTGCCGGCGGCGTGTGCCCTCGAGATGATTCACACGTACTCGTTGATTCACGACGACCTGCCGGCGATGGACGACGACGACTATCGGCGCGGACGCCTGACCAATCACAAAGTCTTCGGTGAAGCTCTGGCGATTCTGGCGGGCGATGCGCTGCTGACGCTGGCTTTCGAGGTGACCGCTCGCGACGTGCGGCCGTCTTCGGTTGCGGCCGCGTGCTGTGCAGACCTCGCGTTCGCGGCCGGAGCATGCGGCATGGTCGGCGGACAAGTCGCGGATCTCGAAGCCGAGAACCAATCCGTACCGCGACCGTTAGGGAGCGGCCCGATCGAGTCATCACAAACGACGGGGCCGCTCCCTAACGGTCGCGGTACGGAGTCTCTCACACATCTCCAGTCGATCCATCGCCGCAAGACAGGCCGGCTCATTCGTTCGGCAATGACGATTGGCGGGCGAGTTGCTCAAGCGGATGTCGCGACGCTCGGCACGCTCGACCATTACGGCACCTGCATCGGTTTGGCGTTTCAGATTGCCGACGATGTGCTCGACGTCACCGGAACTCAGGACAAGCTGGGGAAGGGGGTCGGCAAGGATGCGGGCCTCGGCAAGCTGACGTATCCGGGCCTGATCGGCTTGGACCGCAGTCGGCAGATGGCTCAAGAGTTGATCGACGAAGCGTGCCTCGCGATCGCTCCGTGGGGCGAGCGCGGCCAACGCTTAGCAGCGATGGCTCGATTCGTCCTCGAACGAGACCATTGATGATCAACCTGGGGTCGGGTTCCAAACCCGTGCGGCGACTTGTTGGCGGTGGTGAACAAGTCGTGAAATAATGTTTCGAGTTCGGTTCCCGGCTGGCAGGAGCGCCGCCCATGACCGACGTTCGCACGATTCGCGTCTTCATCGCTTCGCCGGGGGAATTGGCGGTGGAGCGGGCGGCGTTCCAGCAGGTGCTGGAGGAACTCAACGCCGGCTTCGGCGACGCGCTGGACATCAAGTTCGAGCCGCTCGGCTGGGAGGACACGTTGGCCTCGACGGGGCGGCGGTCGCAGGAGGTGATCAATCGGGA
>CAMDPX010000212.1 GCA_945905295.1 Planctomyces sp. SH-PL62 | reverse complement strand
AATGCACCGGGGGGCTGACGCCGCCCCGCTCGCCAGTCTCATTCAAGGCCGCACGGTGTATAGAATCCGCACGTCACCGACCATTCCACATCGCACACCCATTTGCAGGAGGTCCGCTCATGTCCGCCATCGACCGCCGCGACTTTTTGAAAGACCTGGGAGGCAGTGTCATCACCGGAGCCGCCGCATGGCAGGCGCTGCAAGCGATCGTCCCCGCGCGAGCCGAAGACGCGCAGGTCACCCCCGGCATCGTGCAGTTCCGACCAGAGATGGAAGAGGTCGTGCGCTGGATCGAGACGGCACCACGCGAACGCATCCTCGAAGAGGCAGTCGATCGGTTGAAGAAAGGGTTGCCGTATCGGCAACTGGTCGGCGGGTTGTTCCTTGCCGGCATACGCAACATCAAACCGCGACCGGTCGGTTTCAAGTTTCACGCGGTGATGGCGATTAACGCTGCGCATCAGCTTTCACTCGACGCGCCGCAAGCCGATCGGCTGCTGCCGTTCTTTTGGGCGCTCGACACCTTCAAGAGTTCTCAAGCTCAAGATGTGAAAGAAGGGGATTGGACGCTCGCGCCGGTCAAAGAGTCGGCGATCCCGTCGCCATCACAAGCGCGGCAGAGGTTCGTCGAAGCAATGGAACGTTGGGACGACGAAGCCGCAGACATCGCCGTCGCCGGCTTGTGCCGTTCGGCCGGAGCCGCCGAGGTCATGGAGTTGCTGTGGAACTACGGCATTCGCGACCAGCAGAACATCGGACACAAAGTGATCTTCACCGCTCACTCGTTCCGCACACTGGAACTCATCGGTTGGGAGCACGCCGAGCCGGTTCTGAGATCATTGGTCTTCGGCTTGCTCAACGGCGGCAAGAGTGAAACCGCCGCGCCATTCGATCACAGCAAATCACTCATTGGCCAAGTCCGCGCCGATTGGGCCGCCGGTAAACTCGATCCGGGCGCGACAACCGCTCTGTTGCAAGCGCTCCGACAGGTCAACACGAAAGACGCGGCTGCCGCCGTTGTCGAACAACTCAACAAAGGTGTTTCAGCAACTTCACTCTGGGACGCGATCCTTCTAGCCGGTAGCGAACTGCTGATGCGCAAAGCGGCCATCGTCACGCTGCACGCCACGACCGCCTGCAATTCGCTCTTTTACACGTTTCGTCAAAGCGGCAATGATGCAACCCGATTGCTGTCACTGCTGCAAGCGGCCTCCTGGATCACGATGTTCCGCGACGGCGCTCGCTCGCGAGACGGCCTGCCCGATAAACCGCACATCGACGAGTTCGCTCCGTCCGACGCCGCGCCGGCCGATGTCGCCGCGATCTTCGACGGCCTCAAACAGAATCGCTCGAACGCCGCCGCTCAAGCGCTCGCCTACGCTCGTGCAGGAGGCAGCGCGACTACCTTCTTCGATGCCGCGCGGCACTTGATCCTCACGAAAGGGACCGATGCGCACGACTTCAAGTTCGCGGCCTCAGCCGTGGAAGACTTCACGCACGCGAGTCCCAGCGTCCGCCCGCAACTGCTCGCCGCCAGCGTCTTCTACCTGAAAGGCACCCGTGACGGCGATTCGCCTCTGCTGCAACGCGCTCGCGGAGCATTGGACTCGCTGTGAGGAGACAACATGAAAACACACCCGCTCAAGAATATCCGCGTGGCCTTCCTCATGACGTTCGCCTTGCTGGCGAATCTCACGACGGTGTTTGCTGCCGACTGGCCAATGCGAGGTCGGAATCACAGTCGCAACGGGGTGGTTCCCGACGAAAAGGGACCGATTGACTGGAAGCTGGCCGAAGGGCAACAGGCTGCGAAAAACGTCCGCTGGTCGGCGGGATTGGGATACTCAAATTGCGGCGATCCTGTGATTGCCGGCGGATTGGTCTGGGTCGGCACCAACAACGGTTTTGATTTCGTCCAGAAACAAGAAGTAGACGCCAGCGTCCTGATGTGCTTCCGCGAACGGGATGGCCAGTTTCTCTACAAGTATGTCTCGCCGAGAATCGAGGGGCCTGGTCAACGCGACTTCGATTGGCCAGGGACCAGCCTGGCCTCTTCGCCGCTCATCGAAGGTGACCGCTTGTGGTTTTGCAACAATCGTTGTCAGGTCATTTGTTTGGACATCGCTCCTCTGCGGACAGGAACCGGAGAACCTCGCGTCGTCTGGAAAGTCGACATGCGCAGCCAATTGGGCGTTGTTCCGCGTGGCGTGATGCTCGGCAGCCATGCGAGCCATTGCTCGATCGCCGGCTACAAGGATTTGATCTACGTCAACACGACGAACGCCGCTCGATATGACAAGATTCCCGCGCCGGATGCGCCGAGCTTGGTCTGCTTTCAAAAGCAAAACGGACAAGTGCGCTGGAAAGACAACTCGCCGGGTAAAAACATTCTCGACGTCCAACACGGCAGTCCGCTCGTCATCGAACTCATGGGCCGAGGACAGGTCATCATGGGACAGGGAGACGGTTGGCTTCGCGGATTCGACGCATTGACCGGAGAAACACTGTGGAAATTTGACGTCAATGCCAAGTCTCCCAAACGCGGATTCCTAACCGTGGGCCGCAACGATGACCGCAGTGATTTGGTCGCCATGCCTGTCTTCCACGACAATCGCGTTTACTTCGCGGTCGGACGGCACTTTGAAATATGTATGGGACAGGGACGAGTCTGTTGCCTTGATCCAACGAAACGCGGAGACATCAGCAGCGAATTGGATGACGATTCCGGTCGTGGTCGTCCCAATCCGAATTCTGGCCTGGTTTGGGAGTATCTCGGCGAAGGGGATCGGGATGAGGACCGGATGCACCGCACGCTGGCGAGCGTCGTCATCCACAAGGGATTGGTCATCGCGCCGGACCAATCCGGTATCGTTCATTGCTTGGACGCTCGAAATGGCAAGAAACTTTGGACGCACGACACCAAAGCGCAAATCATCGGCTCGCCGTTAATCGTGGGCGACACGATTTATGTCGGCACCGATGGCGGTGTCGTTGTCCTCTTGGAACTCTCCCGGCAGAAACGGGTGATCGCCGAGCGTGACATGGAACAGTCGATCGAGTCTGGTCCGGCGTTCGCGAACGGTGTCTTGTACTTGATGAACCGCAACTCATTGTTTGCCATCGGCGAATAGCGTTCGAGCAGTGACCATCCCCGCTGACACCGCCCACAAAAAGCTCCATTTCATTCTGAAACTTCAAGACACCGGCACATCGCCGCTGACCCGTTACCGCCGCGCGGTCATGCGTGCGGCGCAGAGATAGTCACTCGCAGTGACGAATCTGTTGTGGCCGTCGTCCGAGCGATGCGCAACCGAGGTTGTCTTCGTGAGGCAAGAGCCTGATGATTTAATGTCGCACTGCGAATTCGTGAGAGGAATCCAGATGGCTATGAAACTCGCGTTCGTCGGACTCAAGGGCCACGTGGGAACCGTGATCGCCGGTGCGAAGCAACTCGGCGATGTCGAAGTGGTCGCGGTCTCCGACGATGATCCGCAGCGGCTGGCAGCGTTTCTCAAGAGTGACCCACTGCTCAAGCACACGCAGGGTTACGAGCAGTGGCGGCATCTCATCGAGCACTCGCTGATGGATGTGTGCTGCATCGCCGATGAAAACGGCCT
Source organism: Planctomyces sp. SH-PL62 (assembly GCA_945905295.1). GTDB lineage: Bacteria > Planctomycetota > Planctomycetia > Planctomycetales > Planctomycetaceae > SXKJ01. Next base: position 11,645 of record CAMDPX010000212.1, on the reverse strand, counting down.
GCGCGCCGAGCAACTGCTTCCGCTCCTCGAACGCGGCATCCACATCGTCTCTGAGAAACCACTCGTGACGACGCTCGATGATTTGGATCGGGTGCGCGCCGCTTTCGCCAAATCGAAAAGCCAGCTCACGATGCTGCTCGAATTGCGTCATCAGCCGAAGAATGTGCGCGTTCGCGAACTGATCCAGCGCGGTGCCATCGGCGAGGTCTGCCAAGTCGCCACGCAGAAATCCTACAAGTGGGGGGACCGCGCCGCGTGGTATCGGAGTCGCGCCCGTCTCGGTGGCACGATCCCGTTCATTGGCATCCACTCCCTCGACACGATCCGCTGGGTCACGGGCTTGGATTACACACACGTCGCCGCGCTGCATGGCAATCGCGGCCGTCCGGAACTTGGCGAAACGGAGAGCCACGCCTCCATCCTCGCCCAGCTTTCCAATGGCGGATCAGTCGCGGCGCGGCTCGACTATCTGCGACCGGCCGCTGCCCCGACGCACGGCGATGACCGCCTGCGCATCATCGGCACGAAGGGGTTCATCGAAGTGAATGACGGGGACGAAGCGGTTTCGTTGATCACGGATGAGAAGCAGGAACGAATTCCCTTCGGCGACACGGAAAACCTCTTCGTAGAGTTCGCGAAGTTCTTACGCGGCGGACCGCCCCCGCGCATTACGGCCGACGATTGCTTTTACATCACCGAGGTGACGCTCCGCTCGCGTGAGTCTGCCGACGAAAAGAAACTGCTCCAAGTACCGCCGCTGCGACCTGTGCGCGGCTAATCGACGAGCCTCCGTTGATCGAGTCCTTCGGCGTCAGCGCCTTCGGCAGCAAGTCGGGCGGATGGCGACTTGGCATCGGTTTTCTTTGATGCGTGGATTGACGCTTCTCCGATGACTGACATACTGTCGGCCACCGCTTCGCGAAAGCGAAGTCCCGCCACCGACAGTGCTTTGAGATTCCGGGGAGCACCACCCCGTCGATTCACAATCCTTGATCGAGGAGAAATCATGCTGAATCTTTGGGGCAAGCCAAACGCGAGAAACTGCGAAGGGACAAGCCGCAGGGAATTTCTGAAAGTCGGATCGCTCGGTCTGACGGGCTTCGGACTTCCGAGCCTCCTGCAACAGCGAGCCGCCGCGGCCGACAAAGGCCAGCCGGTGAGGGACACTTCGGTCGTGTGGATCTGGCTTGGTGGCGGCGCTACGCACATCGAGACGTTTGATCCAAAAATGGATGCGCCTTCGGAGTTTCGCAGCGTGGTCGGCTCGGTCTCCACGAGCATTCCCGGAGTCGAAATCGGCGGACTCCTGCCGAACCTCGCACAGATGGCGAACCGCATGGCCTTCGTGCGGTCGTTCGCTCACGGCAATTCGGGTCATGGCGGCGGCACGCACTACGTCATGACGGGCACGGATCACCCACCTGCCGATGCCGGAGCGGGACCAATCAAGCCGTCGTTCGGAGCGATCGCCTCTCGCGTACGCGGCACGAACAATTCAGAGAGTGGTGTGCCGACCTTCGTTCGCTTGTCGGGCTTGTATGCCGATGGACCGAGCTGGCTTGGCGCGGCGTACGCTCCGTTCGATGTGGGTGGCGAAGCTCGTCGAAACATGAATATCAACGTGGACTTGAACCGGCTCGGAGATCGCCGATCACTGCTCTCGCAAGTGGATCGCCTCGACCGTCAGGTGGATCGCAACGGCTTGCTCGATGGGCAGGACAAGTTTGGAGGCCAAGCGTTCCGACTGATTCTTAGCCGTGCCAAGGAAGCGTTCGACATCACTCGAGAAGATCCGCGTCTCCGCGACAAATACAACGGAGCGGGGACCGGCTTGGGGGATCAACTGCTGCTCGCGCGACGGTTGTGCGAAGCGGGTTGCGGGTTCGTGACCTTGAACTATGCGAACTCGTACCAAGGTTGGGACATGCACGAAAAGATCGAGCCACAACTCAAGACCGCTTGCCCTCCGCTCGATCACGCCGTCGCCACGTTTCTGGAAGACCTGCAACAGCGTGGCCTGTCGGAAAAAATTCTGCTGGTCATCACCGGCGAATTCGGTCGCACACCGCGGATCAATCCCGTGGCTGGCCGAGATCACTGGGGTCCGCTCTGCACGTTGGCGTTGGCTGGCGGCGGGTTGAAGATGGGGCAAGTGGTGGGCGAATCATCATCGAAGGCCGAAGTCCCCAAGTCCGAACCGATTCAGCCCAAGCATCTGATGGCGACGATCTTTCATGTGCTGGGGATCGACCCGCACACGCAATACATCGATCAGTCCGGCCGCCCGCAGTTCCTGCTGCCCGATGGTGCCTCACCGATCCGCGAACTCGTTTAGAGATTGTCTCGTTGGTGAGTCCAATCGAGGGCTACTTGCGGTTCTCTTTCATCGCTCGGTCCACCTCGAGGTATTTCTTAACGAACGCCTCGATCTTGATCGGGAGTACCAGCGTGATCTTGGCTTGCTCGAACTTCACCCGCGTGTTGCGGCTGCGCTGCCATTCTTCGGCCGTGAGCTGGTCGTCGTTGTTGCGATCCAGATTGCGAAAAGTCGCACGGGCGGTCTCCTCTGGCGTCTGGGAACTGGAGTATGCACCGAAACTCGGGCTCGGCAGCGGCGGACCGATCATCTCGTTCCAGGATTTGCGTTGCGCTTCGGTCAGAACGGCCAGAAGTTTTTCGTTCGCCTCCGATTTGATGCGGGTCGACTCTGGCATGGATTTCGAGAAGTCCACGGTTCGTTCTCGCAGTTGATCGCCGAGCTTGATCAATTGGTCGCGGCGATCGTCCATCACACGCTGAATCGCGGTTTGCTGCTCTTTGGTCAGCTTCAAGTCTTTGACGACTTCCGGTAGCACCAACGCCGTTGGGCCTTCGCGTTGCAACAGCACCTGTTGCATCAGCGTCTTCTGCTCGGCGGTCAGCACTTTCTTGATGGCATCTTCGGCTTGATGGCGTTGGTAATCTCGGCCGGTGACACGACTGATTTCTTGTTTTTGTTCGGTAGTAAGCTTCAAGCGTTCTTGCACGGCCGGGGAATGAATCTCAAAGGAGATCGACGGCGAAGGGGTCAGCGGCGGAAACTCAAACGCGCCCCAACCGCCTGTCGCTTCGGCGGGGCCGCTCGTCGAAGTGGCCGTGCGCGGCGGGGCACCACCTCCCACGCTGCGGCGATTCGGCACGACGATGCGGCAGTTGGGCAGAGCTTTTTTCAATTCCTCCTGAGCCGTGTCCGAAATGGCTCCGGCCGACAAGTTCAGAGATTGCAATTGCGTCAGAGACTTCAGAGTGGTCACCGCGCTGTCGTCGATCGTCGCATTGCTCAGCGACAGTAACTTGAGCTTCTTGAACACTCGCAGATGCTGCAGGTCAGCGTTGGTCAGATCCCGCCTGCCGAGGATTTGGGTCACTTGATATTCGCCATCAATGAAGATCACCGCCCCCTTCTCGGAGAGCACCGCGACCGCTTTTTTTTCTTCCGCGCTAGGCGACTTGGCTTCTTGGGCAACGGTGAATGGGGGCCCCGACATCAGGGAGACTGCCGAGACACAACAGATCGACCACAGCAGTTGGCTTTTGACCGAGCGAGCATGGGCGAACATGACCTAGACCTCCAAAAGTGAGCGACTTGGGCAGGTCGCGGAATGACCTGTCGCGTGGGAGGAATCTTCGGCACAGAATCAGGATGTGAGCACGGCTCAAGGGAGCCGATATTCGGTCGATCAGCCAGAGCGGCGGTGGCCATTATTACTGTTGGACGAAACTGAATTCTAGTCTCTGCTGGCCCCGCAACACGGTCATCGTGATTTTGTCGCCGGGTCGCTTGGTCTGCATGAACTTGGTGATCAGGCCGGACTCCGTGATGGGCGAGCGATCGCCGTCGATGGCCACAATGATGTCGTCCTTGAGGAACCCGGCTCGCTTCGCCACCGCGTGTTCGTTGTATTGGCCAACCCACTTGGCGAATAAGGCCAGTTGCTCGGCCGGCAGGTTCAGTTCGCGCCGTTGGTCTTCCGGTAAAGTTTCCAGCCGCATCCCTCCCAGCGTGATGCGCCGCAAATCCCACGAGGTCGCTCGCCAAGAGATGTCGTCTCGCTGCCGCCAGCCTTTGGCCAGTGTGAGCGTCAAGGACTTCGATTGTCCGTCCCGTACGACTTTCGCATTCAGTTGGCCGGTCTCTCCGGCGTGATGCAGCACCCATTGCACGTCGGCAATTGACAGCATCGGCTGGCCGACCAACATCGTGATTTCATCTCCCGCGCGGAAACCATCTCGATCGGCGGACGAATCAGCGGCGACTTGATGAACCTTGGCCTTCTCCTTCGGATCAAGGATCAGTCCCAGAATCTTGGGATTCGGGTACGGATAAAGCACTTTGTCGGCGATCGGCTGATCGGACGACCGCGCGACCAATCTCAGAGCCTCGCCAACTTGATGGCAGTGAATGCAGCTCTGCACGACCTTGCCTTCGTAGTCGAGCTTCGGCCCGTACTTCCCTTTGAACGATGGAAATTGCTCCGGCACTTTCACGTCCGAGTCTGGCCCGCGCTTCGCCGCCAGCGCGGCTTTGTTCTTTGGAAACTGAGCGTGCAGTTCCAACGCACCGCTCAGGGCTTTGGAAAACCCTTCCAGCGACACGTCCGCCTTGGACTCCGTCTGATGCGACCGTGTGCCATAGCGGCCATAGATCGTCAGGTCGGCATTCAACAAGAACGCCGCCCACGACTGATCATAGTCAAACTGAAACTGCGACAAGTCCATGCCGTTGGCATGGACGATCCGGACGCAGACGAACTTGTCGAGTAACTCGCGGACACCCGGATCGCGTTCGGCCACTTGCTCATCAAGCTGCGCACACGCCTCGCACGGCACGCAGCGAAACACCACCAAGAGCGGCTTTCCGGACTTCTTGGCCTCGTCGATCCCACGCGGCAAGTCGTTGTAAATCCAATAGCCCGCGCCCTCGATCCGTGTCTTGTCACCACGGACCTTAATCTCGCGCTCCTGAGCAACGCACATCGCGAAGGGCAACAGCAGGCTGACCTGAACAATCAGCAGACCGCGACGAGACATGGCAGACTCCCAGGAAAAAGCCCTGCCGGTCGCAGGTGCGACCGGCAGGGCCATGAGGAATTCAGAAAGCTCGACGAGTCAGTCCATGACCGCGACTACAAGACCTCGCCGAGTTGGTTCGTGGCTTTGAGTAACGCGCGCTTCACAGCGGTCTGAGCCATTTGGACTTTGTAGTCGTTGTGACTGAGCGGCGTCGCTTTGGAGACGGCCATGCGGCCGGCGGTCTCGGCGATGTCGCTGGTGAGTTGCTGACCGACCAGCCACTTCGCGGCTTCGTGAGCAATCCACGGAGTCGGTGCGACGTGCCCAAGGACGATCTTCGCATGACGGACGATGCCGCCGTCGAGTCCGAGGCAGCAAGCCGCGCTGGCTTGCGGTTGGTCGAGACCATTGAGTTCCAAGACTTCGTAGGTCGCACTGCGCGTGTCGCTCGCGGCCGGCAGCCACAGATGCGTGATAACTTGGCCGGGCTTGAGGACCGTCACACCTTGGCCGTTGGTCTTGGGAGTCAGGAAGAAATACTCCAGCGGCAGCCATTCTTCGTGGAGTACGTTTTCAACGTGCTCGGTCTTTTTCGCGTTCGCGGGAAGCACGTTGGAAACGTGCTCCACGTTGGCGGGCCGCCTTGTGACGATGCGCACCTTCGCATCCCACGCGATGGCGGGAGGAGCGAAGCGGCTGGCGCTGACGAACTTGGCGGGGCCGCTGTTGCCGAGGATGGCGTGATAGCGGTTGTCGCCGGTGGCGACGAGACTCTCGCCGTCCTTCATCGCCAACAAGCCGTAGCCGTTGCGGAAGTACCAGCAGTGAGGCAACTGACAGAGGTCTCCGGCCACCGTGCCGTGGGCTGTGATCTGGATGGCGCGGATGCCGTCGATCACGTCGATCAGCGAACGATAATCGGCAGAGATCGCGTGCTCGTTGATTTCATCGAGCGTCACGTTCGCACCGATCAAGACTCCATCCTCGTGACGCTTAATTCCTCGCCACGACGAAACGTTCTTGATGTCCACGACGCGATCCGGTTGAATCACGTCGCGTTTCAGCAGATTCATCAGGTCTGTCCCGCCGGCGAGGACGGCGGTGTTACCGCCATGCTCGGAGAGCAGTTCCAGCGCTTCGCCCTCGGTTTCGGGACGAGCGTATTCGAAGGATCGCATATCGCACCTCCTGTAGCGCACGCGGCTCGCGTGCGATGGTTGGTTGGGATCGACGCACGCGGGCCGCGTGCGCCACAAGTTAAGCTTTCGCTGCCTTCAGCGCGTCGAGGACTCGCTTGGGCGTGAGTGGAATGGTTGGGACACGGACGCCGATGGCATTGGCGACCGCATTGCTAATCGCGGCTCCGCAGGAGATCACCGGCGGTTCGCCGAGTCCCACGATGCCCCGTTCGTATTCGCTGTCGGGCTGATACATCTCGACGATCAGTTCGCCGATGTCGCCGATACGCGGGAGCTTGTAGTTCTCCAGGTCGGCGTTGATGTAGCGGCCGGTCTTGTTGTCGAGGATCTGTTCCTCGGACAAGGCATAGGCGATGCCCATGATCATCGAGCCATAGACTTGGCTCTTGGCGGTCATGTGATCGACGACCAAGCCGCAGTCTTGGATGGCGACAAACTGGTTGATGCGAACGATGCCGGTTTCGGTATCGACCGCGACGTCGGCCATTTGGCAGCCACCCACATCAACTGTGGTGAGTCCGTCGTTCTTGGGGCCTTCCCCTTGAACTTCCAACGCCATGTTGCCGACCAGCGAGCAAGCCTGCTTCCACGAGCAAACCTCTTTGCCGTTCGACCAGATCTTGCTGTCCTTCGCGGCGAGCGTGGCGGCGTCCACCTTGTGCTTTTCGGCAACAAGATCAAAGACCTTGCCGAGCACTTCGCACGCGGCGCGGCGGTTTGGTCCCGCAACGCCACCGATCGTGGTGCTGCCACCCGATCCACCCGAAGCCGGATACGCACTCGAACCGATGCGGACTTTGATATCGGACAACTGCAAGCCCAACGTTTCAGCGATCACCATGGCGATCGCCGTTCGTGTGCCGGTGCCGAGATCTTGAGTGCCGCTGAAGGACTCAACTGTTCCATCCGGGTGAACCTTCAAACGACAGGTTCCTTTGCCGGCACCGCCACCCCACTTGTGGATCGCCATGCCCAGTCCGTGTTTCACCGGACCGTCCTTGCCTTTTCCATGTGGGTGCCATTTCTTCGCCCAGCCAATCAGTTCGGCCGCGCGTTTGATTTCGGCGACGTAGGTTCGTTGCAGCTTCTCAGGCGTGCGATCGATGTTCGCCAGGAAGACATCCACGGCACTCTTGCCGAGCTTGGCCGCGATGTCATCGATCGCGGTGTCGGTCAACGCGCAGAGTTGCGGATGCGGAGGAGCTCGCCACGCTTGGTTGGGACCGGAGTTGGTCATCAGTCCGGTGGCCTTGCGATTGCGGTTCTCGAAATCGAAGACATACGGGAACTGATTGAGGGCAATCGTGCCCCCCTTCATCTCGCCGCTTGAGCCCCAGTGATGGCTGTCCCACGCAACGATCTTGCCATCCTTGTCGGCGGCAATCGTGATGTCAGCGAACCCTGATGGCCGAGTGCCGGCGATCTTGAGTTCGGTGGCTCGATCCAACATCAGCCGCACGGGACGACCAGTTTCCTTCGCCATCTTGGCGGCCGCGACGCCCCAATCACCGGCGGCGAACTTCGAGCCGAAGCCACCTCCGATGTAATTGCAGAGCACGGTGACGTCCGCCGCATCGAGCCCCAACGGAGCCGCGAATTGGCCCGCCGTGCCGCTGACGTTTTGCGTGGAGAGATTCGCGGTCAACTTGTTGCCGCCATCCATTTCGCAACACGAGCCATGCGGTTCGAGACACATATGGCTGATCGTCGCGATCCCGTAATAACCCTTGTGGACCACGGCTGCGGACTTCAACGCGGCGGCGATATCTCCCTGAGTGTTGTCACCCAGCGGCTTGATGCGCGACACGCCATCCAGTTGCTTCTGAAACGGATCGAGCTTCTTTTTTTCGTCGTCCGTCAGGTCGTCCTTCTTCTTGGCGAGCAGCTTTTGAATGTCGTCCGGAAACGTCTTTTGCAACTCTGACGTGCGGAGGTCATGCAGCTTCGTGGCACCGGCGAGGTCGTCTTCATCGACGAAGTGTTCCATCGCATCAAACGCAAACACGATTGCCCGCACGCCGTCTTCGGCTTGTTCTTGCCGTTCGGCGGCGACGGCGGCGATCATCGCGCCGTCCCAGCTCACTTCATCACCTACTTTGACAAAGGCGTGAACCGCTTTGACTCCGGGAACTTTCAAAGCGGCCGAGAGATCCAGCGACTTCACTTTGCCATGCCCACCTTTGAAGGTCAGCAGCTTGGCGTACAAACAACCCTTGGGATTCACGTCGGCGGAGTACTTCGCGGCACCGGTCGCCTTTTCAGCGCCGTCTAAGCGTGGCACATCCTTGCCGATAAACTTGTTGTCCTTGCGAGGCCCCCAGGCCACTTTGACTTCTGTTGCCATGATTACTTGCCTCCCTTCTTGACGAGTTCCATCGCGCAAGCGGTGATGCCGACGTAGGTGCCGCAACGGCAGATGTTCCCACCCAACCCTTTGCGAACTTGATCGAGCGTCGCGCCCGGGTTCTTGTCACAGAAGGCTTTCGTGGCCATGACGAAACCTGGCGTGCAGAAGCCGCACTGCAAGGCGTCGTGCTTCACGAAGCCGGCGACAACAGGATCATTCGCGGCCAGCGATTCGACGGTGACGACCTTCTTGCCAACGCACTCGACGGCCAGTCGCGTGCAGGCGTAAGTCACCTTGCCGTCGATGAGCACCGTGCAAGCTCCGCAGTTCGTCGTATCGCAGACGTCCTTGCAACCGGTGAGGTTCAAGTCGTCGCGCAGCGTATCGAGCAGCGTGACGCGGTTCTCGACTTTGACCTTGTGGTCCTTGCCGTTGACGTTGAGCGTGATGTCCTGCGGTTCGGCAGTCCGCACGCTCTTTTTCGCGTCTTGAGCAACGGCTCCTTGTTCGCTGGTGGCCAGCGCGGTGACGGCCACGGCCGCACCAGAGCCTCTCAGAAAATCACGGCGATTCACGCCGGAGCCATTCTGAGGAATGGTCTCATCTCGGAGGTCTCGCATCTGGTTCTCCCTCTACAGTGGTAGCGAAACGATGACCGGGTCGCGGGCCGAAACTGTCGGACGAAACTAGCAGATTCAAAGAGCGGCTTCGCAAAAAAGCGAAGCAGTCAGGCCGAGACGCCCAACCCACGACGTGCGGAACGGGCGGGATTCTAGCCACCGTGCAAAGCATCACAACGAACCGATGCGAAATTTCGCGCAGGCACGCGAACTGGTTTGTCGGTGACAGGTCATTAACGAAGCTGACTCCGGCGGAGGGACCGTATTTTGTCTGGCTGACGTGTTGCGTGCGTACCTCGAACCCAACACGACCGCGAGGCGAACCTTCGATCCATTCAGACACCCACACCGAAGTCCGATGGGCTCTTTTTTCAACTCAATCTGCCACCGCCTCTTTCAAACGGGCCTCGTAGATTTTCGTGGCTTCGTCGTAGGCGGCTTTGGCGGCGGCGCGTTCGGGTTCTCGGATTTGGTTTTTCTTGGCGTTCCAGCAGACTTCGACGGCTTGTTTGCACCAGTCGATGCTCTTCTTGCTGGCTCGGACCGGTTGGCCGCCGACTTCGACCCAGATGGGGTTCGTGTGGACGCTCGGCAGGATGCGCACGGCGACCCAACTGGATTGCTTGATTGGGATGTCGAAGTTCAACGGTTGAGTCTTGCCGTCGGCGGTGAGAAGGCTCGTGGCGGCGACTTGGCCGTTGACGATGATCTCGACGGGGACCATGCGCGTGTCGGGAACGCGGCAGCGTTCGATGTGCCAGTAGGGTTTCGCGTCCAGACGGCGGGTGCGGATCGACTCCGTTGCTGGGGTCGATTTTTCGGCGAGCAGCGCGTTGACGTCGAAGCTGACTTTCACGTTGCCGGGCTTGGCGAGTTCAAGCGTGCTCAACTTTTTGTTGCTGCCCGGTTCGCCGACGGCGACTTTGTTGGCTTTGTTTTGGTCGCTGATCTTGAAGTCGAGGATGTGGCTCAAGCCGTCACCGCAATAACTGCGGCCGTCGCGCACGCCGAGAATCCAACTATCGAAATCAAGCGGCTGGTTTTTATTGAGCTTCACATAGATGCGGCCGAGGCCGACTTTGTCGCCGTAGATGCAGGGGAAGTCGGTCTCGCCGGAGATCCTCGCTTGGAAGCCAGCGTTCAGCGTGTGGTACCAGATGTTGAGTTCCCAGATCGACGGCGTATCGACCGCGCTGATGAAGTGGCAGACGTCGTGAGCGACCGTCACGACGTACTCGTTCGCGCCGATGCCGTCGAACTTCGGCATCCCATAGTCGGGCAGCTTGTCGGTGGCTTTGCCTTTCCATTCGGTGTTCGACTTATCGCGAGGTTGTGCGAACTCGCGCGAACCGTCGGGCATCACGTCTGGCAGTTCCAGGCCCCAGCCGCTGTGGCTGTAGCCGACGACGCCACCTTGCTCCTTGCCCCACTTCAGCACGGGGAGCGTCCAGCTTGGCCAGTCTTCGAGCACCTTCGTGTTCGGATAGTCGTCCTCGGTCAGCCGCAGCAGGCAGAGATGCCCGGCGTGAGACGAGGGAAAACCGCTGACCTCGATGTCGTACCGCATCAGGTAATTCGGCCGCGAGAGGGCCGACGTCTTCCCCTCGAAGTATTGCTTCTGCGAGTACCAGCAGGGCCCCCAGCTCAGCACGCAGCCGACGTTGAGGTCTTCGCCCAGAATGTGCCGCAGCATGTCGGCCGGAGTGACTCCCTCGGTCGGGCTGTCGTAGTGAGCGCACCCCGCCGCGTGAACGTGATGATCGCCGGAGAACCAGCCGCGCGTCGCCGGATGCGTCCAGCGAGTCAGCTTCACGTCGAACTTCTGACTCCGATAACCGTCCCCTTTGGTCCCTTTCGTCGCTTCCGTCCCTTGAACCACCAACGGCACTGTCTGCACGACATATTCCGGCCCACGGCTGACTTCAACGATGTACTCACCGGGAGCCAGCGACACCGACTCCCCATCCGCGCGGTAAATCTGGTTGTGGAAGAAGAAGTCGGGCGAGAGCCGCCGCGCCGGATTCGGGAACACGTTACCGCGACGATCGCGGATGACGAACGCCGCCGAGGTCGGCTCGCCATCAAAATCCTTCACGCCGAGCACCACCTCCACCGCCGGAGCCGCGTTGAACAGAATCGGCACCGTGTTGCGAAAGCCGAGATCCTGCGTCCCCTGCCCGACATTGAATCCGAGCTTCGCCTCGCGCCGCCCGATCTCGCGCGAGTAAAGCTGGATGATGCGATACTCCAGCGCCAGCCCCGACAACTGCGGCTTCAACGGCTGCTTGTCGAACATGGCGATGTCGAGAAACCGATGCGGCACATCCTCCGGCTTGACGAGTTTGTCCTTCTCATCGGTCAACGGCTTCTGCCGCTGGTTGACGGAGCCGCGCATATACAGCGGAGCCGAATTCGGACTCTCCGGCT
>CAMDPX010000211.1 GCA_945905295.1 Planctomyces sp. SH-PL62 | reverse complement strand
GGTAGTTCGTCGCCCGTCCGGGGGCTAACGCCCTCCGGCTCGCCTGTTAGACATCGTTCTGGATTGTGATCGAAGTCCCAGAGGCGATGATTCAGGGCGGCGACGTCGGACGGAGTGATGTTCCAACCGCCGAGAGGTAGGCGATGAGTCGCGGTGACCGTTAGATAGCTCGGCGGTGCGACTCCGAAGAGGCGCGCGATCAAGCGATCGGTCATCTCGTCATACTTGGCTCCGCCGATGCCGTGCAGGAAGGCATCGGCCAGGAAGACTCGCGCGAACAACGTGGTCGTGAGCGCTCGCGGGCGCAGCTTCCAGCCGCGTGAGGACAACGCTCGCAGTTGTGCAACGGCGGACTCGGCCGCGCCGGACATTGAGAGAAGCAAAGTTGCGATGACGGTCTCTCCGTTCGCAAGCTGGATCTCATTCGGCGTCGCTCGGACAAACAGCCGGCCACGCTGCGAGTCTCCCGGTTGCCAGACCCAGAACGGGAACTCCAGCCAGTCGCCGTCGGCGCGAATGCTGAGATCGGGGACCGGACGCTGCCGATTACGAACTCGGTTGACGTGGCGGTACTCGGCGACGACTTCGTTGTAGACCGCGTGTGTGCGTCGCGGATCGCTCAGCAGGCTGCATACGAACCAAGCGAAGGATTCCGTTTCGCAAAGCTGACTGATGGGAAGTTCGAGATGACTCAGGCCGGCTCGTCGCTCGGCCTCGCGGCGGACGACCGTCAGCAAATCGACGAGGCGTGGACGCGGTTGTTCGGAGTCGCTGGGAAGAAGCGCGATGGCGGCTGGCCAGAGGACCGACAGCATGGGCTTGATCGGCCAGCAGGACAGGGCGGCAGAGACGCGGTCGGGGAACGAACGAAACAAACTCTCATCGCGCAGCCGAGCTTCCTCCCACGGCACCGAGCCGGCGTCGGTGTCGAAGGGGATGTGCTCGATGCGCGGTTGTTCGCGCGATCCGGCCGGGACGGCGATGCGCGTGGACGTGATCGCGTCGTTGTCCACGATCAAATGCAGACCGAGTCCGCCGGTGGCCTTGGCGAGATCATTGAGCACGAAGTTCTTGGCCCAGACGCCGGGGTGAAACAACTCCGGCTGATGACCACCGACGATGAGTGGTATGTGGGGCAGGTTTTCAACCTGCCAGGAATTCACGGGCAGGTTGAAAACCTGCCCCACGAAATGTGCTGCCGCCGTCAGCGCTTCTTCGCGAGCCAGCCGACGCAAATCCTGAAGTGGCCTGCCGAGAACTTGCACATCCCATTGGGCGATCTGCTCGCGATTCTGCGTGATCGTGGCGGGCATGTCGGGCAGCGGTGGAATCGCCAGGACTTCACCTTCTTCGCGCGGAGCACGCAGGCGTCGCCGTTTCCAATTCGGTTCCAGCGGCGACACGGCGAAAGGCTCCTTGGATTTGAAAAATCAAATCTCAGATTTCAAATCTCAGATTTCAAATCTCAAATTTGAAATTTGAAATTTGAAATCAGCACGGCGCGGTGGAACACAGGGCCGGCGACGAGCATTCGTTCCCGGCAGCCAACTCGCGGTCGAGAACATCGCGATAGTACGCTAAGCGGAGGTTTGCATCGTCCAGTGAACCACCGAAGGAACGTGACTCGTCCAAATAGATCAGCGGCACCGGATGCTCGACGATGCGAAACTCGGATCGCACGGCTTGAACCCAGAGTTGCAGTGGCATCGCGTAGCCGAACTCGGTGATGTTCAGCCGGGGCAGGGCATCGACTCGGTACGCTTTGAAGCCGCAGAAGGCGTCGGTCAGGTTCAAACTCAGTCGGTCGTTGATGAGTTCGGTGACGAGCTGATTGATGCGGCGACGCTCCTCAGGCGGGCGGCTGTCTCCCTCGAAGATTTGCAGGTAACGGCTGCCGGAGACGATGTCCGCTGGCCGCGCGGCCTCTTCAAAGACACGCGCGACCAGTTCCGGGATCAATCGCGGTTCGTGCTGTCCGTCGCAGTCGATGCTCACGAGCACGTCGTACTTGTGTTCGACCGCGAAGTCGAACGCCGATTGCAGGGCGGCTCCGTAACCGCGATTCGGCGAGTGCGTGACGACCTGAATTCCGGACTCGCGTTTTAGTAACTCCGGAGTCGCATCGGTGCTGCCATCGTCCACGACCAGGATGTCTTGAGCAAACTGCCGCACGGTGGCGAGCACTTCGGCCAAGTGCGATTGCTCGTTGTAAACCGGCAGAGCGGTCAGGTATCGCGGAGTCATCGTTTACCCAAGCGGAGCAGGAGAATCATGGTCCAGCCACCGGCGGCCAGACACGAGGAATCAGGGTTGGGCGGCCATTGTTTAAGCGTCGATCCATGAAGTCAACGAGCGTCCCGCCTGTCGGTGGCATTGCCCATTGGTCGAGGATCGGGCCTCCGTGCGACCGTCAAAGTCTTCGCTGTCTGACAGACTCGGTTGTGAGCGAATGACCAAAGCCTACAATGCCGGCCGTTGTGGCGAGGGCAATGCTTTCGCCCGGTTTTGGTCGAGCGGGTTGCTCGGCATCTTGAGGAGTCATCGCGCGGTTCGGAGTGCTCGGCCACGCGAATCATCACGGGAGAATTTTGTCATGGCTTACACCTTGCCCGAACTGCCTTATGCGGAAAATGCGCTCGAACCGCACATCGACGCGAAGACGATGAATATCCATCGGACCAAGCACCATCAGGCTTACATCAACAACGTCAACGCGGCGCTCGAAAAGCATCCGGAGTTGGCAGGGAAGTCCGTTGAGGATTTGGTGCGCGGGCTGGCGACGGTGCCGGAAGATATTCGCACGGTCGTTCGCAACAACGGCGGCGGGCACGCCAATCACTCGCTGTTCTGGACCGTGATGAAGCCGAATGGCGGCGGTGAGCCGACCGGTGCGCTGGCCGAGGCGATCAACAAGACGTGTGGCAGCTTCGCCGCGTTCAAAGAGCAATTCGCCAAGGCCGCGACGACTCGGTTCGGCAGCGGCTGGGCCTGGTTGACGGTCGATGCCAGCGGCGGATTGATGGTGGAAAGCACCGCCAATCAAGACTCGCCGTTGTCCGACGGTCACACGCCGATCTTGGGGCTCGATGTTTGGGAGCACGCTTACTACTTGAATTACCAGAATCGCCGGCCGGACTACATCACCGCGTTCTTTAACGTCGTCAACTGGGACGAAGTCGCTCGCCGATTTGCGGCCGCGAAGAAGTAGTCACTGTTTGGTAAATCGACTGAGCCGCGGTTCTCGTCACACAAACCGGGGCTATCGCCCTGCGGCTCAAAGCCGGGCTTCCACGCGGAGGTCCGGCTTTTTGTGTTTCAGAGGCAGCCCGAGAATCGGCTTTTTACCGTAGCCTGACTCTCCGAGTCGGGAGTTTTCTCACAAGATTCCCGACTCGGAGAGACTGTGAAGGTTTGGGTAGCTGAAGTCGTCAGACTTCAGAATTCGCCGAGAAAACTGAACTCTGGCGAGTTCAGCTACCAATTCTTTCACAGCCTCGGAAAGTCAGGCAACTGCGAGTCAGGCTACTGCTGAGCACCGCCTCGGACTTGCTGACGACTGGCTCCGCGCGACGCGTCACGTTGTTGATTCAAGCCGCTCAAGCCACCGGCATTGGTGAATTTGGAAAGCTCAATCACGGCCGGTCCCATCAAGAACATGAACACGGCGGGCATCAGGCAGAGGACGGTCGGGAACAGCAGCGAAAACGAAGCTTGATTGGCACGCTCGTCAGCGCGCTGCCGCAAGCTCTCGCGCATCGTGTTCGAATAGTCGGTCAAGGCGTCCGACACGCTCGTGCCCATGCGTTCGGTCTGCGTGAGCAACGAGGAGAACGAATCGACCTGCGGCAGGTCGATGCGGTTGGCGAAGTTCTGCAAGGCTTCATTCAAATTGCCGACCTGTGCTTGGTCCACAGCGATCGACAGCTCTTGAGCCAACGCGGGATACACGGGCTTCAAGTCGCGTGCGATCCGAGCGAGCGAGGCCGGTACGGTCAGTCCCTGACTGACGCACATATTGAGCATGTCCATCATGTCGGGGATCGCTTGTTCGACCTCGGTTCGGCGCGACTTGGCGCGGCTCTTGACCATCAGGGAGGGCAAGGCCCAGCCCAAGCCGGTCATGGCCACGGTGCCGATCAATAAGATTCGCTCCAGAACCGGCGGAGCCATCAGCACGCTCACGCCACCCAGCAGCAGCGAGCCGATCATGAACAGGAACCGCGTGGCGGCAAGGTTCTCTCTTGCATGAGGCGCGTAGTTCCCCGCCTGCTTGAGTTCGCGAGCGAGCGTGAGCTTGGCTGTCTCGTTTTCCGGGAGGAACGACGCCAGGACCGGTGTCGCCGGGCCAAAGGTGTAATCACTGGTATCGACGGTGGGGACTTCATGTGGCTCGACGCGCGGAATCACCGAGCTGCCGCGCCAACCTGATTGCGTTTGCGAACCAAACAACGTGCGGTCTTGCCAGGTGGTCACGGCCGCTCCGGTTGGGCGATAGACCGACATGCCATCGGCATTGATCGTTCGCTCGGAGGTCGTGGTGACAGGCGGCGGAGCGACAATGGCGGCCTCCGGCTTGAGGATCGAAATGGCGGGTGCGGCCGACGTGGCTGCGACGTCCCGCACTTGTTCGGCCTGCCGGCGTTCCGCCTCTTTCAGTTCCTGTTGCAGGCGGTCGAGCCGATTGAGTTCTTCGTGTGGACGCTGAGCCAACAATCGCTCACGCCGTTTGCGACGGATGAGGTTACCCAGCGCCAGTGCGATGATCACCGTACACAGGCCGTAGAACGCTGCTTGCAATCCGAAGGTCGTCAACATCGTTGAGATTCCATCCAATGACTGTCACCGCGTCAGTTACGTTCGCTGGCTGCCGCGCAGAATCGACAGCACCCACACTGCGCCGACCAGGTCCAGGATCGCGGCGGCGATCGTCAAAAAGCGGCCCCAATAGGTACTCAGCAATTGAGTCAGGTAGTTCGTGTCACGAAACATGAAGAACGTGATGATGATCGGCGGCAGGGCGATCATCAGGATCGCCGTCCAGCGGCTGCCGATCGTGGCCGCTCGCAGCCGGCCGAGGAACAGCAGGCGGTCGCGAATCGTCTGAGCCAATCGTTCCAGCACCATCACCAGATCACCGCCGGTCTGCTGATGCACTCCCAGTGACGTCACCAGGATGTTGAGCGCGACCAAGCCGGTTCGATCCGGCAGATCGCGCATCGAACTCGCGATGTCTTCGCCCATCTGCATCCGACGAACGCAGACGCGCAGTTCGGAGCCGAGTGGTTCAGGCGTGTCTTCCGCGACCATCGCGCAGCATTGGTCGATACTGCGGCCGGTCTTCGCCGCGCGAGCCAGCTCTTCGATCATGCTCGGCAACTGTTGAGTCATCAGTCGCTGACGCTGGATGCGCGCGAAAAGCACATACAACAACGGGAACATGCTCCCCGCTGCCAAACCCACCGCGGCCGTCAGCGGATTCTCTTGAAAGACCAGGATCAATCCGCCAAACACGATGCCGCTCAGGAGGCAGAGCATCAACAACGTCGTCGGCGAGACGTCCACGCTCGACTGGATCATGATCCGGTCGAATTCCGTGTTGATCCGGTTCGAGACTTTGTCGTCGTCGGCGGTGGCGAACCGCTCTTGATGCCGCAGGATGCTGGCAAAGTTCGGCTGCGATTCAATCGGACGGTAGATCGGCAAGTCGATGGCCATGATGGAACCAGATTTCAAATTTCAGATTTCAAACGGTGGCTTGGTAGTTGACGCCGGAGCTCAATTCGCGAGACAGGAAGATGCCTTTGGGCGGTTCGTGGCCCATCGCGTTCAGGCGTTTGAAGCAGATCGGTTCGTGGCCTGTGGAATAAAACGCACCGCGAGCTTTCCCGTCTGGCCCGATGCCGGTCATGCGGTACACAAAGATGTCTTCGATCAAGTACGAGCCATCACGGCAGCCGCAGAGTTCGGAGACGCGGGTCACTTTGCGTTCGCCGGTGCTCAAGCGCGACATGTGGACCAGGATATGAATTGCCGTCGAGATGTATTGCCGAGCGATCGAGGCCGGCAGATCCACGCCGGACAGGGCGATCATCATCTCCAGTCGGTCGAGCGCGTCGCGCGTGTCGTTGGCGTGGACGGTGCTCATCGAGCCTTCGTGGCCGGTGTTCATGGCTTGCAGCATTTCCAACACTTCGCCGCCGCGAGCTTCGCCGACGATGATTCGATCCGGCCGCATTCGCAGACTGTTTTTCAGCAAGTCACGCTGATTGATCTCCCCTTTGCCTTCGACATTGGCCGGCCGCATTTCCAGTGAGACGACGTCCGGCTGCTGTAACTGCAATTCGGCCGTCTGCTCGATTGTGATGACTCGTTCGTTCGGCGAGATGAACCGGCTGACGTTATTGAGCATCGTCGTCTTGCCGGCACCGGTGCCTCCGCTGATCAGCACGTTCAGCCGAGCGCGAATCGCCAAGATCAGGAAGTCGGCCATCTCCGGTGCGAGCTAGCCGAAGCGGACCATGTCCTCGAACACCAACGTGCGCTTGGCGAATTTACGAATCGAGATCGTCGGTCCCTTCAACGCCAGCGGCGGGATCACCGCGTTCAATCGCGAGCCGTCCGGCAGCTTGGCGTCGACCATCGGCGAAACTTCGTCGATGCGCCGGCCCGCTCGGCCGACCAGCCGGTGGATCAGCCGCATCAAGTGCTGCTCGTCGGCGAAGCGAATGTCGGTCGCTTCCAACAGGCCGCGACGCTCGACGAACACGCGGTCCGGACCGTTGACCAGCACGTCGCTGACCTCCGGATCGTTCATCAGCGGCTCCAGCGGACCGAAGCCGTAGATCTCGTCCATGATCTCGCGGACCATCAGGTCGCGTTGTTCTGGCGGTAACGCGACCGCCTCCATCGTGCAGAGGTGTGTGGCCAGTCCACGCAACTGCGCACGCAGATCGTTCTCGTTGAGCTGCCCCGCCTTCGACAGGTCGATCGCGTCGATCATCCGCCGGTGCAGATGTGTCTTCAGCCGCTGAAACGCCTGGCGTCCATCGGTCGGTTTATTGAGTGTCGCTTCCATGATGAGTTACTTCCGTCTCACTGGGGCACTGGAACGCAGTCACTTTCGTAGCCGAAGTCGTGAGACTTCGGTCCGAACTCTCACGAATTCGGCTACTTCATTTAATTCGTCAGTCGCAGGTTGGCGACGTATTTGTTCTTCTCGCAGGCAGAATCGGTCTCGTCCGAAGTGGCGACGGCCGATCGAGTCGCCAGCACGGCCGGTTGCAGCACGATCTCGCACTCGCACTCGGAGATTTCGCGAACGAACATCACTCGCCCCGCCACCATTTTCGTGACCTGCAACGACGCGACGTGCGAACTCGAATCACCTTCAACC
Organism: Planctomyces sp. SH-PL62; assembly: GCA_945905295.1. Classification (GTDB taxonomy): domain Bacteria; phylum Planctomycetota; class Planctomycetia; order Planctomycetales; family Planctomycetaceae; genus SXKJ01. The sequence continues at coordinate 7,875 of CAMDPX010000211.1, read as the reverse complement.
CGTTCGTATAAGAAGACGACGCGGCTTTGGCCGAGCACCGTCCGCAAGGACTGAGCCAGCACGTTGCCGTCCACGCCACGCAGCCCCGCCAATGTCAGAGGCCCGTGATCGAAGAGCAGCTCACCCCCCAACGGTTCCAGATCGTCCGCCGACCAACCCTGAGTGATCTGCCGGCGCAAATGCTCTTCCGTCAAATCTCCCGTCAGCGTGATCACGAACGCATTCGTTTTCGAGTTGACCGACTGCGCCGCTGTTCGCAGGGTGATCTCCGGAATGCCGTCCGCCTCATTCGTGACTTCGCCGGTCGAGGCGTCGTAGCCAAAGTGATCGGCACCACGACGCTGCTCAATGTCTCGCGTCCAATTGGGAGCGGTTGGTTGCTGTGGAGCATTTGCCGCACCAGCTTTGTCGGGCTGCTTGAGCGACACGGTCGAGTGCTTGTGAGGCGAAACTTGTTTCGAGTTCGGCCGTGCCAAGATTGCGAGCGGCAGCGTCGGAATTGGCAATCGGTCAACCGTTCTCAGCCCTCTGACCTGGAAGTTGATTGACGCTTCCGCGACCGCGACCACATCCGCGTCGGTCGACGCGTAGAAAGTTCGGAACGGCAGCGGGACCGCAGATTGTCGAGCCTCTGTGCATCGCGCGGCGACGGCCACAGAAGTGGTTTCGTGATCGTTGGCCTCGACGAAAAGCGGTTCGCCGGTGGCGGGATCATTCATCAAGTGCCCGAAGCGAACGTCGCTTTCCGAATCGGTGTTCAACGTCACCGGCTCACCGGCGACGAAGTTTTGGGCGGCGATTCTCGCGGCCGCAAATCGAGATTTCATTTGCAGCGCTGTGGGATCGAAGTCGGGCCGCAAACGGTCATCGTTGGCCAACTCACGAGCGGCGGCGAGCGCGGCCGCTTCGGCGGCGATTCGCAACTCACTCTTCGCGGTGTCCAAGTGCAAACGATCGATGATTAAGGCCGCGCCAGCCAATGCCACGATCAGCGCCAACGCCAACGCCGGCATCAAAATGCCGGCTCGGCGTGACGCGACTCGCAAGCGTGTTGACCGGGGAAGGTTTCGCATCGCCATCGAAGTCACAAATCAAGGTTCGAACGAAAAGGGGAATCAGTTTCGCAAGGCGGTCGGCCCAGGGGTCGAGCCCGCTGTTTTCGGCCGTGCTCGCAACATCGAGCCGACTCGCGATCGGACACCCTTGCCCGCCGAGCCAGGCTGCGGCATTGGGATGTCCGGATCGGAAGAAGGTGCCGGCGCAGTCTCTTGGTTGGGAACATCGTTGCTCGGGATGCCGGGATTGACGAACACATTGTCTGGATCGAAATCGTTTTTGGTGGCATCCGTGCTGCCGCTTCGGTTCGTATCTATTCCAGAGCGGATTTCAAATTTCTTGCCGTCTTTGTCCCACTGCATCGCTGCACCACCGGTACCGCGATACGTTTGCGTGATGAAGGGTTTCTCTGGCTCTTCGGGTTTCACTTCGGGTTTGGGAACCACCTTTTTGAGTCCCATGATTTCCCAAAGTGTCGCGCGATCGACGTTGTTCAGCGCGATGCCGCCAGATCCCTCGCCGTCGGGGGTGAAGCTGAACGAGATCGTGCCGCGCGGTTGAGCCACCAGCAACACATTGGTTTGGCTAGGCTCCAATTCCAGCGTGATCGAGTTGCCCGTGGGCAGCACCGGTGACTGTCGAAAGCCCTTGTTCAAGGCGAGCACCCTCACCCCCTTAAGCAAGGTCAGGCTGACGCCACCCAAACGCACGAGGCGCTCGTCGAGTCCGTTCGCGTTCTGTGAATCCAAGGTGAAATGCACATCCACGAAATCGCCTGGTTTGATGAGACCGTCCAAGATCTCGGTCGCGTTCTTCACGGTGATCGAAATGGCTTGCTTGCCTTCGGCGACTTCGAGTGGTGAGTTCTCGCCCGGTTCGTACAACTCCGAACCGCGCAACGGACTCCCCGGCTGGATCGCCTTCTTGACCACACGGCCAATGATCACGCGTGTTGAACGCAGGTGGTCATCTTTGAGTTCTCGGATGGGAAACGGACCGAGTCCGATGTGCGTGTCAGAGATCTTTGTTCCCGGCGCGAGGTAAGCCGTCGCCAGCGGAACGTTGGCCGACTGCGCACGCACGACTTTCTTCTCGACCGCAAACAACCCCTTGATGACGTACATCCCAATCAAGCTGCCTACTGCCACGAGCATCAACAACGTGACTTTTGCTGGAGTCAGTTTCACCGCAGGTCTCCCTTTTCTGGTTTTCGATTTTCGATTTGTGATTTTCGATTGCGGTTCAATCGAAAATCACAAATCAAGAATCGAAAATCCTATTCATTCTCGAATCATGCAGGTTTCCGACAACAACGGGCGTCCTTGCAGGCTGTAGCCGATCGGCCACAACAGGTCCGGTGCGGCGTCGCTCATCGCGACCGTCACCACCACCGCGACCACGTCCCCCGACTTCTCTCCCAACTGCGAGTCCACTTGCAGCGAGTTGTGAAACCGAGGGTGCAGCACCTTCAAAACTTCATCCTCGACATCTTCCACAGTCGCACCCGGCAAGCTGGCTTTGCGAGCGGCCACACGGCTCGCCTCGACCACTTCGCCGCGCGCAAAGAACAACATCGTGAACTCGAACAGTCCCGCCAGCACCAGCGCGAGAATCGGCAACGTCAGTGCCAACTCCATGCTGAGCACACCGGATCGGCGGCGCTGAATCGACTTGCGAGAGGCTTTCATGATTTCCATTTCGAGACGCAGAATTCTTGGGGTAGCCGCCGTTCGCCAGAACGCGGGTTTTCGGCCGCACGCCCGCGTTCTGGCGAAACGCGGCTACCCAAAAATCTTTGCGGGTCTACTTTAGAACCCAGGAAACTTCGGCAGCTTCCAGAGCACGATGACCCATGTCGCCAACGCCACCGGCGGTGCATAACCCATGACCCGCCGGGCTTGACGTTTAACGGCAGTTTCTGCCGCTGGCGGTAGCCCATTCGGCGATTGGCCGCCCGCGAGATAAACTTCTTTGGTCCGAAACAGTCCGTGGGTCAAAACGCTGAAGAACATCACTCCGACTGTGCCGAGAATCACGAAGATCGTGCTCAGAATCAGCACCATGCAGGTGGGCTTAAATCCGATCCAAACGCTCAATGCCCCCATCAGCTTCACGTCGCCGCCGCCGCCGCCGCCGATCATCCACAAGACCCACATCATTCCGAACCCGGCCGCAAACGCCGCCGCCGCGTCGATCAATCCGGGCTTGCCGATGCCCTCGCCAAGCTGATTGAACAACGCCTGATACAACAGCCCCGCGCCGAAAATTGGGAGCGTGATCTTGTTCGGAATCTTCTTCATCCGGATGTCGCAGATCGCCGTGGAAAGCGTGAAGGCTCCGACGCAGGCCAAGTACACCAATAATTGCAAAGTCATTTCTGGCATGGGAATCCTCGACCGGTTGAATTCGCGGACAGCACTACACAACGAGTGCGGCAAAGATACGACATGACTTGGCTGCCGACGCAAAGCCTCGCCAATCGTTGCCGTTTTTCTACGTTGATTATTGTCCGCATTCCGAACCACTGGTGTGGTCGGCTTTCCGCACGCGACCGCTTCGTGCCGTTCGAGTTTCTGAAATCGCCACGACCGGCACGATCGCTACGACCGGCTGTCGTCTGGTGTTGTGAACGATCGCGGCTGAGCCGCAGCCAAAACGTAGGGCGGACAATCCTGTCCGTCCTCAACACCTCATCGCTGAGATGACGACGGTCAGGATTGTCCGTCCTACAAAATGCGTGCGACTCGACAGAGAGTTGAAGCCTAGAAATTAGGAGGGGGATGACCTGTTGGGTAGAAATCGCAGGAATATCTGCGGCTCTCGTGACTCATGGAGTCGGACAGCTTCCGTGAGCCTGCCTGAATAAGGATGACGGCCATGCCTCTCTCACTCGGCCAGAAATGTTTCGTCGCCTCGATGTCGTCCGTGCTGAGCCTGATGATCGTTGGCTGTGGCGAACCGGTGCGTCCTGATCGGACGATTGAGTTCTCTCGCGATGGAAAACAGGTCGCCTTCCAACACGATCAAGAAGGAGTCTTCGTGGCCGATCCTGACGGCGGCCCGGCCACAAAAATTTTTCAGCCGGATGAAACCGTCCTGGCCACCAGCCGTCCGCTGACGAGTCCTCATGACGGGCGGTTGCTGTTTGCGACCGCCGAGTTGCTCGAAAAGACCGCGCCGCCTCCCGCGCTACCAACTGGCCCGGCCCCCGCCGAAGGGCAGATCGTCCATCAGGTTCCTGTGCGATTCACATGCTGGTTGCGCGACGAACCACAGCCCGATCAGCCAGCCACGGTGAGGAAGCTCTTCAGCGCGACGTGCGGGCATGTCGGCTATGTGTCCGCGGGGCTTGTCGTCCGCTGGCATCCGGACGGGAAACGTGTGCTGTTCGTCGCATCGCTGGAGGACGGCTCCAATCAACACTCGATCTTTGAATTCGATCTGGCGTCCGAACAAACGCGGCGAATCTTTCCGCACGCGGGGCACGCGATCCTGTGCGATTGGACTCCGAGCGGCTCCGCTTTGGTCTGCGTCGTGGGGAATGGACCGAAACAAAATCATTCGTCGTCCGCAGCGCCAGACGGCATCTGGATCGGATCGCCGAACGAGAAAGAGTCGTGGTGGCATGTGCCGGAATCCGAACAGTTGGCGCTCGGAGAACTGCCGTCGCAAATCGAGTCGCTGCGAGCCAGTCGTCCGGCATGGACGAGAGATGACTCGAGGTTTGCGTTCGTGTCGCGCGTACCGAGCGAACCGCCGGAAACGAAGGTCAAACATCGGTTGCATCTGGTGGAATTCGCCAACCGCAAGATCAGCACGGTGGCTGAGTCGGAAGGTTTGTTCGCCGATCTGCATTGGTCGCCCGACGGTCAGCGATTGGGATTCCTCACACAGACATCGATCGCCTCCGCATCACTTCGAATTCTCGAACCGACCGGAACAATCTTGGACGTGAGCACGAGCCAACAGATCCGCAAGTTTGCCGGGTTCGATGCGACGGGCCGAAAGCTCGCATACGTCGCGGTCAGTCCGGTCAATCCCCCCATCGAAACTCCGCAATGGGCATTGCTACTGAAGCCCGATCCGTTGTCGCGCGATAGTGTGTGGATCGCCGATGCCGATCTGACCAATGCGGGCCGAGAAGTCTTCTCCGGCCTGAGAGTCACCTTTCCGCTCTGGTCGCCTACCGAAGATCGACTCTCTCTCTGGTTGACGTTCACTCCGCGTTATCGCTCGCTGCTGTCGATGCTTCGCCAGTGGGGCCTGTGGCCGGGAGATCCCGCCGCGACAATCAACATCGAAACGGGAGAAGTTTCGTGGCTGGCGGTCTCACCGCAGGAAGAATTGCAGATCGGCCATTTCCATTTGCTCAAACGGAACCACGCGGAGGCTTGGCGTTGGTACGAGCAAGCTCGCCAAAAATTGCCGACCGCGAAACCGCCTCAGAACTGGACCGAGTTCACGCAGCGGATCGGCGCGCCGGAGAACTCGCAACTCTTCGAGTTCATCTGTCTCAAACGACTCGGCCGCGATGAAGAAGCGACGGCGAAGTTCTTGGAGTTCGAACAGAGCTTCTTTCCTTCCGCCGACTCAGCCGCAGACGCAAAGACAGCGGACGCGACCGACGCCATGCTCGGTGCTTTGGGACCGCAAGCGGATCTGCTCAAACATTTGATCCACGACTTGTACGTGGCCGAGGTCTTTCTGAGTGTCGATGCCCTGGACGATGCGCTGACGTATTTCCGTACCGAACCAAAACGCCCCGCCAGCGACGACGAGACGTTGAGTCGAGCAATTGTCCTCGCCCAACTGCTGCTGATCGCTCGCGACGACGACGGCTATCTCGCGCAGGCCACCAACGTCATTCGGCCGCTCGCTCTGCGGATGTGGAAGAATCCCGCCAGCCAACCGGAGAATGCCAACTTCGTGCTGCAGACCGCGACCGGCCTGTGTCTCGCTCCGTTGTTCCGTTCGGATTTTCTAAGCCGCGTGTCGGACGCCGCATTGCAAGAAAACGTTTCGATCTGGAAGGAAGACAGAGAGCGTCTGGAAAACGGTCTTCCGGCCGTTGCGGTTGATCTGGTGCTGCGTGCCGCGGCGTTGAAACGGAACGACATGGCCGAGGTGAAGGCCGCCGAAGAACGGATCGCGCGCAACTCCGCAGGGCGCGATCTGTTCGCCGGCAAGTCCATCGACGACGGGCTGGCCGGTTGGTTTGGCTTATGGCCTTAGAAGTCGGCCACCGGCTCATTTTCACCACGAGTCGCCAGCTTCTTGTAGACGTTCTCGTCAATGTTCGACGTGATGAACTTCACATGGCCGTCTCCCATCACGAAGAACGCACCGGTCGTGTGGGAACTGCTGAAATCATCGAAGTGAGCGGAAGGGCTGTTGGGAACATGGTCGGCGACTCCCAAGACCCGCTGAAGGCTTTCGTCGCCTCCCGCCACGACGCCCGCCCAGGTCGAATGCCAGTCCAAGTCGGCGCTTGTCTTACGCTCGCCAATCATCAAGGTGGAACTGGTGCCGTCTCGGATGTCGGCCAGGCGAACCCTTTGGTTATGCATCAGCACTCCGTTTCCCGTACAGGTCATTCCCGGTGTGAAACTCAAGCAAGCATCCAGATCATTGTTGCCAAAATTGCCGACGTAGTTCGCCGTCGCCAGAGTCGCCAGCGGCGTGCCCATCGAGTTGTTCAAGACCCAAGAGTCTGCTGACGAATCCGACGGGCAACGAAAGACCGGCAACGCTCGCAGGAGGTTGGCGGTGTTGGCCGGATTCGTGACGGACAATTTGAAATTGAGCGCGTGATAGAGCGCCGGCTGTTCGATGCGATGCAGCAGCTTGCTGGCCCAGCCCCAACCGTTGAGTCCGTTGATATCCGGCTGATTGGCGGTGACTCCAATCCAACCTGGCGGGAAGGACTGATTCGTGTCGTGGTAGTTGTGCATCGCCAAACCAATCTGCTTGAGATTGTTCTGACACTGCGACCGCCGCGCCGCCTCGCGAGCTTGCTGCACGGCCGGCAACAGCAACGCGATCAAGACCGCGACAATCGCGATCACGACGAGCAATTCGATTAACGTAAAACCGCGCCGCAGATGGAGGGCAGGGCGGGGACTCAATAACGAATGAAAAGACATCACGAAAACTCCTTGCGCAGGAACGCTGCGGCCATGAAGTGCCACAGCGAAAATGAATGAAAGCGTGAGCGGACGGGCAATGAGGCCACATCAAATCGCGTAGGTCAGCCTTTCCAGGCTGCCCCAATCAACAATCGACGTGATCTGGCGCATTCGGGTCAGGCTGGAAAGCCTGACCTACCAATGGCGGCGCAAGGCGGGCCGCGAGCAGGCGGCAGATCAAAGTCCGCAACGACTGCGCAAACTTGCGGAGTCGTCGGCCGGAACTCCAGCACGACGTCGAGCAACGGCAGTTCGACGTGGCTGGGCGGCAGCGAGTGTTCCAGCAGGAAATGGCACAACGAACAATCGTCGTGCGAGCGATGCGGCGTCGGATGCTGACGTGGCGTTTCAGGTTGCGAGACTGGCTCAGCGTGATGATGGTGATGTTTGCAGCCAGCGTGCTGATGCTCGGCTGGTTTCGTGCTCTTAGAGCACTTCTCGTGAGCGTGTCCCGGCGAATGATCGTGCGTGTGGACGATGGCAGCGGTAGACGCGACCAGCAGCGAACTCGCCGCCAACCAGGCCACCAAGCATCGTCCCAACCGATTGAACACGTTTCATTCTCCAAATTGACTCTCAGGCGAGCGGGGCGGCGTCAGCCCCCCGGTTTTCAGCAGCCATCGAAATCACCGGG
>CAMDPX010000210.1 GCA_945905295.1 Planctomyces sp. SH-PL62 | reverse complement strand
TAAACTCATCATCGGCTCCGGTCGTCATCGTCCCGAAAGGGACAACTACCGCTTCGAGCGGTCAAATTGGGGATGCTCAGCATACCCCGTCTAGGCACGACCGGAGCCTTCAATATACCTCGTCGGTCTGAGGCGAAGCCTCGTTAGTCTTTCCGCAAAAACGCCGATAGTCTGGCGAAGCTTCGCCCCCGATCTTCCCGCGAGAAACGTTTGCGATGCTGCTCAATACACCGCTCGCCAATCTGTTGCTCCGTTGGGAACAACTGCGTGCCAAAGGTGAGAACGTCACTCCCGAAGAATTGTGCCGGGATTGCCCCGAACTGCTTGGGGAACTCGTCAATGGGCTGAGCTCCTTGCAAACGACGATTCATTCGCTGCATGGGACGCCCCAGGAATTCACAGGCTCATTGCCGGGCTCAACACAGTCTGATTCTGTCGGCTTGCCCACGATTGGCGACTACCAGATCCTCGGCGAATTAGGGCACGGTGGCATGGGGGTCGTCTTTCGAGCCTTCGATCGCAAGCGCCGGGAGATCGTCGCCCTCAAGACCCTGCAGCGCATCGACGCGGCGGCGCTGTATCGCCTCAAGCAGGAGTTCCGCACTCTAGCGGAGGTCACGCATCCGAACCTGGTCGGTCTCTATGAATTGATTTCTTCCGGACACCAATGTTCCATCGCGATGGAACTGATTGAGGGAGCTCACTTCCTGGCCTACGTCCGTGAGGGGGCGAGCGTTGCTGAAGAAGTCGGCGAGCAGCAATCAAGAATCTCCCCAGGCGAGCCGGAGGGCGTTAGCCCCCGGACCGGCGTGGATGTCCGGGGGCTCACGCCCTCCGGCTCACCTGAGTCGGTCAGTGATTATGCATTGTCATCACAACAATACGACCGCCTTCGCGCCACGCTCTTCCAATTGGCACAAGGAATCTCGGCACTGCATGCGCATGGAAAACTTCATCGCGACATCAAACCCTCAAACGTGATGGTGACTCGCGAAGGCCGAGTCGTGCTGCTGGATTTCGGATTGGCGGCGGAGCTGGATGTGGACGGGCTCCATCAAAGCACCGAGCAACATGTCACCGGCACCATCGCCTACATGCCACCCGAACAAGCGGCGAGCCGCGCGCAGTCCCCCGCCAGCGATTGGTACAGCGTTGGCGTCATGCTGTATGAAGCCTTGACCGGCCAGTTGCCCTTCAGCGGCTCTCCAGTTCAAGTTCTCATCGACAAACAGCAGCGGGAACCGCGGCCACCCGCTGCGGTGGTGCCGGGAGTTCCAGAGGATCTCAACCATTTGTGTGTCGCCTTATTGCGCAAGTCCCCCGAGGCGCGTCTCGCGGGACACGAGGTGTTGCAGCGACTGGGAAAGACACCGTCCATCAGCGTCGCGCAGACAAGCCGACACTCGGCGCAAGCACAACGAGCATCCTTTGTCGGTCGACAAACTCAGTTGGACGAATTGACCGAAGCATTTCAGACAATGCGAAACGGTCGCAACTCCGTTGTTCGCTTACACGGTCGATCGGGAGCCGGCAAAAGCATGCTGGCCCAGCATTTCCTCGACGACCTTCTGCAACGGGGCGAAGCGGTGGTGCTGGCTGGAAAATGCTACGAGCGCGAGTCCGTCCCGTACAAAGCTCTGGACAGCTTGATTGACGCGCTGAGCCGGTATCTCCGCCGACTTCCGACCCATGAAGCTCAAGCTCTGTTGCCAAGAGACGTGCAACTGCTCGCACGGGTCTTTCCCGTCCTTCAGCGTGTCGCCGCAGTCGTGGATGCCCCCGGACGAGTGGCGGAGATTATCGACCCCCATGAACTGCGCCGGCGTGCCTTCGAGGCACTGCGCGACTTGTTGGCCCGACTCGGCGATCGCAAACCATTAGTCCTGTTCATCGACGATCTGCAATGGGGTGACCTGGACGGCGCAACGCAACTGATGGAAATGTTGCGGCCTCCTGGAGCCCCGGTGTTGATGTTGTTGGCGTGCTACCGCAGCGAAGACGCCGACACGAGTCCGTGTCTGGGCTTCCTTCACCGGGCGCTCGAGAAGGCGGTTGCAGACTTGGATCAGCACCGACTCTCCGTCGATCCGCTCAGTCTCGAGGAAGCTTGCGAGTTGGCGTTGTCGCTGCTGGGCCGCCGCGACTCTGCGAGTCTGGCACAAGCGGAAACCATCGCGCGGGAATCGGGAGGCAATCCATTCTTTGTGCATGAACTGGTGCAATGCGCTGCTGCCAGTCTCGACGTGGTTGAGAGTCCGGCCGCAGGAACGCTGATTCTCGATGAGGTTCTCTGGTCTCGCATCCAGTCCTTGCCCGACGAGCCCCGCCGCTTACTCGAAGTGATTTCTGTGTCGGGCCAGCCCCTGCGACTGATTGAGGCGCGTCAGGCGGCGGACCTGAGTCTTGATGAACACGGTGCGTTGGCCGTCTTGCGTTCGGGCCGGTTGATCCGCAGCAGCGGCTCGGCCGATCGTGAAGAGGTCGAGACTTATCACGACCGCGTTCGCGAAACGATTCTCAGCCATCTGCCCGCCGATGTTGTGCGAGACATCCATCACCGGATCGCGACAGTCCTGGAATCGTCTGCCCCATCGCCAAATCCAAGTGGTGACGATCTTCTCGCGAGACCTTCCTCGGTGGCCCCTCCCGCCGTCGCCAAGGACGCTCTCACTCTGAAAAACCAGACGTCGAAACGAATCCTCGACCTTGCGTACCACTTCGATGCCGCGGGAGAGAGCGCTCGTGCTTTTCCTTATGCGATCGCAATGGCGGATCAAGCTCGCTTGCAATACGCCCTGGAAATCGCGGAGCAGCTTTATCAAATCGCCGAGCGAGGCGCGGAGAAAGCGGATCACGCCACCCGCTATCGAGTCGCCGAGAGTCTGGGCGATGTGCTGATGCTTCGCGGTCATTATCCCGACGCGGAGATCCGGTTCAAAGCCGCCCTGTCACTGACCGCGGATACGCTTTCGCGGGCGCAGACCGAAGGCAAGTTAGGGGAACTCGCCTTCAAGCGTGGCGACATGAAAACAGCGAACGAAGCCACCGAGCGCGCCTTGCGAATGCTCGGCAAGCGCGTACCACGCTGGTCGATCACCTTCTTGGCCAATCTGCTTTGGGAAGCGCTGGTGCAGGTCTTGCATACGCTGTTTCCGCGCCTGTTTCTGGCACGCAAGCAACTGGAAGGGGCGCAGAGCCAGTTGCTCACGATCCGGCTGCACAACCGCTTGACCTACGGATATTGGTTTGGACGAGACCAGATCTCTTGCCTGTGGAGTCATCTGCGAGGCATGAATTTGGCCGAGACATATCCTCCCACCAAAGAACTCGCCCATGCCTATTCGATCCATGCCCCGGTCATGAGTCTGGTGGCCTTCTTTAGCCGGGGCATTGCCTTTGCTCAAAAGTCGTTCGCCATTTACGCGTCCTTGGGAGACTTGTGGGGACAAGGGCAAGCCCTGCATTTTCATGGAGTGGTTCTCTACGTCGGCACACGTTACCAGGAAAGCCTTGATAAGTGCCGCGAATCCATCAAGCTTTTGGAGCGAGCCGGAGATCCTTGGGAAGTCAACGTCGCCCGTCATCATGTCTCCCGTTGCCTCTATCGAATGGGCGACCTCGCCGGTGCCGTTGTCGAAGCCAGACGATTGCATCAGTCAGGCTTGGAAATTGGCGATCACCAGGCGACGGCGATGTGTCTCGACATCTGGGTACTGGCCTCCGGCGGCCAAGTGAGTCCAGAGAATTTGCAAATCGAGCTTCAACGTCCTCGAGCGGACGTCCAAGTGAAGGCTCAGGTGATGTTGGCCGAAGGAGCACGGCTTTTCTTTCTGAGTCGCGTCGCCGAGGCCGCAGTTCTGATCGAGCAAGGTTTTCAGCTCGCGGAAAAACGTGGGGTCAGGAACCACGGAGTCTTCCCGCTTCGTTCATGGCGTGCCTCTGCATTGCGCCGGCAAGCGGAAAAGACACCGGTCTCGCAATCGGGAGATCGTCGCGTGCTGCTCAATCGCGCCCGCAAAGCCGCGCGAGTGGCCCTTCGAACTGCACGCACTTTTCAAAACGACTTGCCGCACGCGCTGCGGGAATGCGGACTGATCGCCGCTCTGCAAGGGCAGGTTCGCCAAGCCCGGCAGCACCTTGATGAAAGCCTCGCCATCGCGGAACGACAAGGAGCGCGCTTTGAGCATGCCCAAACGCTGCTGGCAAGAGGCCGCATCGGTCAGCAACACGGTTGGCCGGAAGCACAGCAAGATCTAACGACTGCTCGGCAAGTACTGTGTTCGCTGGGTGCCGAGTTCGCCCTGGACGATGCCACCGATTCCTGAGTGAACCGCCACGAACGAAGCTGGCGGCCGAGGAGAAGAAACGCCGGCGAGTTGGGAATGAACTTGTCAAACCAGTTGTGCTCGGCGACGCTGTGCCGGGACTTGGAACGCCGCGAGCCAGAGCTTCCGTTGGCCGGATTTTGCAAACCGTTGATCGAAACTGACGAGGAATCAGTCATGCCACTCCGCGACCACTTTCGGCCGCCCCTCAGCCGGGCCGCTTCTTGGGAAGGCGTTCATGGAGGATGGCCAATGGTCATTGTCCAAAGTTTGGGAAAAATCCTGCCGGATCAATTCGTGGCCGAGCCGCGAGTTCATTTGGGTTCTCAAGTCGAAATTGATATCGCGACCTTCGACACGGATGAGTTTGCGACTGGCGGCTTTGAGTTACCAGACAACTCTGATGATGTTGCCACCGCCGCATGGGCTCCCACGCCCCCGAACTTGGTGGTCGAGACCGAACTTCTCGACGGCGACGAATATGAAGTCCGTGTCTACGACATTCAGCGGGCTCGGCGCTTGGTGGCTGCGATCGAGATCGTCAGCCCAGCCAATAAGGATCGTCCGGAGCATCGTCGGATGTTCGTGGCCAAGTGCGCGGCACTTCTGCAACAGCATGTGTCCGTGGTCATCGTCGATGTGGTGACGCTCCGCGACTTCAATCTCTACGCCCAGCTTTTGGAGATGCTGGAACTGCACGACCCCTCCATCGGTGTGCCTCCGCAGTCGCAGTATGCGGTCGCGTGTCGTTACGGTGAATTCCATAACAAGCGGCTCTTTGAAACCTGGAATCATCCTCTGGAATTGGGGCACCCATTGCCGCGTCTGCCCCTCTGGCTGACCGACACGTTCGCCGTGACGCTCGATTTGGAAGAGAGCTACGAGCAAACCTGCCGCGACCTGCGATTGCCTTCCATCACGGCATCGATGGGCTGATCAGCTCTCGCGACGACTGGAGGCCGCGATCGGATTTGATTCGCTGATGCCTGGCGGCGATCTCCTGAATCGTTGCGATGATTAAGTCGCGATTGCGATTCAAGAACCAATGGTCCCCCTCGACCTCAATCAATTCAAACTCGCCATTCGTATGCTGGGACCACTCGCAGATCTCGTCGGTGTAGACCATGTCGTCTTGCCGAGCCGCGAAGGCAGTAATCGGACAATCCAGCGGCGCGGCCGGCTGAAAGCGATAGTTCTTCATCAGCGGCCAATCGCGACGCATGAGCGGAATGATCGACTTCAGGAATTCCGGGTCGTCCACATACCGGGACAACGAGATTAAGTATTCAGGACTGTTGTCAGCGACCATCGCTTTGAGCATCACTTCGCGCTTCTGCCACAAGTGAATCCGATGAGGTGCCACCGTTCCCGTCAGCAGGAAATGCACCGGCTCCTTCTGATAGCGATCACGCAGGCGGCGAATCACCTCGCCCGCCAAGATGCCACCGAAACTGTGTCCCCAGATCACCACCGGACGATCCAAGAGTGGCAGCAAGTGGGGCACGAGTTGATCGACCAGTTGATCAACGCTTTCCAACACCGGCTCAGTTAAGCGGTTCTCACGTCCCGGCGTCTGCACCGCCACGATGTCATGGCCGGCCGGCGGATGGAGCAGGAAGTTCGTAAACAGCGACGCACCAACTCCCATCGAATGAAAACAAACCAACCGCGTCGGTGCATTGGCGTCTCCCCGACCACGGATCAGCCACGGGTTCAAAACATGCACACCTTCCAATTGCGCCAATGTGAAGGCTGGTGAGTTTTTGGAGGTTTCATTTACAGCCGAAGTCTCGGCACTGTCGCCTTTGTCCAATTGAGCCAACAGCTCCGTCGATAAGGTGGCGATACTCGGCCCCTTGAGCAGCTTGATGAGCGGCAAAGTAATATCGAGCAACCGCACGATCCAAATCTGCAAGTCCGTCAGCATCAACGAATCCAGACCGAGGTTGTCGATGGACGCGGACACGTCGAGCTTCTCCGGGGCCGCGTCCAAGATCCGTGCCAGTTTGCCCGTCAGCTCTTGTTCAAGTCGCTCGCGTCGTTGCTTAGGCTCCAGTTCGGCCAGTACCGAACGCAAGTTGGAACTCTTGGGACGATTGCCCCGCGCCAGAGCTGTGTCGCTCAAGATCTCCACGAACCGCGCATCGCGAACCAAGTGCGGATAGGCCATGCGGAACTTGGACCAATCGAAGCGCCCGGTCATTCTTTGAACTGGCTGCTGAATGAGAGCGGCCTCCACTTTGGCCAAGATGTCTGCCAGCGGCACCACGAGCAGTCCATGACTTTCCAGCAATCCGATGACGTCTTGGCTTTCATTCACGGTCCTCGACAACCCGGCATATTGTCCCATCACGCCGAGGTTGACCGAAGTAGCCGGCAGTCCCTGTTGCCGACGGTATTGGGCCAAGGCGTCCTGAAAGAAGTTGGCGGCGACATAGTTCACTTGGCCGACAAAGCCCAGGACGGATGAAATCGAAGAGAGCATCATGAAGAAGTCGAGATTTGCTCCGGCCGCCAGCGACGTCTCGTGCAGATTCCAAGCGCCTTGCGCTTTGGGACTGAAGACTCGCTCGAAGCGCGCCATTGTCATCGCGGGAATCGAAGCATCGTCCATCACCGCGGCACCGTGAATGATTCCGGCCAGCGGCGGCAACTCGCGCTGGATGCGATCCATGAGTTGTCGGACAGCGTCCGCGTCCGTGACATCGGATCGAACCACGACGACTTTTGCGCCAAGATCTCTCATCGCATTGATGGCCGCGCCATCCTCAATGCTCTTGCTGCCGCTGCGGCTCAGCAGAACCAAATTCCGCGCACCGCGATCGGCCATCCACCGCGCGACCTCCAGACCGAAACCGCTGGCACCGCCGGAAATCAAATAGGTGCGATCCGGGCGAAACGTGGCCACTCGTGGCGGCAGCGTCCGGACGCGATCGTTCTGCATATTCAGAACAATCTTTCCCCGGTACGCCGCACGGGTCATGAACTTCATGGCTTCGGGGAGTTTCGAGACGGGGAACTCCGTGATTTCGTGCGGTTCCAATTCACCGCGTTCGAACAACGCGACCACATCGGTCAGTATCTGCTGATGCAACTCGGGCTTCTGCGCGGCGAGCCGGTCCACATCGACGACGAAGTAAGAAATATTTTCACCCAGCCGCTCCAGCCCCATCTTGTTGTTGCGATAGATATCGGCCTTGCCGATTTCGATGAAACGGCCGAACGGAGCCAGGCATTTCAGGCTCTGCGTGACGAAACGGCCCGTCAGAGAATTGAGCACGATATCCACGCCGCGGCCGCCCGTGACTTCCATCACATGGTTGAAAAAGTCGAGCGAACGTGAATCGAAGACATGTTGGACGCCCATTTGCCGCAGAGACTCGCGCTTCTCTTTGGTTCCCGCTGTTGCGATCACCGTCACACCGGCGCGATGCGCCAACTGGATGGCCGCGCCGCCAACGCCGCCGGCTGCTGAATGAATCAAAACGGTCTCGCCGCGCGCCATCCGCGCCAAATGGTGCAACGAGTACCAAGCCGTGATGTACACGACCGGAATCGCCGCCCCCTGCTGAGGCGTCAGTTGTTGCGGACGATGCACCACGCAATGACCGGGCGCGATGACTCGGCCACAAAATCCTTCGGCCACTCGCGCAATCACTTCGTCGCCAGCTTGCACATGCCGAACCAGACGACCCGTGCGGAGGACACGCCCCGCGACCTCCAAGCCAAGACGTTCTGATGTCAGGCCACCGGCAACGGCGTTTTCCGGCAGCAAGCCCATCGCGTTCATAACGTCCTTGAAGTTCAAGGCCGCCGCCTGGACTGCGATTTCGACCTCCTCGTCTCCCGGTTCGCTGGGCGAAAGCCGACGAAACAAGATTTGGTCAAGCGCTCCCGGCATACTCACGTCGGCTCGGTAAGCGCCTCCGACGCCCGACTCTTCAGAGGCAGCCGCTTGTTCCGCGCCGTCGCGATCCACGGAGACCAATTGGCGTACAAAGCGTTGGTCGCCGCGAAGAGCGATTTCCGACTCGTCCCGATCGAGCCGGCTATGCAGCAATTCATCGTAGAGCGCATCGACTTCGGACGGCACGATCGTGGAGCTCAGATCGATGACCGTCAGAGGCACTTGCGGGCATTCATTGCGGATGACGCGCGACATGCCGTGCAGAATCGCTTGACCCAAATCAAGCTGCTGGTCGCCGTCTACACCGGCCGTGCCGTTAGTCACCACGAACAAGCGCGGCACACCCTCCCGCTTGAGCAACGTTTGAGCGAGTTGCAACAACGACGGAACGGCAGGGCAATCGGCCAGTCCTTGGTAGCCGAAGTCGCTCGTAGCCGAAGTCGTGAGACTTCGGTCCGAACTCTCACGAGTTCGGCTACACGACATCCCAGCCGCGAACACGATCAACGTCCGCCGATCCAACGGCACGTCCGCCAACAATTCATCGAATCCCCGCTGGTCGTCGCTAAGAATGAGTCGCGGCTTGATCCCTTCAGCCGCCAACCGAGTCGCCAGTTGGTCCGACAGGCCAGACGGATCGGCGATCAGGACGGCCGTCGTGCAGTCGAAGATGCGGCGGTGAATTTCCGCATGACGAGGGGCCGGCTCCCACCGGTACTCGTAGCAGCCTTCGTACAAAGTGTCGGCCTGACGCGAACCCGCTCCCACCAGCCGCTTGCAGATCATGCCGAGCACTTCGGCAACCAGTTCGCCCGCGTCATCAAAGATCAAAGTATCTGAGTTGAGGAAGTCCGAGTCATTTCGCTTGACACGAACGTATGCCGACAGGCATTGGGTTGGCCGACGATAGAATCGGACGCGGTCAATACGGTACGGCAGGAAGATGCGATCGGGGTCACCGTTGCGATGGACATCGGCGAACAAGACATGGATGCACGCATCAAGGATCGCCGGGTGAATGGCGTTTCGCTGCGATTCATGCAGCAGTTCGTCGGGCAATCGAATCTCGGCGAGCATTTCATGGCCACGGTGCCGCAGTTCTTGAATGCAGCGGAACTTTTCTCCATACGCCAGCCCCATCGCGGCAATGGTCTCGTAGAACGGCTCGATTGGCAGCGCATCTGCATCACCGAATTGCTGCCGAAGGTCATCGAGCAAGACTTTCGATTTCTCAAAGCGGTCATGCACCGTATTGATCCGCCCCGAGGAGTGCTTCGTCCACGGCGACTCAGCGGTCGAATCGGCCGGGCGGCTACAGATGCGATAGTCACCTTCCCCGGACACGATTTCCAACCGAACCTCCGGCGGGTGACGACTGTTGTCGGGCAGGATCAGCGGCGAGTCGAAATGCAGGTTCTCCAAGAAGAACGACTCGTGACGAAACTGTTCGCTAGCCACGGCCCACGCGAGTTCCAAATGACCGGTCGCCGGGAAGACGATCTCGCCATCCACTTGATGATCGCGAAGGTACGGGAACTTCTGCACGTCCAGCGTGGCTTCCCAGATCGCCTGGCCCTCTTCCGTGACCAGTTGCGATTGATGCTTCAGGAAGGGATGTTCGAAGCGTCCCTGACGCAACTCAGCCGCCGCAGGCGATTCGAACCAGTGCCGAACATGCTGCCAGGGATATTTCGGCAATCGGACATAGCGACGATCGGCACCGAACATCAACGCGGTATTCGGCTCCAGCCCGCGCGCCGCCAGTCGCGCCAGGCTTTGCAGGAACACCACCGCTTCCGGTTCCTTGCGAGTCATCGACGGCACGATCGCCGCATTGGCACCCCGTTTCTGGATCAGAGCCTCGGAACCGCTGACTAACACCGGATGCGGGCCAATTTCGACGAACGTATCGAAGCCCTCGGAAATCATGGCGTTCAAAGCATTCGTGAACAGGACCGGCTGCCGCGCGTTCTGGAACCAATAATCCGCATTCAGATGCTTCCCGTCCTCACGTTTGCCAGTGACAGTCGAGTAGAGCAACGTCGTTGATTTCGCACCATGCACCTGGGCCAACGACTTCAGCATGATCCCTTTGATCGGTTCCATGTGATGACTGTGGTACGCGACTTGAACCCGCACCGGCCGATTGAAGACTCCGCGTGATTCCAACAACTGCGCGATTTGCTCCAGCGGTTCCGTGTCTCCGGATAACGTGAGCATCTCCGGACCGTTGACCGCACCGATCGAAACCCGGCCCCCATAGTTTTCGATCAACTTGCGGGCGTCGTCCAATGAAAGCCCAACCGCCAACATGCCCCCTTTGCCGGAGGCTCGGTTCTGAGCTTGCGAGCGATGATAGATCACCTGCACCGCTTGCTTGAGCGTCAATGCTCCAGAAGCAAAGCCCGCGGCCACTTCGCCGATCGAGTGCCCCACGAATCCAACGGGGCGGATTCCATAGTGCTCGTAGAGTTTGACGAGCGCAATTTGGATGGCCATGACCGCGGCTTGAACGACGACCGTGTCGCCGACCTTGGACTGGGCGTCCTCCTTCCGAAGTTCCGCCAGCAGGGACCAACCGGCGAGTCGCAGAAAGAGCAGATCAATCGTTTCCATCCATTTGCGAAAGACCGCTTCACGCTGCATCAATTGCAGCCCCATGCGCGGCCACTGCCCCCCCCTGGCCGGAGAAGACAAACGCCAGCTTCGGCCGTTTCTTGCGACTGATCGTCGTCGTCAGCGTGAGCGGATTCACCTCGCCGTTGGCAAACTTGCGGAGCTTGTCCTCCACGTCATGAGTCGTCTGACCGACAACCGCCAACAGGTGCGTGTAGTGGCTGCGGCGAGTGAACGCCGAATAGGCCACGTCGTCGAGCCGATGGGGTGTGACGCTTAAGAAATCGGCGTGACGCAGTGCCAACGTTCGCAATGAATCGCGGTTGGCGGCGCTCAGTAAGTACAAAGTCTCGCCCAGCGTAGGTTGGGACTCCGTCCCGACCCCCTTCAATCGGCCGTCTGCGCTGATTGGATCGAGACGGAGCGGGTCGGGACGGAGTCCCAACCTACTCTCGACCGGCTCTTGCAGCACGACATGTGCGTTGGTGCCTCCCGCGCCGAACGAATTCACTCCCACGATCCACGGATGGTCGGCGCGTTCCATCGGCGTCGTCCGGGTCGGCACTTCGAGCCTGAGATTCTCCCAGTCGATTTCGGGATTCGGTTCGTGAAAATGCAAGTTCGGCGGAACGACGCCGTGCTGCGCCGTTAGTGCGCCTTTGATGAAGCCCGCGATTCCCGCAGCCCCTTCCAGGTGCCCAATGTTAGTCTTCACCGAACCAATCAAGCAGGGCTGATTCGCGGCTCGATCGCGCCCGAGCACGGCCCCCAAGGCCAGACTTTCGATCGGGTCACCGACGGGCGTGCCCGTGCCGTGAGCTTCGACGTAATTGACCGTCAATGGATCAACCCCAGATTCCGCATAGACCGTCTCCAGCAACGCGATTTGCGCAACCACATTGGGTACGGTGAAACCTTCGGGGAGATAGCCATCCTGATTCACCCCCGAACCGCGCACCCAAGCGTAAATCGCGTCGCCGTCGGCAAGCGCTTTTTTCAACGGCTTGAGAATGACGATGCCCGCGCCTTCGCCGCGAACATATCCGTTGGCAGATGCGTCAAAGGCTTTGCAATACTGGTCCGGGTTAAGAAAACCGGCCTTGGACAAAACGATCGACGATTCCGGGCGCAGCATCACGTTGACGCCGCCAGCAATCGCCATGTCGGCTTCCCCGTCCCACAAGCTACGGCAGGCCAGATGCACCGCCACCAGCGAACTGGAACAAGCCGTGTCGAGCGAAACGCTCGGCCCCTTCAGATTGAAGTCGTAAGAGATGCGATTCGCCAACGAAGAAATGGCGCAGCCCATCGCCACATAAGGATTGATCTCGTCACGCTGTTCACTCGCAAATTGCATGCAAAGGTAGTCGTACATGAACGACCCCATGAAGACCGCCGTGCGAGAACCGTCCAACTGATCGCGCCGCAGGCCGGCATCCTCCATCGCTTCGTGAGTGACTTCCAGAAGCAGCCGCTGCTGCGGATCAATGCGCTGAGCTTCCGTCGGAAAGTACCCGAAGAACTCGGCGTCGAATTGATCAACGCCTTTGATGAAGCCACCCTTGGCGTTACGAATGCAACCCACCTTCTCCGAATTGGTGTCGTGAAAGCGGTCGTGCTTCCAACGATCGTCCGGCACATCGCAGATGGCGTTCAGGCCCCGCAGCAATGCGTCCCAGTAAGCCGTCGGTGAGTCGATACCGCCGGGGAAACGGCAGCCGATGCCAATGACGGCCAGGGGTTCGCGTTGATTCGGATCGACGTGGTGAGTGGGTTTTGAAAGTCCGAGAGGCGATGACATGAGGCGCTCCTACGGCGACCAGTGGACAGCCTTTTTCGTAGAGCCGCAAGCCATAGCCATCGCGCCCGCCCAAACAATCGCGGCCCCATCGCTTGTGGCCCTCAAAGTGCTTCGGGTCCAATGCTCGCACAGCAACCGTCCGGATGCTGCTCCCTACGTCACAACCTGATGAGGACTCGAACGATGATCTTTCGACCGACCTGCATTCGATTGGCATGCGTGCTCGTGGCCGCCGGTTCGTTTTGGATGACTTCCGCACGCGCCGAGGAACCAACTGGCGAATTGGCTCAGCGGTTGGCCGGCGTGAAGTTCGATCACTATTCCGAGGCCCCCGGCTATTCGGAAGGGCCAACGTGGCGGGCCGGCGACGTCTTCTTTTGCAGCGGAGCGTTGCTGCGAGTGACCGGTCCGCAACAGGTCCACAAGTATCTGGAGATCGGCCCGGCCGGAACGGTGCTGCTCGCCAACGGGCACATGCTGATCTGTGACAACAAGCACAAGGCGCTGCTCGATCTCGCACCCGACGGAAAGCTGGGCGTCGTCGCCGAGCGGTTTGAAATGGAGAGCTTGCTCAGCCTTAACGATCTGACGGTCGATGCGCGCGGCAATGTTTACTGGACCGACCCGGAAGGCTCGTCGCTCGATAAGCCAGTCGGGCGGCTATACCGAGTCCGTCCCGATGGCCGAGTCGATCGGATCGCCACCGGCCTCGCGTTCCCGAACGGCATCGAGGTCGATCCTGCCAGCAAGTTCTTGTACGTCATCGAATCGCAGTCGAAGAAGATCCTGCGATACCCGTTACCCGCCGACAACGAACTGCTCGGCAAGCCGGAACTCTTCTACGACCTTGGTGGCTCCGGCGGGGATGGCTGTGCGTTCGATGCCGCCGGCAACTTGTGGGTCGCCGACTTTCATCGCCCCGACACGAAGAAGGGCCGCATCACGGTGCTCAGTCCGGAGGCTAAGGTGCTCGCGTATCTGCCGCTGCCAAGCGCGGTCGTCAGCAACATCGCCTTCGGTGGAGTCGATCACGACGAAATCTTCTGCACGACTGGTGATCCGCCGGGAGTGTTTCACGCCAAGGTCGGCGTCAAAGGATTCGCCGGGCATCCGGGTAAGCCACTGCCAATCTCGCGTCACTTGAACGTCGCCCCGCTCAAGCCTCACGCCGATGCGATGACGCTGCGTCAGATGGCGAAGCTCGCCGCCGAAGCGAAGCTGGAAGGAGCCAAGTTCACGGCCGCGACCGGGCAAGAACTCGCAGGACTCGCGCGGAGCCTGACCGATCCGCAAGTGCGTGGCGACACCGAGAAACTCCTCCCCGCGTTCGAGTCGGCCGCCGATCGTTCTCAGCGCGATCGCACGCTGCTCGCCGAGATCAAACGCCTCAACGGAAAGGCCACGCTCGAAATCGTCGCGCCGGATTGGTTGCGCTCAATCGCCAGCGACGAAGGACTTGCAGTCTTCGGCCGCATCGTCGAGATTGAATTGAACGAGCGCACCGACGGCCACAAAGATCCCGAACCGAAGAAGCTGTCGGATCGAGTCACCGACGATTGGCTCAAGCAACTCGCCGGACAAGACCAACTGCGACGTCTGGAAGTCTCCGGCACCGCCGTCACAAGTGCCGGGCTGATTCATCTCAAAGAGCTGACGAACCTCGAACGGCTCAACGTCTGCCTGACCGCGTGCGACGATCGTGGCTTCGAGCACCTCGCCGGGATGACTCGCATGAAGCGCATGACGATCTGCGCGTCGAAGATCACCGGCTCCGGCTTCGCGCACCTGCAAGGCATGAAGCAGATCGAGTCGATCAACCTGCACTCAGCTCCCGCCAGCGACGCAGGGCTCGAAGCGATCGGCAAGCTCACCAGCCTCAAGCGGCTGGAAGTCGTTCACACCAACGTGACCGACGCAGGGCTGAAACATCTCGCCGGCCTGGTCAATCTCCAGCAACTGCACGTCCACGGAAAAGAGACGACCGCCGAAGCGTTTCCGTTTCTCAGCAAGCTGCGCGAGCTGTACGAGCTCGACATCTACGACCGCGCCGCCAGCAATCAAACGCTGGAACAAATCGGCCGCCTGCCAAAACTCCGCAAGCTGATGCTGGTGACCGGCAACTTCGATGACGACGGTGTGAAGCATCTGGCGAACGTGACGACGCTCGAAGAAGTCACGCTCGATTCCGCGCGCGTCACCGATGCGTCGATCGAGCACCTCGCGAAGCTGCCAAACCTCCGCAAGCTGCACCTCGGCCCCGCCAAGCTCAGCGCGGATGGGCGACAGCGACTCGCAAAGCACCTCCCGAAAACAATCATTACTCCGTGATCCTCGGCTTCACCCGGCCTCCATCAAGCACCAACCCCACTGAGCCTGTCTCAGTGGCTCATGGGCTTTTGCACTACGTGACACTGCAATTCAGATGCGACCGATCGTAGTGCAAAAGCCCGATTTCCACCGAGGCAAGCTCGGTGGGGTTGGTGAAAATCGTTTGATTCAGGACTAACGAGGCTTCGCCTCAGACCGACGAGGTATATTGAAGGCTCCGGTCGTGCCTAGACGGGGTATGCTGAGCATCCCCAATTTGACCGCTCGAAGCGGTAGTTGTCCCTTTCGGGACGATGACGACCGGAGCCGATGATGAGTTTA
>CAMDPX010000209.1 GCA_945905295.1 Planctomyces sp. SH-PL62 | reverse complement strand
AGCCGAACTCCGCGACTCCAGCTTCGAGGTCTCGCAACAGATCGCCGCGCATTGCCAGAAACGCGGAGTCCCGATGACTCAGTTCGCGCTCGCCTGAATCGTTCTGTGTTGAAGTCGCCCTACTTCTTCGCCTTCAGGTACTGATCGTTGAGCTTGTCGCACGACCACAGCAGGCCGCGGGTGACCATGTCGAGGTATCGTGCATCGCCGACCGTCTCGTTGTTGTGGCCCAGCGTGGTGCTGAAGACGCGCGACTTGCCGTACTGGTTGGTCCACGCGACGACGTAGTCGTCAACCTTGTTGCCGACGTCTTGCTTGCCGCGAGCCAGCGGCTTCGTGGTGTCGAACAATTTGATGTTGTTGTAAAGCTCTTCGTTGACCGTGGTCCAATTCTCGAATCCCTTGGTAATGGCGTTATCGCGTTCGACGAAGATTACGTCGATCGGCTTCTGCGGGCCGTGGCCGGTGGAGTGGATGCCGACGAACTTGAACCATTCATCGGTGCCGATGCGGTAGCAGTGCATCGCGCAGTGCAGGTTGACGGCGGGGATGCCGTTCTTGTGAGCGTTGAGGATGTTCTCGACGTAGGGCATCTCTTTGACGTCGGAGGTGCATTCGTCGTGGATGATGACGTCGTAGCCTTTGGCCCAATCGGCGTTCTCGTAGATGGCGAAGCGAGCTTTCGTGGTCTTGTCGTCCGTGTGAATTTGATCGACGACGACGTGGGCTCGCGATTCGATGCCTGCTTTGAGGAGATCCTTCTGCTTGGCGTAATCGTGACAGCAGCCGCCAGTGATCAACAGAGCCTTGAGCGACTTCGGAGCTTTGTCCTCGGCACGGGCCAAGCCGGTGACGGCAATCAGCGTGATACAGATAACGGAGAAGATGGTTCGCATGGTGTCCTCAGGGAATTGGAGAAGAGAAGTTCAAGCGGAATTAGCGAAGGGCGTTGCCTTCAATGTCCAGAGCTTGTGAGTTCGACACATCGTTGCCGAAGGTCGCGTGACGTTCAAATTTCCAGACGACTTCTTTCGTCTTGGGATTCAGCTCAATCAGTTGCGGTTGGTGCGGCCCGGCGTGGCAGTTACCGATGAGGTAGTTGCCGTTCGGCAGGACTTCCAATGTTGTGACCCAGGCCAGCGTGATGCCAGGCAGGTCGTTTTGCTCGACCTTCCACACGATCTGCTTGTCGGCAGTCACTTCGAGCACGCTGTGTCCGTTGCCGGTGGCGATCAGCGTGTGACCGTTCGGCAGCCGCACGGCGGCGAAGCACTTGTTGCCGAATGCTTCGGGGCCGTGGCCTCCCTTGGGTTGTTTGCCGAACAGGGGGACTTCGTACTCCCAAACGATCTCGCCGGATTTTCCTTTTCCGTCGTACTCGCGAACGAAGCCGTCCCCTTCATGACAAACCAGATAGTTGCCGGTCGTCAGCTTGCGCACCAATCGCGTGTCGGTGTGCGGATTCGGGTGAGTGACTTTCAGCTTCATTTCTTTGAGCAGCTTGCCGTCCCGATCGACTTCGATGATCCGCGCCGGTCCCGACTCGGCGATCATCAGCCGGCCGTTGTCGAGCGGCTGAAAGGCGTGGACCTCGACCTTCTTGCCGGAATTCCCATTCTGTGTCGCCGAGTCATACGACCACACGACCTGCTTCGTGGCCGGGTCGATCTCGGCGACCTTGGCGGCTCCCTGCTGCACGAGTATGTGTCCGTTCTTCAGCACATGGATGTCGTGAATCCCGCCCCAGGTCATTTCCCACTCGGTCGCGCCGTCCGGCTTCACGATCGTCAGCTTGCCGTTCCCTTGCAGAATCACTCGCTGAGCGGCGTCGGCCGACGACCCGGTGAGCAGCAGACACAACAACCAGCAGCAGAGCGTGCGTGACATGGAGTGCTTTCAAGAATTCAGCAAGATTCACTGGTGAGGTTCGACGGGCGGAGTTTCTATCGCTGGGAACTCCCCTTGGGGAGTGACACGGCCCACTTGCGTCGGGGCGTTGACCCACAGAAGATGGCTCCGCCGCCAGCGAACCAGCAGTGATATTTGGAAAGTAGTCGCACTCGCCAGAGTGCGGGGAACGGGTGAAGAGCCCGCGTTCTGGCGAACGCGGTGCCCCAGATCTCCTCGCGAAAAGTAGGCAGCATGAGACAGCTCAAGACTCGTCGATCGACCGTGCGGACGTCTCGGCGTCTCGGTTTTTCTTTGATCGAATTGCTGGTTGTCATCGCGATCATCGGCATGTTGATCGCCCTGCTGCTCCCCGCCGTGCAGCAGTCGCGTGAGGCGGCTCGCGTGGCGCAGTGCAAAAACAATCTCAAGCAGATGGGCATTGCGATCCACAACTTTCACGACCAGCGCAGAGAACTGCCGCCGTCGCGGAACTACGACCACTACACGAGCTGGGCGTTTCTGATTCTGCCGCACCTGGAAAAAACCAGCCTCTTCAAAGGTTGGGATCCGACGCTCAAGTACTACTATCAAAGCGATACCGCCCGGCTGACGCCGATCTCTTCGTACTATTGCCCGGCTCGGCGCGGCCAGCCGATGAACAGCACGCAGAACGACGACATCCTGTCGCCGCTCGAGACGAGCGGTCACGTGCCGGGAACGGTGAGCGACTATGCGTGCTCGGCCGGTTATGGACCGCCGGGCGTTTGGAATTGGATCCACTCCAACGGCGCGTTCATCATAGGCGAAGCCACGACTGATCCGCCCACGGTCCCCGCGGACTGGTACGCGCCTCCGATGGCAAAGCTGCTCACGTGGAAAAGCCGAACCTCGTTCAAGGATCTCGTGGACGGGACGAGCAGCACGATCCTGGTCGGCGAGAAGCATGTGCGACCGTCTCGCTTTGGCATCGCGCAGGAAGACGGTGCGATTTACAACGGCGACCATCCGGGAAACTTTTCTCGCTGCGGAGGCCCCGGTTACCCGCTGGCCAAATCGCCGACGGATGTCTTTCGCGACAACTTCGGCAGCTATCACACAGGCGTCTGCAATTTCCTGATGGGGGACGGCAGCGTGCGCTCGTTGAGCGTGCTCATCAACACGGATCTGCTCGGCCGTCTGACGTCGCGCAACGATCACGAAGTGGTGGCGGATTATTGAGCAGCCGTCCGATTTCTCCAGCGCACGTTGTAGCCGCGTTCGCCAGAACGCGGGGTTCCCAAGCCCGCGTTCTGGCGAACGCGGCTACGAAAGTGGGCAGCGGAAAACCCACGCTCTTGGCGAGCGTGGCTACAGAATCTTCATTTCGTGGCTTCCGTCGTGGCGTAGTCCACCTCGATCAAGAGGTTGTTCATACGCGGCTTGACGGTGAATTTCAGCCCGGACGTTTTGAACGAGCGAAACTTGGAATGCAGTTTCGAGGGAGGCAGTTCTCCCGGCCGTTCGACTCCGGTGCCGATCTCATAATCCGAGATGACGGCGACGCGATGCTCGCCCGCGATTGCGCCGTCCTTGGGTTGATAGGTGCCAAGCTGAAAGGTTCCGTCGGCGGCGACCTCGCCCGACGCGGTGATCGTTTTTTTCTGACCGATCGGCTCAAACTCCACGGTCCCGCGAGTCAGCGGTTGGCCATCCGGGAAGAGCACCGTCCCATGCACCAAATACGCTGTGGGCGGCCCTCCGCAACCGGATGCCACAACCAAGAATGCCCAACAGCCAAGTCGCTTGAGAGGAAACATCGTTGCCACGAAAAGAACCAGGTTCGCTGCGGAAGAAAGATGGTCAGCAACGTATCGTCCCGCGCGGGGAGATTAAACTCCGCACGGAAATCCTGGCGAGCGGGGCGGCGTCAGCCCCCCGGTGCATTCGTCGCAAAACCGGGGGCTGACGCCACCCCGCTCGCCTGTCTCATTCGTGGCCGTGCGAGGTATAACGAGCCAGCATGTCATCCTCACCGAATCAGTGGTATGTGCAGACCGACTTCGGGGCGTTGCTCGGCCCGATGCCGGCCGACGCTTTGTCCGAATTGGCTCGGACGGGAGCGTTGCTGCGCCGAGACCAAGTGCGCGAAGGCACCGACGGCGAATGGCACATGGCGAGCGATTGGCCCAACCTCTTCGAAGAAGCCGCGCAGAAGCATCGTCAAACAGACACGCTGCAAGAACCCGCCTCGACTCGCGCGTCCTACAAGATCACGTCTTCCGCGCGGTTGCTCGATGACCTGATGAAGTCCGAGAAGGACGACGGCTCGCTGCGGCCGGTGAAGACCGCGACGCAGCCCACCGCGGAGTTGGATTTTGAAGTGGACGTGCCGCTGCTCGCACCCGCGACGGTGGCCAAACCTCCGGCGGTGATCGAGAGCCGCGCGGTCGATGAATTCAAGACGCATCCCACGCCGGTTGTCGCGCCGCAACCGCAACCGGTCGAAGTCGCCGCGCCGGTTCCGCCTCCTCAGCCAGTGTTCGTCGCCGAGCCGCCGCCACCGACTGATCGGTCAACCGGTTGGGAACCGCCGGTCCCCGTCCGTCGCTTGCCGACGACTCTCGCATTCTCTCCCAAGCGCAGTCTGTGGAGACGCCTGCTGCCGATGGCTGTGGCCATCGCGGTGGTTCTCGTGCTCGTCACGGTTTGGTTGGTTTGGCCTCGTCAGCGGCCTGACATCTACACTCGATACGTCGCGATCTATCAAGAACTGCAACAGCGCCGCGACAAAGCGCAGGACCAAGCCGGTTGGAACGAATTCACCAAGCGAGCCAACGCTCAATTGGAAGAGGTTCTTCCGTGGCTGGAAGACAACGCCAAACCGGGCGACCGCGAAAAATCGCTGCTGCTTTATGCCGGGCGCGATTTGCAAGAGTTGCTCGATCAGCCGCGCGATTCTCAAGCGATCCATCAAAAGCGACTCAACGTGTTTTTCGAGCAGCTTCAAGAGTTGTACGGACCGAGAAAATAGTCGCGAAAATCTCGTCTTGACCCGTTTGGCGTCGAGTTCTATTTTCCCGCCCCGCTTGACGAACCTCGGTGGAATTCTCGCGCCGGATCGTCAGCGTCCCTTCGCCCTCTCTCAAGTTTCCCTCCCCATCTTCGAGCCAACTTGCTGGCAAACCAGCGAGTGGCGTCCGCTCTTCGAGCCCCTCCTCGGAAAGGAATCCCTCCATCATGAAACGTCTGATAACAATGCTGGCCTTGGCCGCGATGATGTCGAGCTTGACCGGTTGCTGCTGCTGGTGGCCGTGGAACGGCTGCGGCACCGGCGGCGGTTTTGGAAACTCGTGCGGTCCTGCTGGCTGTGCTCCGGGCTACGGTGCTCCGTCTTATGCCCCCCAAGGGACGACGAGCTACCAGACCTACGACCAGGTGACCGGTCTGCCGCTCTCGACCACGACGGCGTATCAGCCCGTGATGGTCGCGCCGGCAGTCTCGCTCGGCCCGATGGAAGCGCTGCCGACGTATCACTAATTCCGCGAGCGACCTTTCCGAAAAACTGAGGGCGACGCCCACGCTGTGTCCCGATCCATCGGCAACACGGCGTGAGCGCCGCCCTCGTTTTGTTTGCGCTGACCAAAGCGATCCGCAATGTGAATGGATTCAGACTTGGTGCAGCGCCAAGTAAGTCTCTGTTCGGGTGCGACTGTAGGCCGTGAGGATGTTCTCGACGGACAGGTCTTCATCCACGACCTCCCAATGGACGCCCAAGCCTCTTCCGATGAGTTGCCAGTGGTCGCGTTCTTCGACAGATGCCGACTGCAATCGCGGAAAGCTGGCAATCGGAATGGAGACTTCACGTTCGTCCGAAAATCGCACGCACATGACGTCAGCCATGAAAACCACTTGCTGAATGCGAAGCTCATTCATTGCTCAACTCTCCAAACTTCCGGTGCCACGCGGAGATAAACTCGGAAAGATGCTGCTCCGTGATCCGCAGCATCTGCTTGCGTTCATGTGGACGGAGCCCGTCAACAAATGCGATCTCAAGCGGGTCGAGCCAAATTCTGACCGCATTGTCGTCACGCTCAACATGCACATGCGGCGGCTCGTATCGATCAGCCATGTAAAAGAAGAACCGAAATCCGTGCTCGCGCAGAAGAGTTGGCATCTCACGGCCTTCTGTGCTTATTTCTTCCGCTTCTTGCTCATCGCCGCGGCGAGCTTCTTATGGTCACCAACTTGCGGAAGCACCGAATCCGCGAACGCATCCGGGCCGAAGTAGCGCAAGCCGACCAATGGTTCGGTGCCGAGGTTCTCGACCTCGACTCCTTCCGTCGCCGCGCGGTGAGTGATAAAGACTTCGTCTTCCGTCATCGCCCCGAAGCGGATCATCACCGGCGTTTGCAGAGCCAGCTTGCCGATGCGGCCGCGGCCTTGAGTTGTGATCCAGCCGCTGGCGGCTCCGTCCTTGATCGTGCATTTCGCGCCCGGCATCACGGTCAACTCGCGAGCGGAGAACAACTGCTTGTCATCGACTCGACCGTAGACGATCCAACGGTCTTGATAGCCCGCAGCAGCGGTGTCGCCGATGTTGATCGGTTCGAGGTAATTGTTGTCCTTGAAATTCGGATCGACGTTCTTGTCCCAATCGAGCGCATCGACCAAGTGCTCCAAATCGTCGTGCTTGTTCTTCGGGAAATCCTTCGTGAGCAATGCTCGCGGAACGGCGCGGCCTTCGACCATCGACTGGTACATGCCGAACACGTCGCTGCCCCATTGCGGCTCGTAGGTCACGAGACTTCCCGGAGCGTGCAGCACGCACGGCGGAATCAACCAGCCGGTGCCGGGCTTCAAGCGGTACGCCTTCGACAGATCGAGAATCCCGTTGTCGCCGTCGTTCCAACGCGCGAGGCAGTCGATCACGTTCTGCTTCGTCGTACCCGGCTCCAGTCCCATGAACGTGTATGGGAAATTGTTCCCGATCTGATTCATCTGCGGCGGGAAGTAATACGACTCCGGCTTCCCTTCCTGGCCGACCAGCTTCGCCTGCTTCTCGTTCTGGTGCATGTGGTGCGGGATCGGCCCCATGTTGTCGAAGAATTTTGAATAGACCGGCCAGCGCTTGTACTTCTTCCAGATCGACGAGCCGACGGTGTCTGAACCCATCTCTTCGATCGCGTCGCGCAGCGTGAATTTGTCTTTACCGAAGACGACGTAGCTCAGTCCTTCATCGGCCGCGCGGTTGTCGTTCATGGCGAATGTCGTCGAAGAGAACCACCGCTCATCAATGCCGCCGCGATGCGTGCCGAGCGCGTAGTAATCCGCCGGATGCAGCTTCAATCGCAGGCCCGGTTGCAAGAACGATCGGGGCACCCAGGTTGGAGCCAATCGAAAGAGACCATTGCTCGCGTTGAGTGCGTCCGTTGCCAGCTTTGCCACATTGGCCATGATGAAAAACTCCGAGTTGCAGCCTTGCGGTCACACGCGGCTCGCGTGTGGCAGGCGCAGAGATTTGGGATACGGCGACAAAAAAAGCCGCGAATGCGGCCTAAACCGGGCGGCATTCTGGCTGCGAACCGCTCGTTTTTCAACGAACGTCAGCGCTATTCGAACCGTGGTTGATGGGCTTTTCCTTCGGCTGTATCTTGCGGCCCGTTTTGAGCACATCCGCACACAGCCGCGACAGGCGAGCCGCCTATCGCCACGTTTTCTCACAAGGTTCATTCGCAATGGGCATGTTTACTGGCAAAAAGGGTTTGATCTTCGGGATCGCCAACGATCACTCAATCGCCTGGGCGATCACCCAGTGTCTGAAAAATGAAGGGGCCGAGATGGGTTTCACCCACCTGCCCGATAAAGACCCGACGATGCCGAAGATGGAACGCCGCGTCAAAAAGCTCGTCGAACCGATCGGTGCGAAATTCCTGGTCCCCTGCAACGTGCAGGATGACGCCAACCTCGACCACGTTTTTGCCGTTGCGAAGGAACAGTTCGGAACCATCGACTTCGTGCTGCACTCGGTGGCGTATGCTCCGATCGACGACCTCAAGGGATTGACCGTCGCCTGCAGTCGCGACGGCTTCAAGGTGTCGATGGAAATCAGCGTCTACAGCTTGCTGGCCATCGTGAATCGTGCTCGCGGGATTCTTGCTCCGGGTGGCAGCATCCTGACGCTGACGTATCTGGGCGGCGAGAAGGTCATCCCCGGCTACAACATCATGGGCGTGTGCAAAGCTGCGCTCGAAAGTTCGGTGACGTATGCCGCTCACGAACTCGGCCCGATGGGTTTCCGAGTCAACGCGCTCAGCGCGGGGCCGCTCAAGACGCTCAGTTCATCCGCCGTTGGCGACTTCGATCAGATGATGAAGCTCTATCCGGCGATGTCTCCGATGCGCCGCAACATCTCGATGGAAGAAGTCGGCAAGACCGGAGCGTTCCTCTTGAGCGATCATTCCAGCGGCATCACGGGCGAGACGGTCCACGTCGATGCCGGCTTCCATGTGATGGGTGCTCCGCCAGCCGAGATGAAGTCGTAGGTCAGCCTTTCCAGGCTGACCCGAACGGGAATCGGCGCGGTTGTAAGCATTCGGGTCAGGCTGGAAAGCCTGACCTACGTGGGGAGCAAACGATGGCGGAGTTCCGTCGCAAGACCATTGGCATCGCGGTGGTTGAGCATCAAGGAAGCTACTTGATCGGCATCCGCCCACCGGGAGCGTCATTGGCTGGCTTCGCCGAATTTCCGGGCGGCAAGTGCGAGCCGGGTGAAGATCCTGCCGTCGCCGCCGTGCGTGAATGTCTGGAAGAAACTGGTCTGCGCGTGGAGGTGCTCGAACTACTGACTCGGCGGCTTTACGAGTATGCGTATGGTTCCGTGGATCTGCACTTTTATTTGTGTCGACCGCTCGACACGCCGGACGCGAATCACAATCTCCAAGGCTTTCGCTGGGAGCAAGTCTCGGCGTTGCGATCACTGAAGTTTCCCGATGCGAACGTCCCGGTCGTGGAAATGCTGGAGCATCGCGCGGCCGCGTCGAGAGGCTGATCGCATTTTTTCCATCGGTCCAAGTTTTCATCGCGGATGACCGGTGGCTGGTGTAGCATGTGCCCGCTCACACAACTGGCGGGAGGATTCTCCGATGAGTTCCGTGACCATTCCCGAAATTCGATATCCAATCGTCTATCCGGAAAGCGACGGGCTGCCGATGGCCGAGAACACCAAGCAGTTTGATTGGATCGTGACCATCAAGTGCGGATTGGAAACGCTGTTTGCCAACGATCCGCTGGTCTTCGTGGCCGGAGACTTGCTGTGGTATCCCGTGGAAGGCAACCCGAAGATCCGCGCCGCTCCCGATGCGATGGTGGTCTTCGGACGCCCCAAAGGGTATCGCGGTTCGTACATCCAATTCCTCGAAGACAACCTTCCGCCACACGTTGTGTTTGAAGTTCTGTCACCGGGGAATCGCCCGGCAGAGATGCTCGACAAACTCAATTTCTACGAACAGTACGGAGTTGAAGAGTACTACATCTACGATCCGGACGAGGGTCGCCTGTTCGGCTATCTCCGCGCGAAAGATCGCTTGAAAGAAATCGCCGTGATGGAAGGTTGGACGAGCCCTCGTTTGGGAGTCCGATTTCATCTGGTGGGAACTGACCTGCAATTGTTTGGTCCGGATGGTAGATTCTTTGTCTCCTATCTGGAACTCGATGAGCAGCGGCGACTCGCGGAAGCGCGTGCCGATCAAGAGTCGAAGCACGCCGATGAAGAAGCGTTGCGAGCTGACGGTGAGGCTCGGCGCGCAGCGGAACAAGCTCGCCGTGCCGAAGAGCAAGCTCGCCGCGCTGAAGAGCAAGCTCGCCGCGCCGAATTGGCTGAACAGCGTGCAGCGCGTTTGGCTGCGAAACTCCAGGAGATGGGGATCGACCCCAACGGAGATTCATAAACGGAGCGAATTGCCGCCGTGGTGATTCGCAGCCCAATCCGTGGGGCGAGACGAGGCTCGCAGATGTCGGTTGCTGACCTCCAACTCGGCCCCACGGCGATTCGCCGTCGCGCTCCGGCGTTGCCGCTTGCTCTCGCGTTGATTGTCGGGATCGTTGTGGACGCGAACCTCGCGGCAGATGGCTGGTGGGGGTGGCTGGTCATGGCGGCCGCCCTTTTGCTGTCCGGACTGATGAGCTTGTTGCGCTGTTCGAGGTTGTCGATCTGTTTTCTGTTGGTCGCCGTTGCTGGCATTGGTGCTGTGCGGCATCACGATGTTTGGTTCGTGGGCGAAGCGAACGACATTGGGCTGTTCGCTCACGAAGAGCCGACGCCCGCGCGAGTCATCGGAACGATTGCAGAGCGGCCGCAGTTGATTCGGGAGTTGGACGAGGAATCGACTCGGCCGTGGGCTTCGCGCGAACGATCTGTTTTGACCATCAAATGCCGTCAACTTCGTGACGGCGGTCATTGGCTCGATGTCACTGGTGGTGTGCGAGTCGATGTCTCAGGCTTGGCGAGCAATCTGCGAATCGGAGATGAAGTCGAACTGCTCGGTCGGTTGGCATTACCGGACGGTCCGCGCAACGTCGGCGAGTTTGACTTCGCCGAGTTCTTGCGGAAGCAAGGCATTCACGCCGTGCTGCGGTGCCGATCGCTTGATGCCATTCAACTTCTGAAGCGGCCTGATGATTGGGTCTCGCAAATCCAACGGCAGCGAATTGCCGCTCGCGAGCACTGCGAACAATTACTGCGCGGCAAGATGTCTTCCGACACTGCGCCGGTCGCGATGGCGTTGTTGATGGGGAGTCGCAGTCGAATGACGTCGCAACAGCGCGAGGCATTCGTCGAAAGCGGCACGATGCATGTGCTGGCGATTTCTGGATTGAACGTGGCGATCCTGGCGATGTTTGTCGGGTTCATTTGCCGGCTCTTGAATCTGCCGCGCGGCCTGACGGCGGCCTCGATCTTCGCGCTGGTTGGAGGATATGCAGCGATCACGGAAGCGGGACCACCGGTGGTGCGTGCGGCGTTACTGGTCTTCCTTTCGACATTGGCGTGGCCGTGGAATCGGCCGACGAATGCGAACAATCTGTTAGCCTTCACGGCGCTCGGCGTGTTGTTGTGGAATCCGACGGACGCGTTCAACACGGGAGCTCAACTTTCCTTCCTGGCGGTCGCCGTCATCTTGTGGTTGTCCGCGCGGCGCGGCTGGCAATCGGAAGAGTCTCAACGAAAGGCTGAAAACGACGCGGCCAAGCCAACGGCGAAGACAGAAGCAGAACTGGCGAGTGAGTTGGCGGCCAGGCTCCCCAAGACCGCGCTTCGCAATGCGCTGATCGGTGGTTGGTCGAAGTTTCGCGATGGAACGGCGATCTCATTCTTCGTTTGGTTGTTCTCATCGGTGTTGATCGCACGACAATTTCATCTGGTCTCGCCGGTTGGTCTGCTGGCGAACATCCCGTTGATTCCTGTTGCGACTGCGACGTTGTGGCTGGGTTATTCGATGCTGCTCGTGGGCTTTGTCAGTTCGACTGTTGCTGGTTGGATCGCGGTTCCGTTCGAGTGGTCATTGCGGTTGATGCTGTGGATCGTCGACATCGCGGCGGAGTTGTCTTGTGGGCACCGCTATGTCCCGACACCGCCGATGTGGTGGCTGGTTGGAGCGATCGTATGTCTGGCCTCGTTGCTCTGGTGGATGCGCAGTCCGTTGTTGCGGCATCTTGGATGGCGAGCCTTCTGGTTGTGGGCCGCGATTGGACTCGTCGCGCCGTTGTGGCCGCGCGAGGCGGAGCCGTTGCGCGTTTCTGTGTTGTCTGTCGGGCACGGATTGTCCGTGCTGATCGAATCCCCTTCGGGTCGCACGCTGTTGTACGACGGCGGCATGATGGGCAACGGTCGCCGAGCCAACGATGTCGTGCAGCAGACGCTGTGGCATCGCGGGCACAGCCGGCTCGATGGGATCATGCTGTCGCACGCGGATACCGATCACGTCAATGGCGTAGCGGGATTGTTGCGAACCGTCCCCGTCGGGCGGCTCTTCGTCTCGCCGCAGTTTGTTGATTGGAATCAGCCGGAAGTCCGGCAAGTGCTCGATGCTGCGCGACACTGCCAAGTGCCGGTCAGTCTGACGTGGCACGGTGATTCCTATCCCTTGGGTGCTGGAATTCGGTGTCGAGTGTTGCATCCGACGGCGAATGAAATGCTGACTCCAGACAATGCCAACAGCATTGTGCTGTCGATTGAGTTCGCCGGCCGAAGGATCCTTTTGACCGGCGATCTGGAACGCGACGGCTTGCTCCGAGTCCTGCAATCGTCGCCGCAACAGTGCGATGTCCTGTTGTCGCCGCATCACGGCAGTCTCGGAGCCAACACGACGGATCTCGCTCGGTGGGCACGGCCCAACTGGCTGATCGTCAGCGCTGATCGCCGAGCGAATCTCAACACGCTGCAATCCCGCTTCGGCCCCGAAACGACGGTGCTCAGCACTCACGACCACGGAGCGATCACATTCGAGATTCATACCAACGGACGAATGACTTGCGAGACGTTTCGCACCGGCAGTGTCGCGAAAGATGAGTCGGTGCGGGAATAGTTCCAAAGCGTGGGTCTCTCGTGTCGCGACCGAATGCCTGTCTTCGGAGTCTGCTCATATTGTCTCGCATCGCTGCTTGTCTGTGTGTGCTCTTCGCCTCTGGTTGCTCAATCGAGCATTTCCGATGCGGAGACCGTATTGCGGCCCGACGGCTGATGAAAGCCAAACCGGAGTTACGACCTCACTTGCGCTCGATGCGATCCGCGTAGCCAGCCGCCTTGTACGCATTCAATGAACGATCAAACGCCGCGTCCTTCGCGTTGATTAATTTCACATGCCGTGGTGCGAGCAGGCCCAACGTATCGGGCACATCGAGCACTTTCATCACGCCCAAGAAGTGCGGTCCCTCGTAATGCGTGCTTGGCGGATCGACGAGCGTCACTTCGGCGATGCAGTTCTCGAACAGCGCGGCATACGCACCGAGCACTCCCGCTTGGCCTTTGCCGAGCACGCCGACGGACAACTCGTTGCCTTCCGCTTCGTGCAGCCAACGCGCGGTGGCTTGTACGTCCCACACGCGACCGGTATCGACCGTGCGGCCGAGCAACGCGTGCGCACGCTCGACATAGTTGGGTGGGTTCTTCCGAGTCCACGAAGAGAACTCACCACTGCCACGCGGACTGAGGATCGTGACTGGCTGACCTTCGGGAATCAGCCCCTTCGTCCAAGCCGGCAATTTCCCTTCCGGCTCATCGGCGTTGAGCACGACCAGCCACAACCGCTTCAGGTCTCCTCGCCCCTTTGCGTCTGTATTCAAACGCGCTGCAAGCACCGAGATCTCACCATCGGTCCGCAGAATGACGCGACCATTCGCCTGCTCCTCACGAACTTCGGCGGCGGGGATTTCATCCGGCCATTCACGGACAACTCGGTCGAGCAAGTTGCCGCGCAAGCGTTGCGACCAAGCGTGATATTCCTCTTTGTTTGTCGGCGTCGCCGGCTTCGCCAGTTCCACGAACGACTCGTCAATCTTGTCGTTGAGACTGTCCTTCGGCAGGTCGCTGTCTTCGGGGAAGACTCGTAGTTCTTTGCCGGGGAACGGCGGCAGCGGCGGTTCGGCGACTTCCGAGTTGTCCCCCTTGAGATGCCTGTTGATCCAGCGATAGGCCATCAGCCGCAGTTCGACTTTGTCATCGTGCCCGCCGGGAGTCACACCGATATCAAACAAATCCCCCGGCTTCTTCTCGTACCAGTTGTAGAGCTTCGCCAACCGCTGCCGGATTCGTTCGTTACCGGGCATCGGGAAGATCGTGTCGTAACCAGAGTTCTCAAACAGCATCGGCCGCGGAGCCACCAGCGCGGCGATCGTCGTCCACTCCCAACGATAATTGTTGTAGAGAAACATGCAGTCGCAGTGCCCATTGCAGACCTTGTCGGTGACGTAGCTTTGCAGATCGCTCATGCCGCTGACCGGCACGCAGACTTTGACTCGTTCGTCCGCCGCCGCGATCCAAAACGTCGCCGCTCCGCCACCGCTGATTCCCGTGACCGCGATCTTCTCCGGATCGACTTCCGGTCGCGACACGAGATAGTCGATCGCTCGCACACCGTTCCAACACTCGACCCCGGCCGACGTGTAGCCATACGAATGCCACCACCAACGATCGCGGTTGTACGTCCCATGATGAATGCCCGCGACTTCACCGAGTTGCAACGTGTCGATGATCAAGCAGACGTAACCATGCGTCGCGAACCACATCCCATGCTGTTGAAACGCAGTCTTGTTTCCATCACGCCCTTTGCCCGAATGCCCGCAGACATAAAGAACGGCGGGCAGTTTCCCGGGAGGGCGAGGCTCCCGCCGAGCCGCTGCGTTTTTCTTGGTTCCTGAAGACGGCTCGGCGGGAGCCTCGCCTTCCCTAACGTTTTTCGGCAGATACAAATTCCCGGTGACATACAGCCCCGGCTTCGATTGGAAATGCACTTTCTCAACCGTGAAGTTCTCGCGAGCGACCGTCCCTGTAACCTTCGCCTTCAGCGGCGTCCGCTCCGGCACCGGCCACAGTCCGAGCATGTCCCAATACTGCCGCTTCAACTCCTCGCGTTTCGCTTCCCAAGCCTCGCGAGAATCCGCCTCCGCCAGCGAATCGAGGCTGAGCAGCTTGGCTTCATTCGCCAGATATTTCTCAATGGCAACTTCGCCGGGACGGGACTGAGCTTTCACAGGGGCGACACACGAAAGCCAAATCGCGAACAGAGTGGCTGCGATGCGAACTGGGTTGCGATGCATGACATTCCTCAATGAGCTACGGGATTGCTGAGTGTGGCCACAAGCCGGCGCTGGAGCGGACAAGATCGTTCTTATGCGAGCGAGACAGTACCAATTGCGGCTTCTCGAACGGTAGGCTCCTGGCCAGCCGCATCGCGCCGGGCAAGCTTTTTGAAGAAGCGTCGTCTGTTCATCGCGAGATTGGGTTCTAAGCCGAGCAATCTGTTCGCGACCAAGCAAAGCTGCGGCAACATTTTCACGATTCCGGTAGGTCTCGATGACTCGACCGCACCCTACGACGTTATGCCTGCGCTCGCAGATCGCGGAGCAGGTCGGCGAAGGCGGCTTCAAAGGCGTCGTGGTTTTTCCAGTTCGAGAAGTCGGGGATGTGGTATTCGCGAATCTTCTCGGCGAGGTCTTCGCCGGTATCGGCGTCATCGCAGCGCCAGTCGCGGATGCGGTCGATGCTCGCCAGCCGGATAGGAAACAACTTCTGCCGCTGCTCGACCCGTTCCGTCGCGCGGGCGCGTTTGATTTCTCGCCGCACCCATTCGCTGTTCATGCTCTGCTCCGAGAGCACCAGCAGCAGGCGGTCGTTGACCTGGATGGCCCGGTCGATTTGCTCGATGAGTTTCTGGCCCCCCTGCATGTCTTCCGGAGCGAACCAGACCCGCAGCTTGTCGCCACGCATCTTCTCGTGCAGCCG
>CAMDPX010000208.1 GCA_945905295.1 Planctomyces sp. SH-PL62 | reverse complement strand
ATCGGCCTTCAAGGAGTGAGGGAACCATGAAGCGAATTGGCGTCGCGTTGTTGGCCTCGGTGGATGTTGCTCTGCGGAGCCTGAAACCAATCCTCTTTTGCCTGGCGGTGCTGTTGCTGACCGCGACCACCGGATTCGCCAGCGAAGCGGATTTGGCGATCCCCAATTTGCGAGCGGGAACGTTCGACACTTTGGGAGGCATCAGCGCGTGGAACCTGCTCTTCTACGGATCGTTCGTCATTTGCTTCACGCTGGGCATCAGCCTGTATCTCCGGGCGGAAATTCACAAGCTGCCCGCACATGCCTCGATGCTCAACGTCGCCGAGATCATCTTTCAGACGTGCAAGACGTACCTCATCCAGCAGGGCAAGTTCCTGCTGCTGCTGTTCGTCTTCATCGGAGCGGCGATCACCTATTACTTGGTGGGCTTCGGCCACGCAGGCGAGATGGAACTGACGGATCACACGGTTCAAGAATTGCGCTTGGAGAAAGTGCCGGAAGATGTTCTCAAATCGCTCGAAACATTGAAGGGCCAAAAGGCTGCCAGCAAAGACGAGTTCCTCGCCAAGCTCCAGACGGCCGTGACTCCCGAGCAATGGACGGCGAATAGTGCCAAGATCACCGAGATCGCCGCCCCGGATCCGATTGATCCGATCCAGAAGGTGCTGATGGTGCTGTTCTTTGCCGTCGTCGGCATGGGTGGCTCGTACTGCGTCGCGTACTACGGCATTCGAGTCAACACCTACGCCAACTGCCGCACCGCCTTCGCCGCTCTGCGCGGTGTGCCGTGGGACGTGGTCAACATCCCGCTTCGCGCAGGCATGTCGATCGGGTTGTTCTTGATCTCGCTCGAACTGGTGATGATGGTCGTCATCCTCTTGTTCGTGCCGCGTCAGGTGGTCGGCATCTGCTTCCTCGGCTTCGCGATCGGCGAATCGCTGGGCGCGTCCGCTCTGCGAATCGCGGGCGGCATCTTCACGAAGATCGCGGACATCGGCTCGGACCTGATGAAGATCGTCTTCAACGTGAAGGAAGACGATCCGCGTAACCCCGGTGTGATCGCCGACTGCACCGGCGACAACGCCGGCGACTCGGTTGGCCCGACGGCCGACGGCTTTGAAACCTACGGCGTGACGGGGGTCGCACTGATCTCGTTCATCACGCTGGCCGTGCCCAGCATCGAGATTCAGGCCAAGCTGATCGTCTGGATTTTCGCGATGCGATTCCTGATGGACTTCATGTCGGGTGCGTCGTACTTCATCAACCAGGCGTATTCCGAAGCCAAGTACAAGGGGCTGAAAGAATTCGATTTTGAACAACCGCTGACTCGGCTGATTTGGATCGCCTCGATCCTGTGCATCACGACGTCGTTCGGCATGAGCTGGCTGCTGATCCGCGATCTGAAAGTGGCAGGGGTTGATCCCTCGAAAATCGAAGGCCTCTGGTGGCAACTTGCCAGCATCATCAGTTTCGGAACGCTGGCCGCCGTGCTGGTTCCCGAATTCACCAAGGTCTTCACCAGTTCGCATTCCAAGCATGTGCATGAAATCGTGACCGCGTCCCGCGAAGGGGGTGCCTCACTGACAATTCTGTCCGGTTTGGTCGCCGGAAACTTCAGTGCGTTTTGGACCGGGATGCTGATGGCGGGTTTGATGACGGGTGCGTACTTCGTCAGCTTGCTGGGGTTGGGTTTCCTCATGGGAGATCCGGCTCATGCCTCGGTGTTCGCTTTCGGTCTCGTCGCTTTCGGCTTCCTGTGCATGGGGCCGGTCACGATCGCCGTCGATAGTTACGGACCAGTGACAGACAATGCTCAATCCGTGTTTGAACTCGCTCAGACCGAGCATATCCCTGGAATCAAAGAAGAGATCAAGCGGGACTTCGGTTTTGAGCCGAACTTTGAACTTGGCAAGCACTTCTTGGAATCGAACGATTCGGCCGGAAACACGTTCAAAGCGACGGCGAAACCGGTACTGATCGGCACGGCCGTGGTCGGTGCGACGACGATGATTTTCTCGATCATCTTGTTGCTGGAGAAAGCCGGATTGCTGCACTTGAGCCTGACGGACGCACCTGTGCTGCTGGGCTTTATCTGTGGTGGCGCGGTGATTTACTGGTTCTCCGGCGCGTCGATGCAAGCGGTGACCACCGGGGCTT
This sequence comes from Planctomyces sp. SH-PL62, assembly GCA_945905295.1. Taxonomy (GTDB): domain Bacteria; phylum Planctomycetota; class Planctomycetia; order Planctomycetales; family Planctomycetaceae; genus SXKJ01. The sequence goes on along the minus strand of CAMDPX010000208.1, from coordinate 13,242 downwards.
ACCAAGCGGTTGAATACATCAAGAAGAACATGGACCTCACCAAGAAAGAGGCCGACCTCGAAGACTCGATCACCGTCGTCCGCATCTGCACCCAGTACGCGCAAAAAGGGATGTGGAACATCTTCATCGCTCTGATGACGATCACGCTGGCGTTCGCGTTCTTCGATCCGAACTTCTTCGTGGCGTACCTGATCTCGATCGCGGTGTTCGGTCTGTTCCAGGCAATCTTCATGGCCAACGCCGGCGGATCGTGGGACAACGCCAAGAAGTACGTCGAAGTCGATCTGAAAGAAAAAGGGACGCCGCTGCACGAGGCCACCGTCGTCGGTGACACCGTCGGCGATCCGTTCAAGGACACGACCTCGGTTGCGCTCAACCCGATCATCAAGTTCTCGACTCTGTTCGGGTTGCTGGCGGTGGAGATCGCGTTGGAGTTCAAGCACGCGGCCGACGCCAACAACACGACCAACTACACGCCGTACATCGGCGTCGTGATGTTGGGCATCTCGCTGGTCTTCGTCTGGCGTTCGTTCTACGCCATGCGAATCCCAAAGAAGATCTGATCGGCAATGTGACCAGGTTTTGCAAACTCAAGGCCCGGCGACTGACTCAGTCGCCGGGCTTCTTTATTCCTCTGGCCCCATTCCTCTGCCGAAACAAGTCTTGGCAGAGGAATGGGGCCAGAGGAATGAGTAGCGATCCGAGACGTGGCCTTTCGCCGTAGCCTGACTCTCCGAGGCTGTGAATAAATGACGTGGGGCACGTTTTCAACGTGCCCAATCAGCCTATTTTCGAGCACGTTGAAAACGTGCTCCACGAAAACTTCAAAGCCTCTCCGAGTCAGGCTACGGGATTCTCGGAATGCGGATGAGTGGCTTTGCGGTTCAAGCGTCGTCGTCGGTGCTCACGATGTCTCGGCCGAAAGTGTCTTTGAGCGTGACGACCTCCCCTTCCGAGCGCAGCTTGCTGAGATAACGGCGGTCGATGCGGCAGGTGATCCGCACGCGGTTCGATTCGTCGTAGACGCGATCCGTCACGTCGGCGCATTGCGACAGGAAGGCGAACAGCTTGCCGTTCGCCACGCTCGTGACGACTTCGGCGATCACGATGCCGTCACCCAACCGCGCGACGATCGCGGACTCCAGCTTGTCGAGTCCCGATCGTTCCAGAGCCGAGACGCACACGCAGTCGAGATGCTTCACGCGCAGCACATCGACAGCGCTGCGATCCGCGACGGCATCCACTTTGTTGAGCACCAGCAGCATGTTGGTCCGATCGACGCCGATCTCTTCGAGCACCTGATGAACCGTGTCAATCTGCCGCTCGGCTTCCGGATGGCTGGCATCGACGATGTGCAACAGCAGGCTCGCTTGCCGAGCTTCTTCGAGCGTGGACTTGAACGACGCCACCAGATGGTGCGGCAGATCGCGGACGAACCCGACCGTGTCGCTGAGCAGCACTTCCCCCCAATGCGGCACCTGCCAGCGTTTCGTGCGGGTGTCGAGGGTCGCGAACAATTGATCGGCAACATACACGTCGGCCCCGGTCAGCGTGCGCATCAGCGTGCTCTTGCCAGCGTTCGTGTAGCCGACCAGCGAGACGGTCGGTTGATCGCCGCGCGTGGCGACGATGCGCTCGCGGCGTTTGGAAACTTCTTTGAGCTTCGCCTTCAATTCCGAAACGCGCTGGTCGATCAAGCGGCGATCGGTTTCGATCTGCTTTTCGCCCGGCCCGCGTCCCGCGCCGACTCCACCTTCGATCCGTTCCAAGTGCGTCCACATCCGCTTCAATCGCGGGCGGTAGTACAACAGTTGAGCCAGTTCGACCTGCAACCGTGCTTCGAACGTCTGTGCCCGCCGAGCGAAGATGTCGAGGATCACTTCGCTGCGATCGACGATCACGCTGTTGAGTTCTTCTTCGAGGTTGCGTCCCTGCGACGGCGAGAGGTTGTTGTCGAAGATCACCACCGTTGCTCCGGTGGCCTCGATCAGTTGCTTCAAGTCCTCGACCCGGCCTTTGCCGAGCAGCGTTGCCCCGCTGGGCTGATTGGTCTTCTGCACCAGTTCACCGACGACTTCCGCACCGGCGGACTTCACCAACCCATACAGTTCGTCGAGCGCCGTGTCCTTGTCGATGCGGCTGCCGGTTTCGAGCACGGCGACGAGAATCGCCTTCTGCTCCTGGACTTTCAGTTGTTCGCGTTTCGCGTCAGACAAGCGAGTCTCCTGTCGTGAGAAATCCGTAGCCGCACACTGGCGAAGATGCCGCAAACCCCACCGAGCTTGTCTCGGTGGAAGCGGGCCTTTGCACTTCGAGTGTGAAACAGAGCGTAGTGCAAAGGCCTGAAAACCACCGAGGCAAGCTCGGTGGGGTTTGTGTCAACGTCCTCCACGCGCGGCGTCGTTGGTTTGTTTCACCTTGTGCTGCGTGTCGATGCTGACGTCTTTCAGCGTCTGCGTCGAACCATCCGGCCAGCGAATGCGAACTTCGTCGATCTTCTCCGCCGAGCCAAGTCCAAACGTGACCGGCAACTCGACCTGCGAAAGATAACTGCGAGTCGGCATGACCAGGCGGCGCTGCGTCACTTTGCCCGTCTGCACTTCAACCACCGCACCGATCGCTTCGCGGTTGATCTTCTCGCCGCCGGTCAATTGGAACCGCACCCAATGATGGCCGAGCTTCTGATCGTTACGCAGCAATCTCGGAGCCTGGCCGCTGGTCGAAATCAGCAGATCGAGATCGCCGTCGCCGTCGATATCGGCATACGCCGCACCCCGGCCGACGTTCGGTTTCAGGAAATCGGGGCCGCAGTTCTTCAACGGGACCAATTCAAACTCGTTGGCCGAATTGGGACCGCAGTTCCAAAACAGATGCGGCGGTTGTTCGTAATGCTGGCTCGATTGCACCTTGTTGATTTCGATTTCCAAGTGCCCGTTCGCGCTGAATAAATCCTGGCGGCAATCGAGATCGAGGTCGGCGAACAGAACCCCGAACTTCAGCTCGATCCGAGACGCCGGGCCCAAGCCGTTCGCGACCGCCTCGTCACGGAATAAAAGATCGTTGGACTTCGCCACATACAGCGCGGTCATTTCGTTGGAAAAATTGCCAATCGCGATGCCGATCGCGGAGCTGTTGCGGAACCAGGCCGTGTCGAGCCCCATCGCCCCCCGCGCATCACCTTGCAGATCGAACGCGATGCTGGCCAGCACTCCAATTTCCTCAAAGCGATCCCCCAGGTTGTGCAGCAAAAAGTTCTGCACGGTGTCATTGGCGATGACGACATCCAACCGGCCATCGGCGTCGAGATCGGCGAACGTAATCCCCAGCGACTTCGCCGCCGGTTCTTTTGATTCCCGCGCGGAAGCATTCACGATCTGGATGCCAGCCTCTTTGGAAGCGTCACTGAACTTGCCGCCGCCGTCGTTGCGATAGAGGTACGGGAAGACGCCACGAAACGGCTGTGGCCGGCCGTAGCCGCGGCCGCCGCCGATAAGCGTGAACTTCTGCGAGAGGTCGTTCTCTTTCGTCCATTCGATGTAGTTGGCGACGAAGAGGTCGAGGTCTCCGTCGTTGTCGTAGTCAAACCAGCCGGTGCTCGTGCTCCACTGTGACTCGACGCCGCCGACACCGGCCTCGTCGGTGACTTCCACGAACTTGCCTCCGTCATTTCGGAACAGCCGGTTCTTGCCAACCGCCGTGAAGAACAAGTCGGTGTCGCCATCGTTGTCGTAGTCACCGCAGGCGACTCCCATGCCGTAGAAGGTCACATCGAGTCCGACCTCTTTCGTCACTTCCACGAAGCGGCACTCTCCATCGTTGCGATAGACCACCTGAGTCGGCTTCGCTCGCTGACGATCGTCATCATCGGTGCCACCCTTTTTCGGCGGATCCCACGGCCAGCGGCACGAGTTCACGAACACGATGTCCTGATCGCCGTCGTTGTCGTAATCGAAGAACGCGCATCCGCTCCCCATCGTCTCCGGCAACAGCTTGTCGCCGTAGGCCCCGTTCTCGTGAACGAACTTGATCCCAGACTCAGCAGTGATGTCGGTGAAGCGAATCTCCGGCGTCTCCATTCTTATTTTTGGAGGCAGCGGTGGAGGTGGCGGAGGTGGCGGGACGACAACGACGGGCGGCACGCGCAGAAGCCGGAAGGCGATTCCACCACCGATACCGGCCAGCAAGAGAAACACGACCAGCGACCACTTCAACGCGGTCGCAATTTCGGTGTCGTCTCGTTCGAGCGTGTTGGGGTCGATGTCGTGGTTGTTACGCGAAGGCATATCCGTCTCCAGCGGCCGGCTTACAGCACAAATTGTTCGTTGCTCATCGCGATGTCGAGGTATCGTTCGATCTCATCCGCCCCTTGTTCCCAAACCTGAGCGGCCAGACGGCGCAGCGAGGCCAGGTCGATCCGTTCGTGATTCGCTCGGACCATGCGGCGGAAGTCCGCTGCGTCGAGTTCCTTCTTTTCCAATCCTCGCATCGCGGAAACCATCGCCGCGTACTTGGAGATCAGCGCGGCTTCGAGCCGAGGGATGCGATGCTTGGTGACTTTGTCGATGACCACAAATTCCTTCAGGATGGTCTGCTGGCACTCACTCCAAGGATTCATGATGTCGATCGTCGGCTTGGGATTGCCGCGAAGGTCCAGGTCATTCGGATCTCGAAAGCGAACAACCTCCGAGTATTCTTGGACGAGCAACGTGGGCCAAGCCGCTCGGATGGCTTTGACCGCTTTCTTGCGTTCGCTCGGCGCAACCAGGATGTCCACGTCCTGAGTCGTCCGCGGGTCAGACAGGTAGCCGACGTAGCCGTGCAGGCCCAGCAGTACCCACTTCTTCACGCCGGCTTTGACGAGTACGTCGATCACCGGTTGCGGAGTGATGTCCATCGCCTGCCTCCTGTGAAGTTCGCGATAGTTGCGAATCAGCCGAGTCGTGGTCCGAATGCCGTAGGCGTGACCGACCGGCCCTTGCGGTTCCCCCTCATTCAATTCCGGCGGTGCGTCCTGCTTGGCGATCTCCGCTCGCCGCCAAGCCAGCCATTCGGGCGAGAACATGACCGGCAACGGCTTCGCGCGCGGCTTCTTTGCTCGTGAGGATCGGGGAACGGCGGCTTGAGGCATGTCGAAGTCTCTGATCCGGGAACAATCGATCGCCGTGTTGGCATCTGCGGTTCAACTTTCGCCCTTTATTTTTCGCCAGCCTGTCTGATTCCGAAACAGGAGAAGCCGGCGGAAAATGAAGGGCGAAAAATGAAAAGGCGTGGTGGCTCACACAAGTTACCGCAGGCCCCTTCACGAGCACAGCAACCAAACCAGCAAACCTTTCGCGAGGTGCATCCGGTTTTCCGCCTGTTGAAAGACGATGCTGTTCGGCCCGTCGATCACGTCATCGGTGACTTCTTTGCCTCGCCGAGCCGGCAGGTCGTGCATGAACAAGCAGCCGGCCGGAGCTTTCGCCATCAGCCGCGCGTTGACTTGATACGGAAAGAAGATGCGGCTGCGTTTGTCGGCTTCGGACTCTTGGCCCATGCTGGCCCAGACGTCAGTGTAGACGACGTCGGCGTTCGCCATCGCGACGTTTAAGTCCACGGTTTGAGTGACGTCGGCCGCCGGACATTCCAAGCGGATCGCCTGTAACAAACTTTCTTCAAGTTCAAAATCGCGCGGAGCACAGACCGTCATCTTCATGCCGAGCATCGACGTGATCATCGCCAGCGACGCGGCCACGTTGTTGCCGTCGCCGACAAAGACCAGTCGCTTGCCCCGCACATCGCCCCACATTTCTTGCAGCGTGAGGATATCGGTCAACGCCTGGCACGGGTGATCGTCATCTGACAGACCATTGATGACCGGGCAGCGCGAATACGACGCGAAGTCTTCGATGAGCTTTTGCGAAAACGTCCGCAGCACAACCGCGTCGGAGTAGCCGCTGATGACGCGAGCGATATCTGCCAACGACTCGCGGCCGGTCGACAATCCGACGTCGTTCCCACTCAGGAAATTGCCGGTCCCGCCGAGCTGCGCCATCGCGGCGTCAAACGAGACTCGCGTGCGCAGCGAAGGCTTCTCGAAGACCTGCGTCAAATAGCGGCCCTGCAACAGAGTCGGCCGTTCGCCGCGCTTCCAACAAGCCTTCAGTTCATGCGACTTCGCCAGGATCGCGTGGACATCGTCCACGGACAGATTCAGGAGTGACGTGAGGTGTTTCATTTCAGATCAGGTTTCCGCCCCGTAGCCTGACTCTCCGAGTCGGGATCAGAAGGCACCCGGCTCGGAGAGTCAGGCTACGGGGCTGTGGTCTCAAGTTGTCTCGTTGGCCATCTCCCGCAGCACGGCCGCGAGCACATCGCAGCCTTCGTCGACTTGCTCGGCCGTGACATTCAGCGGCGGCAGCAGGCGGACGACCGTGTCATGAGTCGCATTGATGAGCAACCCGCGCTCCATGCACTTCGCGACGGCGGGCGTGGACGGGATGCTCAGGTCGATGCCCACCATCATCCCGCGAATCCGCAGTTGCGAGATGATCGGCAGTTCGGCCTTGAGCTTCTCCAAGTGCGAGCGGAAGCGATCGGACATCACTTGGCAATTCGCCAGCAAGCCGTCCTCTTCAATCGTCTGAATCGTGGCGATGCCCGCCGCCATCGCCAGTGGATTGCCACCGAACGTGCTGGCGTGCATTCCCGGCCGCAGATCGGGGGCCAGCTCATTCGTGCAAAGAATCGCGCCGGCCGCGACGCCGCCGGCCAGCCCTTTGGCCATCGACAGGATGTCCGGCTGCACGCCCCATTGTTGATAGCCGTACCAAGTTCCGGTGCGGCCCATACAAGTCTGAACTTCATCGAAGATCAGCAGGCAGCCATTCTCATCGGCCAGCCGTCGCAGCCCTTGCAGGTAGCCGTCCATCGGGAGGTTGATGCCCCCTTCGCCCTGCACCGGCTCGATCAGAATCGCGCACGTCTCGCGATCGAGCAGCTTCGCAACCGCATCGAGATCGTTGTGCGGTGCGTATCGAAACCCCGCCAGCAACGGGCCGAGCCCTTCGTGGTACTTCGGCTGAGCCGTCGCCGTCACAGTCGCGAACGTGCGCCCGTGAAAACTGTTCTCGAAGCTGATGACCTTGTACCGCCCATCGCGCGCGTGCAGCCGAGCCAGCTTGATCGCCGCCTCATTCGCTTCCGCACCACTGTTGCAGAAGAACGCCTTACCGAAGCCGCGCGTCGACAGCATCTCCGCGAAGTCCCCTTGAGCCTCCGTGTACCACGTATTCGGAATGTGGATCAGCTTCGTGACCTGTTCCTGAATCGCGCGGACGAGTCGCGGCGGACAGTGACCGAGAATGCCACAGCCCCAACCGGGAAACAGATCGAGATAACGTTTCCCCTCGGCGTCCCAAACGTAAGCCCCTTCACCGCGCACGAGGCAAATCGGCTGACGCTTGTAGTTCGGAATCACGAACTTCTCGAACTGAGCGATGGTCTGTTGGCTGCTGCGAGTCGCTGCGGGGTCCACGGTGTTCTCCTTCACGTTGCTTTCAAAAATCCCAATGTCCAAATCTCACTACCGAAATCCCAATGCCCAAATCTCAATGTCCAATGAATGTCCAAGTCTCAAATCCCAAACAACCGACGTCGCACCCAATTGGGGGTCTTGGGTTTTGGGCATTAGTCATTCATTGGACATTGGGATTTGGAAATTGGTCATTAACTCACAGCACGATCTCCGTACCGACTCCAGTATCAGAGTAAATCTCCAACAACACGGAGTGCGGACGACGGCCATCGACCACATGCACCTTGCCAACTCCGGCCGCGAGCGCTTCCAGTGCGGCTTCGACCTTCGGCACCATTCCGGCGTCGATGATGCCGTCGCGAATCAATTCGCGACAACGCGCCGCCGTCAGATGCGACTGCAACGTCGCCGGATTGTTTCGATCCAAAAAGATCCCCGGCACGTCACTGACGAAGAGCAATTTCTCCGACTTCAAGATCCGAGCAATCGCCGCCGCTGCCGTGTCTGCATTCACGTTGAGCATCTGCCCCGAAGCATCCAACGCCACGGACGGAATCACCGGGATGATCCCCGCCGCGCAGACGTCTTCCAGAAAGCCGCGGTCGATATCGATCACCTCGCCGACAAAGCCGAGATCAACCGGTCCGTCGCTGCTTGGCAATTCGAGCTTCTTGCCGATCAGACAATTCTGAGTCCGGTAGCTCAACCCGATCGCATTGCCCCCTTGCTGTCGAATCTCCGCAACCAACCCGCCGCAGATATCTCCGGCCAGCACCTGAGCCACGATCTCCAGCGTCGCCTCATCGGTGTACCGCCGGCCTTGGACCTTTCGGGGCGTGATGCCAGCGGTCGCCATCGCTTTGTCGATGTCCTTGCCGCCGCCATGCACCAGGATCGGCCGCAGCCCGACCGATTGCAGAAAGATCACGTCGGTCAAAAAACTGCGCACCGCGTCGTGCTCTTCGAGCGCACTGCCACCCAGTTTGATGACTACGTGCTTACCTCGGAACCGGCGAATCCAAGCCAGTGCCTCGATCAGCACATCAGCTTTGCGGATCGCTTCGTCCACGAGAAAACCCCTGAAATGCCCGGAGGAAAGCGGGCGATTGTATGAGTCACCCAAAGAGTGTCAATCAGCCGCGCTGACGTCGATTCGAATGGTTAGAGGGTCGGTTTGGCTAAAGCCCGCGACTGTGGGTGGCACGCCCCTGACCATCGGGAAGGGCGTGGAAGTCCAAGTCGCCCACGAATCCCACGCCCTTCCCGATGGTCAGAGCGTGCCACCCAGATTCGAGAACTAGACTGCGGTGCTGACGTCGCTAAGTCTGGCCTATTTCCAATTCGGAGCACGGTGCTCGAAGAACGCGGCAATCCCTTCGCGAGCCTCGTCGCTCGATCGAGCACGTTTGTGGAATTCCAGAGCCTGAGTCAGCCGTTGCGCCGGCGCGGTCGAACGGAGTTCCTGAAGTAATCGCTTAGTCTGACGGATCGCATCCGGCGCGCCTTGCAGAATCGTCGCGGCCATCGCACGAGCTTCATCGAGCAAACGATCCGCCGGCACGATTCGCTGCAACAACCCCATCGCCTGAGCTCGTTCCGCGTTGATCGCTTCGCCGATGAAGAACAGTTCGCGCAGATCGGCATCGCGCAGACGATCATGGAGAATCGCACCCACCAGCGCCGGAACCAATCCACGCCGCACTTCGGGGAAAGCGAGTCTCAATTCCGGAGTCCCGATCGCAAAGTCGCAGCACGAGAGCAACCCAGCTCCACCCGCGAAGGCCGCTCCGTGAGCAGCCGCAATCGTTACGAGCGGACTCTGCGACAACGTCTGCAACGTGCGCGCGACCCATTCCGCACCACGCTCGGCCGTGCTGAGGTCGGCGGACTCCTGCAAATCGAGCCCGGCACAAAACGCGGGACCGGCTCCGTTCAGGATTACCACCCGCCGCCGCGGCTCCATCGCCAGGACATTCAGCGTTTCGCAAAGCGACTCCATCAACTCGATCGTGAGCGCATTCCGCCGCTCCGGACGATTGAGCGTCAATATCGCGATCGAATCATCAGGGCATTCCAATAACAGGGCAGGGACGCTCATGGTTGGTTCCTCCGAAGTAGGTCAGCCTTTCCAGGCTGACCAGGATCGCCCATCGACACCTGAAAGTCAGGCTGGAAAGCCTGACCTACGCGAGCGGCATCATCAACAGCACTTGTCCGAGCGTCTTGCCTTGAGCATCCACGCGCAGCGAGTTGGCCAGGATGCTACGAATCACGAAGTTCAACGCTCCCAAATTCGGGAGCTCATACCGATGAACTCGGCTCAGATCGTCGATGCCGAGGTGAGCAGCCACTCGTTCGACAGTGACCTCTCGAAGCAACCGCTCGAAGTCCTCGGCTCGCCGAGCAATCACACCGATGTTGGCATGAATCCCCTTGTCGCCGCTCCGAGCCGTCGCGATGTCTCCCAACTGCAACCGAAGCTCACGGCCGGGGTCAGGCACCGCAGAATTCAGAATTGGCGGAAGTGAGTGTGAATCCGAAACAGAATCGCGCTCCGCCAATTCTGAATTCTGCGGTGCCTGACCCCTCGCTTCGAACACTTCAACGCGCGGCGCGATCCGATCCCGCTCAATCAAGCAGGGCCAATAGCGAAACACCGGCTGCACGCGCGGCCGACCAGCCGCGTATCCGGTCGTTCCGGGAGGCCCCGCAGTAATCAACGGCATCAACTCGCGTGAGAACCGTTCGACCGCATCGCGCGATTCATCGGCGACGGCGATTCGCAGCACGGTTTCCGTCAGATGTGCAGTTTCCTCAGCCGGTCGTCCGCGCGGCTCGCAAGCACCCGCGCCGAGGCATTCGACAACCGATTCGCGGAACGTCGCACCGTCGTGCCGCAGCCGATCCAGAACGGCATCGCCCGCGCGTCGAGCCTTCGCGACTGCATCGACTCCGCAAATCGTTAGTTCTCCAGCAGCACGAAAGCCACCCCGATAGGTCGCACTGACTTTGTATGTCGTCGGAGCCGGTCGGCCGATCGCACCACTCACACGCACGCGATCGGTACTTTCCTCGGTCAACTGCAACGACAGAAACGAGACGGTCACATCCGGCGAGAGATACGCGCCCGGATCACCGATTTCATACACGAGCTGTTCTTTGACGGTCTGCTCATTGACCCAACCTCCCGTGCCGCGCGGCTTCGTGACGACGAAGCTGGCATCGTCCGCCACCTCCACGATCGGAAAACCAATTCGATCCACGTTCGGGACGCTTAGCCAATCGGTGGAGATGCCTCCCGTGACCTGCGTCCCGCACTCGATCAAGTGCCCGGCGACGGTCGCTCCGGCCAGACGCGACCAATCGTCCCACGCCCAACCATGGAAGTGAGCACACGCCGCGACCGTCAAACTCGGATCGGCCACGCGACCCGTGATGACGATATCCGCGCCGCGCGACAAAGCCTCCGCCAACGGTTGAGCCCCCAGATAGGCATTCGCCGTCACGAGTCGCTCGCGCACGGAACTCAGCGATTCTCCCGTGTCGAGGTTGTGGCGTAGCGGAGCATCAACGGCTTCAGCACGGAGCAACTCCAACACATCGTCGCCATCCACGATCGCGATGACTCGATCACCGCAGCCAGCATCCAGCAACACTTGCTGACAGGCTTGAGCACATGCCAACGGATTCAAGCCGCCGCCGTTGGTAATGAGCCGACAGCGTCCACCGTTGCTCCAATAGGGAATCAGCGAACGCACGACCTCAACCACATCGCGCGGCCAACCGGCATTCGGGTCGCGCGACTGTTGCACGGCCAGCAGCGACATCGACACCTCTGCCAAGAAGTCGAGCGTCACATAATCGAGATCCGGCTCAGCCGCGAGCATCTCGGCAGCCGCTTCAATGCGGTCACCCCAGAAGCCGTGAGCGTTCCCAATGCGGACTGGACGTGACATGGTGTGATTCCGGCTTTTCTATTCCCGACGAATGGAAGGAGACGACGAATACTGAATCCATTCGTCGTCTCCTTCGATTCGTCGGGCACCTCCTGCAATTGCCATCGCCTGCGATCACGCCCCAAACAACTCACGAATCGGCCGACCATCCGAGATTCGATGAGGCCGGCCGGTCGTGTCGTGAATCTCAGTCATGGGGTCGATGCCGAAGCGCCAGAAGATCGTGGCGGTCAGATCGGCCGGGCTGACAGGATTCGTTTCGGGATACATTCCCAGCCGGTCGCTCGATCCGTAGACGGAGCCACCCTTCACACCGCCGCCAGCCAGCAGCACCGAATAGCAATCCGGCCAGTGATCTCGGCCGGCGTTCGCGTTGATGCGCGGAGTGCGTCCGAACTCACCCATCGCAACTACCAGCGTTGAATCGAGCAGCCCGCGTTGGTCCAAGTCCTCGATCAGCGCCGACAGACTTTGGTCGGTTTGCGGCAACAGATAATTCTTGTGATGAAAGAAATTGTTGGCGTGCGCGTCCCAGTTCTGACCTTGCTGGCGGAAGTCGAAGACATTGACGAACGGCACGCCCGCCTCGACCAACCGCCGAGCGATGAGCAAGTTCTGTCCGCGCATCGGCCGACCTTCGGCCATCGCCGATTGGCTGCTGTCGCCGTTGACCGCCTCGGCCGGCTTGTATCCGTAACGATCGCGAGTCGCCTGCGACTCGGCCGACAGGTCGAGTGCTCGCCGCAATGTCTCTGATCCGAGCAGCGAATACGCCTTATCGTAGAACAAACGCCAGCGCCGTTCGGCTGTTCCGTAGCCGAAGTCGCCAGACTTCGGGTCGAGAATGTTGGTGACGTCTTCAATACCAACTCCCGAACTCTGGCGAGTTCGGCTACGACTTTCGAGAACACTGAGCAATCGCCGTCGATCATCCACGCTGGCGAAGGTCCGGCCATCGGGAGGCGTCAGTGAGCCAGCTCGATATGCCCGCTTCTCGACATCCACCGAAATCTGCAACGGATCAAACGCCGAACCGAGAAACCCACCACCCTGGCACGGCACATCGACGACGTTGTGAAACAGAAACGGCAGCGCCGCGTGCGGCACGTCGAGTCCCCGCGCCTGCCACAGATAGCTGCAGGTCGAGCCAACGCACGGATAGAACTGCGGGATCGGAGCGAACTCTTCGCGGTCCCCTTGCGGTGATTGTCTCCCGGTGAGCATCTCGGTCGACGCCGAATCGTGCAGCCGATTCTGATGATTCACGCTCCGCACGACAGCGACCTTGTGCATCACCTTCGCCATCTGCGGCAGATGCTCAGAGACCATCACTCCCGGTGCCGATGACGCGATGGGCTGGAACTCACCACGCACGTCGGCCGGAGCGTTCGGCTTCAAATCATACGTGTCGACGTGACTAGGACCACCGTAATAAAACACGACCACGCACGCGCGAATCTTCGCTGCCGATTTGTTCGTCTCCGCCAACGCTTGAGCCTGCCAGAGCCCCGATAACGACAACCCCAAACCGCCGGATGCGGATGCTCGCAGCAACTGTCGTCGCGTTTGCGAAAGCGTTTCGATCATGTGCCTGCCTCGGTTGGAGTGGCGGGTAGCTTTCCGTAGTCTCCGGCAAGGTGCAAGACCGAAGCAGTTTCATGTGGGGCGCTGGTACTGCGCAGCGTGCGATACATTGCATGGCAACGATTGCAGCAGGCGAGCGGGGCGGCGTCAGCCCCCCGGTCCATCGCAACGACAAACTCACCGGGG
>CAMDPX010000207.1 GCA_945905295.1 Planctomyces sp. SH-PL62 | reverse complement strand
CCCGGTGGCTTTGTCACGAGACCGGGGGGCTGACGCCGCCCCGCTCGCCTGCTTGTCTTTGACTTCGGACTCATTGAGTCGCTTCGCGATCTGCTCGACCGTCATCCCGCCAGCGACGTGTTGCAACGACGGCGCGGCCGGTGCGACCGCATCGCCTTCGCGAACGTGGCAACGTCCACAGCGAAACGCAGCGAACTGCTGCCGGCCTCGTTCGATGAGCGCGTAGGTTGGGACTCCGTCCCGACCCTGCGCTTCATCGGGATTGTTTGGATTCGCCGCAGGGTCGGGACGGAGTCCCAACCTACTGGGGTCGTGAAACAACAACTCCGGCGGCAACGGCTCCAGCCCAAACGAATCGGACGACCAGAAGAGTTTCAGTTGCGCGGCCGGTTCCGTTTTGCGGAACGTCACGACGAGCGGCCGTTCGGCGAAGCCGGGGACGAACTCGTCGCCGCTGATCCACTGCGGCTGTTTCGCCGAGCCATGCAGCACGCGCTTGCCATCGAGTTCGACCGTGACTTCCCCATGTACGAAGGCGTGCAGCCGATGCTTGGCCTCCAACCGAATGAGCACCAACCCGCGCCACGTCGCCTCAAAACGCTCGGCCGAGAGCCGCGCATCCGGAGCCGCCTCGTCCCAAGCAAACGCCACGTCCGGGTCGATCCGCGTGACCGCCCGCTCCCCCACGCGATATTCGGCGACGAGTCCGAGACGGAATTCTTCGTCGTCATCGTCGGGAGGCGCGGCATACGAGCACAGGCTCGTCGCAAAAAGATTCAATGCAACGAAGATCGGGAGCAGAATTCGTGTCACGTGCATGTTAGTCGGTGCTCCAACTGATTCGGCCAAGATCGCGAGCGCCATGCACGACACGGAGGACTCGCAGACCGTTTTCGACGCGGCGGTAGAAGACAAGATGGTTACGAAATCCCGCGACCTTCCGGCAGAAGATTTGAATGTCCCCCATCTCAAACGGGTCTTCCGGTTCCCACAGCATTCCGCTGTCCGGCGACGCGGAAATCTCGTCGATGGTTTGCAGGACTGCCTCGAAGAACCGATTGGCGACAGAATCCGAGGCGTGCTTCGCCAACCATGCGACATGCTCGTCAGTGTCGCGTTGCGCTCGCGTCGCGACCGTCACATGGACGCTCACGACTTCGCTCCCAAATTCAATCGAGCTTGCGTTTCCTGCCGCCATGCGGCTTTGGTGGCTTCGTTCCATTCGAGGTCCGAAGCTGGATCGTCCGTAAGAGCTTCCAACAACGCTTGATCGATTCGGCGGCGATTCGCGCGCGTCGCATCTGCCTCGACCAACTCTTGAATGTAGTCGCTGGGGCCACTCAGTCGGCGTTCAGCAACTCGTTCCGCGATGACTCTCGCCACGGATTCGGAGACAGCAATTTGCACCATGAGACACCTCACGCGATCGGGGAAACTTCGCGGTCAGAGTATCGTGAAGCCAGAATGGAGTCACTTGCCGAGCGTGCTGTGATTATCCGAAGTATTCGACGGCGTTGCGGAAGAGGCGCATTCCGGCTCCTTCGCCGCGCAGGCCGAGGCGGGTCCAGTGGGGATGTTGCGTGGCAAACAGAAAACGTTCGGGGTGCGGCATCAGGCCGAGCACTCGGCCGCTGGGATCGCTCAGCCCGGCAAGGTTCGCCATCGAACCGTTCGGGTTGATCGGAAACGGCAGCGTCTCGTGGGGCACGTTTTCAACGTGCCCGGCCTCAGTCGCTGTGGTGACGGGCACGTTGGAAACGTGCCCCACGTAGGTCAGCGCACACTGACCGTTCTGTTGCCAGCGGTCGAGCGTTGCGGGATCGCGGACGACCAGCTTCCCTTCGCCGTGTGCGATCGGAACGTCGAGTTCGTCGATGCCTCGCAGAAAGACGTTCTTCGAGTTGCCGACTTTCAATCGCACCCACAGCGCGGTGTACTTGCCGTTGTCGTTCCAGGTGAGCGTCGCATCGGCGGGGACATCGGGCTTCGGCGGCCATGTGCTCGATCCGCCGGGCAGGATGCCGGCCTTCAACAGCACTTGGAATCCGTTGCAGATGCCGAGCATCAACGTGTCGCGCTGCAAAAACTCGCCGAGCGTCTCGGCCAGATGGCTGCGGAGTTGGCTGGCGAAGATGACTCCGGAGCCGATGTCGTCGCCGTAACTGAATCCGCCGGGGACGCAGAGGGCTTGATAGTTCGCCAGTGACTTCGGGTTCTCCAACAGTTGGAACAGATGCACGCGATCGGCGATCGCGCCGCAGGTCTCGAAGGCGTAGGCCGTCTCGACATCGCAGTTCGTTCCCGGAGCACGCAGCACACACACGCGAGGAGCAACCATTGGCGATACACCGTTCAACGAATCGTAGGTCAGCCTTTCTAGGCTGACTGTTTTGGGATCGAGCTTTCTTGGACGTTCGGGTCAGCCTGGAAAGGCTGACCTACATTAGGCGGACTCGGCCTGGGATTGGGCTTCGATCGCGGTCAGGACGTGGGCGTAGCCTCGTTTGATGATCACTTGCTTGCGGAGTTCGGTCATGATGTCGGGGTTCTCTTCGAGGAACTGCCGAGCTTTGTCGCGGCCCTGGCCGATGCGGGTCTTGCCGTAGTTGAACCAACTGCCGCTCTTCTCGACGAAGCCGTCCTCGGCCGCCATGTCCAGCAGGTCGCCGGAGTAACTGATGCCGCTGGAGCCGAGCATGTCGAACTCGGTCTCGCGGAACGGCGGAGCGACCTTGTTCTTGACGATCTTCGCCTTCATGCGGATGCCGATCGAGACGTCCCCTTCTTTCAGAGTCGCGATGCGGCGCACATCGACTCGGCAGGACGAATAGAACTTGAGTGCTCGGCCGCCAGGAGTCGTCTCCGGACTGCCGAACATCACGCCGATCTTCTCGCGGATCTGGTTGAGGAAGATCACGACCGTCTTGGCCTTCGAGATGATGCCGGTCAGCTTGCGCATGGCCTGGCTCATCATGCGGGCTTGCAGGCCGACGTGAGACTGACCGATCTCGCCGTCGAGTTCCGACTTAGGAACGAGCGCGGCGACTGAGTCGATCACGATGCAATCGACGGCGTTGGATTTGATGAGCATCTCGGCGATTTGCAGAGCCTCTTCGCCGTGGCTCGGCTGGCTGACGAGCAGCTCTTCGAGATTGACTCCCAGCTTCTTGGCCCAAGCGGGATCGAGCGCATGTTCGGCGTCGATGAATGCGGCGACGCCGCCTCGCTTCTGAGCGTTCGCGATGACGTGCAGAGCCAGCGTGGTCTTGCCGCTGGATTCCGGGCCGAAGAGTTCGATGATTCGGCCGCACGGGAATCCGAAACCGCCCATCGCCAAGTCGAGTGACAATGCGCCGGTCGGAATGCCAGAGATTTTCATGTCCCCGACTTTGTCCGACAGCTTCATGATCGAGCCTTTGCCGAAGGCTTTTTCGATCTGGCCGAGAGCGTTGGTCAGGGTGGGGTTTTGCTCGGCGGGTTCGTCGGTCTTGGCAATTTTGGCTTTCACGCTCATCGTCGGCTCCTTCGTAGAATGGCTCCTAATTCGGGCCGAGAGAATAGCGGTTTGCGGTGTCAAAACAATGCCGCCGAAACATCGTCTATCGCTCCGTTCCTGAGCCGCAAGGCGCTAGCCGCGGGTTGCTTTCCTCGACCCGCGGCTAGCGCCTTGCGGCTCACGATTGTGTTTTCAACACGGATGGCAGAGATGCAGGATTTCAAGTCGTTCCGGCAAGAACAGCCGGTGGAGGTGACAATCTTTCGGCGATGACATTAACGCATCCATCGCTATCGAGACGATTGGCCGGAATCTCCGAAACAATTGATACAGAGTTCCCATTTTGATGTCGCTGCGCCAAGGAGGGCGTTGCATGTCGTTCGTCAATTGGTTGCGTGGAGTGCGCTCTCAGCTCGGCGGTCGGTCGAAGCCGCGAGTGCGATCTGGACAGCGTCGCTTGGAGCAGCAGCGGATCGGTTGCTTCATCGAGGCTGTTGAAGCGCGAGCGCTGTTGTCCGCGGCACCGCAGCTCATTGAGCTTGCGACGGGGGCGGGAGCATCGACTCCGCAGAACCTCGTCAATGTGGATGGCACGTTGTTCTTCTCGGCCGACGATGGGGCGACGGGGGCGGAGCTTTGGAAGAGCGATGGGACGGTGGCGGGCACGCAGCTCGTCAAGAACATTCAACCGGATGATGACGGCGCGTACGGCTCTAATCCTGGTGAGATGACGAATGTTGGCGGCACGTTGTTCTTCCGGGTTGAGGAAACCGCGAACGCTCACGAGCTTTGGAAGTCCGATGGTACGGAGGCCGGCACCGAGCGTGTGCATGATTTGAGTCATTCTTTTCAACCGGGCGGAACTAAGCGGTCGCCGTTGGAGAATGCCACGGCGGTCAACGGCACTTTGTTCTTCACGGCGAATTTCTGGTACGACTTCGATGACAGGTTCTCTCCCGATTTCGAGCTGTGGAAGAGCGATGGCGTCCAGACAGACATCGTCAAAAACATTTTCCAACCTGAACACCGCACGCTGCCGCCGGACGCGAGTTCGCATCCGCAGAATTTGACCGCAGTGGATGGGAAGTTGTTCTTCACGGCGGTGGATTCTCCAACGCAGTTCGTGACGATTGATGGCCCCGGGAGTAACCCCGCACATGGCCGCGAGCTGTGGGTGAGCGATGGAACAAATCCCGGCACGGTGCTGGTGAAGGACATCCGGCCGGGCACGGGGGAGTCCGCTCCGCAATTCTTGACGAGCGTTGGCACGACGTTGTTCTTCTCGGCGAACGACGGCACGAATGGGCGGGAGTTGTGGAAAAGCGACGGCACGGCGGCCGGTACGGTGTTGGTGAAAAACATTTGGTCGGGCAACGGCGAGTCCGCGCCGCAGCAACTCGCGGACTTCAACGGTCTCTTGTTCTTCTCGGCGAACGAAGGGGCGAACGGACGCGAGTTATGGCGGAGCGACGGCACCGCCGGTGGAACGGTGTTGGTCAAGAACCTCCGCGCGGGATCGGCACATTCCAATCCGGCGGACTTCACCGTGGTCGGTCGCACGTTGTTCTTCACGGCGAACAACGGTGCGAACGGCCGCGAGTTGTGGAAGACGGATGGGACCGAGGCCGGCACGGTCTTGGTCAAAGACCTCTGGGCCGGCGCGGATCATGCCAATCCCGGCCAACTGACGAACGTCAACGGTACGCTGTTCTTCACGGCGGACGACGGCGTTCACGGACGCGAGCTGTGGACGAGCGACGGCACGGACGCGGGGACGGTTTTGGTTCAGGATCTTCGTCTCGGAAGCGATAGCTCTGCGCCTGCGGAGCTGACTGCCGTGGACAGCAACCTGTACTTCGCGGCGGACGACGGTGTTCATGGACGTGAGTTGTGGCTCGTCAACAGTCCGGATCGCCCCGTGGAGATCGAAGTCAGTGCAGGCAGCGTCGTGATCGCGGCGGGAGACACCACGCCTTCCATGACAGATGGGACCGACTTCGGGCCGCCCGCGATCTACGGCGCAACGGTCGTCCGCACGTTCACGATCATCAACAACGGCGGTGCGGACCTGAATCTCACCGGCTCGCCGATCGTCAGCCTCAGTGGGCCTCACGCGAGCGACTTCACGGTCACTCAGCAGCCGAGTTCCGTCGTCGCGCAACAAGGACAAACGACGTTTCAGATCACGTTTCAGCCGAGCGGGCTGGGTCAACGAACGGCGACGGTGACGATTGCCAACAACGATGCGGACGAAGGCTCGTTCGAGTTCACGATTCAAGGGAGCAATCTGCCGTTCGACTTTGGCGATGCTCCATCCCCCTTCCCAACCACGATTGCCGAAAACGGAGCGAGACATCTCCCGGTCGGACCAAGCTTGGGCAATCGTCGGGGTGACGCGGACGGCGACGGTCGGCCCACGCCGCACGCGGATGGCGATGACGCGAACAGCACGACCGACGACGAGGATGGCGTCGAGTTCCTGCCGCTCGTCTCCTCCAGTGTTCAGACGAAGGGCTTGGTCTCAGTCACGATCGACAACGTCCCGTTTCGAGAAACCGCGAAGCTGACGGCCTGGATCGACTTTAACCGTGACGGCGATTGGCGCGATCCCGGCGAGCGGATTTTCACGAACCGCGATCTCGGCAACCAAAGCAACACTCACACTCTGGCCTTTAACATCCCGGCCGGCACGCCAGCGGGAACGACGTATGCCCGATTTCGTGTGAGCACAGCCATCGGATTGGGCATCACGGGAGAAGCCGAAGATGGCGAGGTCGAAGACTACGAAATCACGATCTACCCCGATGGGTTGTCGCCCAAGCCGCAACTCATCGACCTGAGCACCGTCGATTCGGACCCCTCGAATTTCACCGGTAATGGAAGCCAGTTGCTCTTCTTCGCCACGGACGGTCAGTATGGAACCCAGTTGTGGCAGAGCGATGGCACCGTCACCGGCACGAAACGGATCACGGACAATCTGCCAAGCTCCGCCCATCTGAGTTCCGGTCAGGTCAACGGCTACTACTCGGCCGACGACGGCGTTCATGGCCGTGAACTTTGGAGTGGCAGCGCGATGGTCACGGATATCAATCCTGGCCGATCAAGTTCCTCGCCCACCTCATTGACTGCCGTGAACGGCAAAGTCTTCTTCAACGCCTACGACGGAGTCCATCGGGGTGCCCTGTGGATGGCCGATGGGGGCGGCGCGGTCATGGTCAAAGACTTCCCATCATCGGGAACTGGCACGGGGATCGGTCAATTCACGGCCGTGAATGGCCTGCTCTTCTTTGAGCGGTACACCTCGGCGACGGACAGCGATTTGTGGCGCAGCGATGGCACGACGGCAGGCACGTTTCTCGTGAAGAACTTTCCGGCGGGACGCCAAAATCGTCCCATCCAGTCACTGACCAACTTCAACGGCACTCTGTACTTCTTCGGTGATGATGGGAACTCCGGATTTGAACTGTGGAAGAGCGACGGGACGGCGGCGGGAACAAAGATCGTCAAAGACCTCGTGCCCGGCAGTAGTGGATCATCGCCAGGTTTGCTGAAAAACATCAACGGCACGCTGTACTTCACCGCGAAAGACTCCGCCAGCGGTCAGCCCAAGCTGTGGAAGACCGACGGCACGGCTGACGGCACGGTGATTGTTGCCGACAAGAACCCAGGATGGTTGTTAGAGATCAATGGCACGCTCTTCTTTACCGCAGGGAATGCGTTGTGGAAGTCGAACGGGACTCCCGACAGCACGGTGAAGTTGAAGGACTTCCTTGAATCGCCACGGGATTTGATTAACGCCGGCGGAGTCTTGTACTTCTTCGCAAACGATGCGTCGCCCGGTGAAGGCTTGTGGAAAAGCGACGGGACGGCGGAGGGAACGTACCTCGTGGATCATGTGCGCGGCGAGCCATCGTATTCCTCCAACAATCGTATGTTTTTCGTCAATGGCCGGTTGTACTTCGCGGCACCCGCAGGTGGCACCAATGAATTGTGGGTGCTCAACACGACCATCAGCGTGCCGGAGATCGAGTTGCGTGGCAACGGCAAGCCGATCGTCAGTGGCGACAGCACTCCTTCGCTGGCGGATCGGACCTTGTTCCCAGACGCCATCGTCGGCAGTGCGTCTTCCGTGCGCACGTTTGAGATTCTCAATACGGGAACCGAGCCGCTGCGGTTCACCGGTTCGTCGCCGGTCACGATCACCGGGGCGGACGCTTCCGACTTCCGCATCGTGACTCAGCCACCCGCTCAGATTCCGGCCGGTGGGGTCGCGACGTTCCAAGTGGAATTCGCGCCGACTCAGAGCGGCACACGCCAGGCGAACATCCGCATCGCCAACACCGACGCCGATGAATTTCGCTACGACTTCGCCGTGCGCGGGATCGCCTCGACGGATGGAGTCCCCGTGCTCAACGCGATTCCGAACCCCTCTCCGATTCTTCAGAACGCCGACAAGCAGACGATTCCTCTCACGGGCTTGCAGGTGGGAGTCGGCAGCTCTCTGACGGTCATCACCACCAGCAGCGACACCAATCTGATTCCTACACCGACGGTCAACTACACATCGCCGAGAGACACGGGATCGCTGTCGTATCGACCGGCCGCCAATCGCAGCGGAACCGCCACGATCACCGTGACGGTGACGAACGCGGGTTTGGACGGCGTGGCCGGCAACGATGGCGATCTCAGCTTCGCCCGCAGCTTCGATGTCACGGTCGCGGACAATGCGGTGCCGACGCTTGATCTGCTCGCCGACGTCACCGTTCTGGAGGATGCGGGAACACAGTCGATCAACTTGGCGGGCATCTCCGCCGGTGCCAGCGAAAACCAAGCGTTGACCATTCGAGCCACCAGCAGCGCCACCGCGCTCATCCCCAATCCAACGGTGACGTACTCGTCGCCGAACAGCGCTGGATCGCTCTCGTTCACGCCGGCGGCGAACCAGAGCGGCACGGCGGACATCACCGTGACCGTGAGCGACGCGGGAGTGGATGGCCTCTTCGGCAATCAAGACGACGCGACCGTCACGCGCACGTTCCGTGTGACCGTGACTCCCGTCAACGACGTGCCGACGATGCTCGTGCCCGCGTCGCCACCGCCGTTGAATCCGAACGCGCCGCCGCAATCGCTGAACATCCTCGGCCTCTTCGCGGGCGGGGGCGAATCCCAGACGTTGATCCTCACCGCGACCAGCGACAATCCCACGCTCGTTCCCGATCCAACGGTCGCTTACACGTCGCCGCAGAGCGCCGCCCTCGTGACGTTCGCTCCGGTGGCCGGTCAGAGCGGCACTGCGGTCATCACGGTGACGGCGCGGGATTCGGGATTCGACGGCATCGCCGGCAACGACGATGACGCGAGTTTCTCGCGCGCCTTCGCCGTGACGGTCACGGCCGCCTTGAATGTGACGTTGAACGGTGGCGACGACCTCGTCATCCGCGCGGTCGATGGCTTTGTCGATGTCTCGATCAACGGGATTCACGAGTCACGATTCGACGGTCTGTCGGCTTCGTTGGTGAAGTCCATCAACGTGACCGGCGGCAACGGCGACAACCTGATTGACCTGAACGGCGTCACGTCCGACAAGTTCACGGTCTTTGGCGGAGTGAATGTGTCCGTCGCCGCTGGCTCTGGTGCGGATACGGTTTTGGGGAGCGACTTCTCGGACACGCTCGCGGGCGATGAGGGAGCTGACTCCCTGAATGGCGGTGCCGGCGGTGATATCCTGACCGGCGGAGGAGGCAACGATACTCTGAACGGTGGCAACGGGCTGGATATGCTCCGCGAGACGTCCGATGTGAACTTCACGCTGACCAATTCGCAGTTGTTGGGTGTCGGCACCGATGTGTTGATCTCCGTCGAACAAGCCAGCCTCACCGGAGGAGCCGGGAACAATCGGCTGATCGCGAGCGGATTCACGGCCGGTGCGGTCACTCTGACCGGCGGAGAAGGGAACGATTCGTTGCTCGGTGGCACGGGCAACGATTGTTTGCTGGGAGGCAACGGCCGCGACACGCTCGTCGGCGGTGAAGGCAACGACAAACTGCTCGGCCAGGGGAGCAGCGGCGATTTGCTCACCGGCGGTGTCGGCAGCGATTGGCTCGACGGCGGCGGCGGAACGGATTCGATTTATGAGTCGGGCGATCTTCACGCCGAGCTTCAAGACACCAGCATTCAGTGGTGGGCACTGACGGACCCTGTGACGATGGGTGACCGGGACACGCTCATCGACCCGGAGAGCGTCACGATCGCGATGGGAGCCGGCAACAATTTCGTGCGAGCCTCCGAATACACGCGCGGCTCGATCGTGCTCAACGGAGGTGGCGGGGATGACACCTTGCTCGGCGGCTCGCAGGCGGATGCCATCAACGGCGGCGATGGGAACGACAAACTGACCGGCGGCAACGGCAATGACACGCTCACAGGCGGTAACGGCAACGACACTCTCCGGGAACAAGCCGACGTCGATTGGACCATCACGGCCACGGCCCTCACGGGCTTCGGCACCGACTCGTTCAACACGATCGAGACCATCGAACTCTTGGGGGGTGCGAACGCGAACCGCTTCGATGCGTCCGCCTACAGCGGCACGAACTTGCCCAACCTGCGGATGAATCCGAACGGCGGCAACGACACGTTCCTTGGCAGCCCCGGCGTCGAAACGGTGTTCGTCACCGGATTGGAAATCGTCGTGCTGACCGCCACACAGTTGACGGCGAACGGCACCTCTACGCTGACGAACATCGATGGCGTCGAACTGAATGCCTCACCGTCCGGCAGTTCCTTCACGGCGAGCACCTGGGCGGGCCGAGTCACGTTGAACGGCGGTGCCGGCCGCGACACGCTGGTGGGCGGGATGGGCAACGACTCGATCATCGGCGGCGACTCTGACGACGTACTGAGCGGCGGAAGCGGCGACGACACGCTGCGAGGCGGCAACGGCAACGACTCGATCAGCGGCGGTGCCGGCCGTGATCTTCTGCAAGGAGACGACGGCAACGACAGACTCGACGGCCAAGGCGGCAACGGCGACACCATCAGCGGCGGGCTGGGCAACGACACGCTCAATGGCGGTGCCGGCACAGGCGATGTGCTTTCTGAATCCGGCAACGTGGACTTCGTGCTCACGGCGACTCAACTCGTAGGACTCGGCACTGACACCTTGCTGGATCTGGAGGTCGCGATCCTCACCGGTGGAATTGGCGACAACCGAATCGACGCCAGCGCCTATGCTCTGCCGGTGACTTTGCTCGGCGGCGACGGCAACGACATCCTGCTGGGCGGCTCGGTCGCCGACCAACTCGATGGGGGACTCGGCACCGACAGTGTCATCAGCGGACTCGGCAACGACACGCTCATCGGGTTGGAATCCGGCGCATAATCCTATTGTGCACGTTTTGCATTCCGGCTCCCTCTCCCCCGCTTCGGGGGAGAGGGCTGGGGTGAGGGGCGGTGGTTGTCAACGCCATCGAGCTTCACGCAACAACTGACCGAGACGTTCCTTCAACGGCGATTGCCGATCGAACACGAAAGCCCCCTCACCCTAACCCTCTCCCCCGAAGCGGGGGCGAGGGGACAAGACAGCCGAACGTGCGCAGTAGTCTTAATCGGTTTCGCGATCGAACGCGGATCGGTAAACCATCGTGCGGTCTTCCTTCTCAGTGGGCGAGGAGTTCACAACATGCCGACTCACGTCTCGCGCGGTGTCCTGTGTGGTTGGGGAGTTCTCTGGCTGGCGCTCCTTTGGCCGGCTGCATCCGTTTGGTCGGCGGACAGGGTCCAACCGCCGAATATCGTGCTGATCTTTGCGGATGATTTGGGTTACTCGGATCTCGGCTGCTTCGGCGCGAAGGACATTCGCACGCCGAACATCGACCGGCTGGCTATGGAAGGGACGCGGTTCACCAGCTTCTATGTTTCGCAGCCGGTCTGCACCGCCTCGCGAGCGTCGTTGATGACCGGCTGCTATGCCAATCGAGTCCGCTTGGCCGGGGCGCTCAATCACACGAGCAAAACCGGCATCCACGCGGACGAAGTGCTGCTGCCGGAACTCCTGCAACAGCGCGGCTACGCGACGGGCATCTTCGGAAAATGGCATCTCGGACATCGTCCAGAGTTCTCGCCACTGCGGCACGGCTTCCAAGAGTTTCTGGGCATTCCATACTCCAACGACAACGGGCCGCTGCATCCGGTCGTGAAGACGATTCCTTCGTTGCCATTGATCGACGGAGACAAGACCGTCGAACACGATCCCGATCAGTCACAGTTCACCCGTCGGCTGACCGACCGAGCGTGTCAGTTTCTGTCCTCGAACAAAGACCGACCCTTCTTCTTGTATCTGCCTCACATCATGCCGCATGTGCCGATCTTCGCTTCCGAGAAGTTCAAAGGGCGATCGACTCGCGGTGTGTATGGCGATGTCGTCGAAGAACTCGATTGGTCGGTCGGTGAAGTCGTTGCCTCGTTGAAGCGGCTGAATCTCGAAGACAACACACTGCTGATCTTCACCTCTGACAACGGCCCGTTTCTGTCTTACGGCGAACATGCCGGCAGTGCGTCACCGTTTCGCGAAGGGAAGCTGACGACCTTTGAAGGTGGAGTTCGGACTCCTTGCCTCATGCGCTGGCCGAAGAAGATCCCGGCGGGACGAACCTGCGACGAACCAGTCGTCTCGATCGACTTGCTGCCGACGATCGCCAAGCTCATCAACGCACCGCTGCCGAAGCATTCCATCGACGGACTCGATGTCTGGCCGATTCTTTCCGGCCAACCGAACGCGCGTACGCCGCACGAGTCGCTGCTGTTCTTCTCCGGCGACGAACTGCAAGCAATCCGCAACGGCGATTGGAAGCTGCACTTCGCTCACGATTATCTGACTGTCGCCGGACCACCCGGCCGAGCCGGCAAGCCCGCCAACTTCGAGAAGATGCAACCGAAGTCCATCGAAGAGTCCGGCATTCGCGGCATCGCCAGCCGGCACGGCTACGAAGTGCGCCGCATCGAGCGATCGCTGTTCAACCTCAAGGATGACCCCGGCGAAACGCGCAATGTCGTGGATCAGCATGCCGACGTTGTCCGTCGCCTCGAATCGCTCGCGGAAAAAGCCCGCGCTGATCTCGGCGACTCGCTCATCAATCGACGCGGCTCCGGAGTTCGCGCTGCGGGACGCGTCGAGTAGTTGTCCGGCCGAATGCTGATCGCCGACAGCCGATTGCCGTGATACCGTTTTTAGAACCAAAAACGATATCACGGCTTTCGGCCATCGGCTCACGGCGATCGGCCGGATGGTTCGTTGACGCGAGTTCGTTCGCTCCCCAGACTGGCATCAGTCAGTCTCGATGCTTGTTTGACAGGAGTGATCATCATGCGAAAGCTGTCCGCCGGATTCTTTGTGGTGTTGGCCTGTGTGTGCGTCGCCGCCAGTTTTGCTGTCGAATTGGTCGGACACACCGAGCCGGTTTACGACATCACAACTTCGCCCGACGGCAAGTGGCTCGTCACCGGCAGCTTCGATCAAACCGTGCGGTTGTGGGATGCGAACTCGCTGCAACCGACGCGGACGATGCTCGGCCACACGGGGCTTGTGCTGTCGATCGCCGTCTCGCCCGACAGCAAGCTGATCGCTTCGGGAGGACTCGACAACACCGTCCGGCTATGGGAAATCCCGAACAACGCACCGGTGCTGAATCTGGCCGGGCATCAGGGAGCAGTCGCCTCGGCGGCGATAACAACGGACGGAGTTTCTGTGGTCAGCGGTGGAGCCGACAAGCTGTTGAAAGTCTGGACGGCCGCGGATGGCAAACCAGTTCGCGACATCGCTGGTTGTACGGCGGCGATCACGCGCGTCGATCTCCGCAAAGACAACATGCAGGTCGCGGCCGGAGATGCGACCGGCGTCGTCCGGTTGTTTAACTTCGCTGACGGAGTTGCTCAGCAAGTCCTCGGAGCACACACCGGCGAGATCGCCGGTTTCGCTTACGCTCCGAACAACGCCTTTTTTCTGACTGCCGGAGCGGACGGACTCGTCAAACGCTGGCCGGTGCAGTTGCCGGCGCTCGTCAACATCGCGGGGCATGGCGAAGCAATCAATGCGATCGCGCTGCGACCGGATGGAAATTGGATCGCGACCGGCTCGAACGACAAGACCGCTCGGTTGTGGGATCGCAATAACGGGCAGCCGATTCGGAATCTCGATGGGCATCCCGAAGCCGTCACCGCGATCACCTTCAGCCCGAATCAAGCCTGGGTGCTGACTGGCTGCGCGGACAAGATCGCTCGGTTATTCGATGCCAACAACGGGACTCTTGTGAAAGCCTTCGCCGCTCAAGCCGGAGCGATCACCTCCGTCGCCGTGACCCCGAATCATCAAGAGATCGCCGTCGGTGACGCGACTGGTGCCGTGAAGATCTACAAGACCGCCGACGGTGCTGAAGTCCGCGCGCTGGCACCTCACACCGGCCCGGTCAGCGGCGTCGCGTACTTGCCCAACGGAGCGAACCTTGTCACCGCGAGTCACGACAAGTCAGTCAAGATTTGGAACGCCGCCGACGGCGCGATGATCCGCAAGATTGACATCCCAGACGCCGCGACCAGTCTTGCCGTCAGCGTCAACAACCTGCTGCTGGCCGTTGGCTCGAGCGACAAGCAAGTCCGAGTCTTCAACATCGCCGACGGAGCCGCTGTCGCCGCGCTCGCCGGACACGCCGACAAGATTACCGGCGTCGATTTCAGCCGTGACGTCACGAAGCTCGTTTCCTCCAGCACCGATGGCAGCGTGCGCGTCTGGGATCTGACCGCGAAACGATTGATGCAGTACTTCGTGCAACATGCCGGAGCCGTCAACGGCGCGGCGTTTCATCCCGACAACAAAACGATCGTCTCGGCCGGAGCCGACAAGACGATCAAGGTCGATGCGGTCTCGGTGCAGGGTGTGTTCGTCACTGACGACAAGAAGTTCAACGATCTCGCGATCGCCTCGAACAGCGCGTGGCATGCGACTGCTCACGAAGACGGCTCCGTGAAATTGTGGGACAGCAACGCCGGCACTCTGATGCGACCGTTCGTTGGATTGACTGGCAAAGCGACCTCCGTCGCGATCAGCCCGAACGCTCAGCAAATCGCCGCTGGCGGAGCTGACAAGAGTGTCCGCGTTTGGAACGTCAACAGCGCACAGGCTCAGGTTCGCTTCGAGACTCCCGCCGAAGTCACGCGGCTGACCTTCAGCCCTGATAACACCAAGCTACTGGCCAGCGGAGCCGACAACGCGCTGCGCGCCGTTGATCCGACTCCACCGAACCCTCAACCGGCCGACGCGCCGCTGCGCCCGATTGCTCAGACGCTAACCGGTCACACGGCCGGCATCGGTTCGCTGGTCATCGCGCCGAACAATCGCACGGCGGTCTCCGCTTCGGCCGACGGCACGACGAAGACTTGGGACATCGCCGCCGCGACGTTTACCGCGAACCTCGCCGGTCACGCATCGCACATTTACGGTCTCGCCTTCAGTAACGATGGCAAGCAGCTCGTCTCCGCGAGCAACGACAAGACCGTCCGCTTGTGGGACGTCGAAAAGAAAGCCGCCATCCGAGTCATCAGCACGCAGCAGCAGCCGGTTTATGGAGTCGTCTTCACTCCCGACAACAAGTCGCTGGTCATCGCCGGCGGAGATAAGACGGTCAAACTGTTGAACCTTGAAAACGGAGCCGAGCTGCGTGTCTTCAAAGGTCCGGAGTTCCCGGTCTACACCGTCGCCCTCAGCCCTGACGGTCGCACGATCGCCGCCGGAGGTGTTGGCCTCGGTCCGAACCGGCCGATCTTCATCTGGAACATCGACGCGCCCGATCCGGTGAAGAAACTCGACGGTCACAAAGACGATGTTTATCGAGTCCGCTTCAATGCCGCCGGCAACAAGCTGCTCAGCATCGGCTACACCGGAGCCGTCAACATCTGGGACATCGCCGCCGGCAAGCCGGTCTTCTCGTCGAAGCTGCCGACGATCACTTACGGCGGTAACTTTGTGGCTGGCGGCGCTCGCATCGCGGCCACCGCGACCGACGGCAAAACCTAT
>CAMDPX010000206.1 GCA_945905295.1 Planctomyces sp. SH-PL62 | reverse complement strand
TCAGGCCGCCGTTTCGCCAACGACCTGAAATCAACAACCGACCGGCGGCCTGAAAAAGACTCCCGACCCCTTGGCGATCAATCCCGCTTCTCGATCCGATACAGGTGCGACTTCGTCCGCACGAGCAACGACTTGCCCGCGACGATCGGCGAAGCGCTCGAACCGTCGGCGAGCTTATTCTCGGCAACCAACTCGAACTCACGAGCGGCCTTGAAGACTTGCATGTCCCCGTCTTGAGAGAAGCAATAGACCAAGCCGTCAGCGAGTAACGGCGATGACCAATACTGCCCCGGCAGTCGTTTCGACCAAATTTCCTTGCCGGTCTTGGCATCCAGACAGGTCGCGATGCCAGCATCATTCATCATGAAATACAGATCGCCGACCAACAGTTGCGAGGACCGCTTCGGAATTTTTTCGGCCGTTCGCCAGACAATGTTTTTCGAGATGTCCCCTTTGCCATCGGGCTTCACGGCAACCAGCGCGTCCTTGCCGTCGGCGGCGTTGATGTAAACCAGACCGTTGCCGTACAGCGGCCGAGCGGCCGCGTTCATGCCGCCGTGATAGACCGTCCAAATCGGCTCGCCGGTTTTCGGTTCGTAGGCGATCGTCGCATACGCAAACGGACTGATGAGCAACTCGCGTCCGCCGACTTCGATGATCGACGGCGTCGAGTAGCCCTTCTTGGCATCTCCATCCTTGGTCTTGTAGTCGATGCCGCGATCCTTCTTCCAAACCGTCTTGCCGGTCTTCTTGTCGAGCGCGGCGATGTACTGCAAGTCGTAGCCGTCGAACGTCAGATACAGCAGATCGCCATGCACGATGGGGGACGATCCCGGCCCGCGGAAGTGATCGCATTCCAGATCGCGGCGTTCCCAAATCGTTTCGCCGGTCTTCGTGTCGAGGCATGCCGTCCCGTAGCTGCCGAAATGA
The DNA here is from genome assembly GCA_945905295.1 of Planctomyces sp. SH-PL62. Taxonomy (GTDB): domain Bacteria; phylum Planctomycetota; class Planctomycetia; order Planctomycetales; family Planctomycetaceae; genus SXKJ01. The sequence continues at coordinate 14,641 of CAMDPX010000206.1, read as the reverse complement.
ATGTAGACGCGGCCCTCTTCAATGAAAGGTGTCGGCGAAGCGAACGTGTTGGTCGGATGCGTGATCTGCAACTCCGAGACCTCGAACAGTTTTCGATTGTGAATCACCTTGCCGCTGTCCAAGTCCACGCAGACCGCGGACAGCTCGATCGGCTTGTCGAGCTTGACCCGCTCCTTCGTGTTGCCCTGGATATCCGGCGCGTTCGTCAGCCAAATCTGTTTGCCCCAAACGACCGGCGACGACCAAGCCCGCCCGGGGATCGGCGTCTTCCACACGATCTCTTTCGAGCCTTCGCCGAACGTGACCGGCAGTCCCTTCTCGGTCGATGTTCCATCGCCGCGCGGCCCACGGAATTGATTCCACGGAGCATCCGCAGCCAGCGTGGAAGCACAGAGTCCAATCCAGAATAACGTGGCGAGCATTCGCATATTGAGGTCTCGTTTGGCAGAAAGGTTGGTGGGGGCCACTTACATTTCAACGACTGCGTCCTTCCATTCGTCGTCTCCTTCGATTCGTCGGGATTCCCCTGCCTTACACAAACTCAAGAGCCCGACGAATGAAAGGAGACGACGAATCTGTGGTGGCCAGTTGGAAGAATCGACTTCTTGTGAAAGACTGCACTCTGCACGATTCATGGAATCAAGGATTGGCAGCCATCTTGTCGATTGCGAACGCTCGACACAACGGCGGTCACGGGGCGGCGACTCGAGAAACCCAGCCAGCAGACCAGAGCAGTCTCCCAGTGACGATGAGCCGTCGCATCAAGAAACCCCGAACATAGATTGCCGATAAAACTCGACCGTCTTCCGCACACCGTCGAGCAGCGAGGTGGCCTGCCAATCGGGAAAGAGATTCGAGATGTAATTCGGACTCGGCGGGACATTCGACGGGATCGCCGGACCATTGACCATGATTTGCGACACCGAGCCAGGAATGGCCGCCTCAATGGCCGAACGAAACTCTTCGGTCGTTGCCAGTTCGCTGGGCAGATCGACGACCGTGTGACCCGGCGGACATTCAACAGCCGAGCGAAAAAACGCGCGCGCCACGTCTTCGACGTAGTCGTAACCGACTCGCCCCGTGTACCCGATCGTGTAGGTCTCTCCGAGCGCGGCCGCTCGTGCGGCCAACGACGGGCCGGCCGTCAAACCTTGATCGCGCTCCGGCCCGTAGACCACATGCGGGCGCACGGCGACCGACGCGATCCCGAAGTGCCGCCAATACTGCTCGGCGATCAAGTCCACCGCTTGCTTGAACGCACCGTAAAATGTCGGCGGCCGGTTCGGCTCATCGTTCGAGTCGCCAACCTCTGGCCCATACACCGCATACGAACTCGCGTACGCCAGCGAACGAACTCGTCCCGATCGCCGCGCTGCCTCGAAGAGCGCCGTGCTACCCAGCACGTTGACCTGACAGCCCAGCCACGGATCCTTCTGGCATTCCGGAGTCAGCAACGCCGCCAGATGAATGATGTGCGTCACGCCGTGCTGCTCGATGGCGTCCTGCAAGCGTTCGCGATCCAACAGAGAGGCTTCGATCGAGATCACCTCCGCCGCACGTCCGCCGAGCACTCGCCGCCAGCGTGTCGGAGCCGGCTGCACATCGACCATCACCGGCTTCGCATTTCGCGCGAGCAATTCGCGCAACACCCAGGTGCCAATGAAACCGCTGCCGCCAGTCACCAACACCGTGTCGCTCATCGTCGCTCCCATTTCGTTCCAGCCAAGACAAGTCATCGTGATGGTGTTCGATTCGAGACGAATTTTCGAGTGCCACCGGCTGATGTTGAGCGGCTCGCGCTTTGTCCCGGTAGGGACATCCCGACAATAGCCCAGCGATTCATCGCTGGGGGCGAATCGAGAACATGACACCGAAGCCCCGCCAGGGGCGAAAGAATGTTTGGTCAACACGACGACGCGCGATGCGGTCTTTCGTCCCTGACGGGACTTCACACTCTGGTGCCCACCGAGAACCCAGCGATGAATCGCTGGGCTATTGTCGGACGTCCCTGGCGGGACTTTGGTCGCGTTCGCCATCACATTCCCATTGGCTCGCCGACATCAAAAGCGGCAGAGGGCTTCAGCCGCCCCGGGACGACCACAAGCCGCTGATTGACTTCCGCGAACAGCGTGAGGATTGGTGGCTCATGCTCTTGTCCCGGTAGGGACATCCCGAAAATAGCCCAGCGATTCATCGCTGGGGACGAATCGCGAACATGACACCGAAGCCCCGACAGGGGCGAAAGAATGATTGGTCAATACGACGAGGCGCGAATCGGTCTTTCGTCCCTGACGGGACTTCACGGTTTGGTGACGACCGATACCCAGCGATGAATCGCTGGGCTATTGTCGGTCGTCCCTGGCGGGACTTTGCCGGACTCGCCATCTCATTCTCGTTGGCTCGCCGACATCCAAAGCGGGAGAGGGCTTCAGCCGCTCCGGGACGACCACAAACCGCTGATTGACTTCCGCGAACAGCGCGAATAAACCGCTGAGTGATCAGTTAGTCGGTCAAACCAGCAACGATAATGAAACGAGTCATGCGATGAACGATGGGTCATGGCTAATCTCCCGACTCGACACCCACGACGAGGTTCAACGCAAAGATGTCATCACAGAGTTGATCGCGATTGGAGAGAATGCGGTTCCGGCGCTGATCAACGCTCTCGAAAATAGCCGCCCTCGGATTCGAGGTGGCGCGGCTCTGGCACTTGGCAAATTATCGTTGATACCGACGAGCGAGCCGGCGGTCGAAATCCTGGCAAGAATGCTTAGTGACGAGTCGGAATTCGTCCAAACTTGTGCTTCGGTCGCTCTCGCTGAATTCGATGATCTTGCCGAGCGCCCATTGATCGAAGCTGTTGCTGACAAATTGCAACCAACGAAACAGGCGCGCGCGGCAATTGCTTTGAGGCAAATGAGGCGATCCTCGCCCGCCGCAATTCTCGCACTGATTAACAACCTTTCCCATCCCGACGAATTCGTACGTCGCCAATCCGCTCTGGCACTTGCACATGTTGGAAATTGTCCGGCAGAAGTGAGAATGCTCTTCCATCGGCGAAATGGCGATGTCGAGCAGCAAACGCTTGTCACGAATAGTTCCATCGAATTGATTGCTCGGCTGATCGACTTTGCGGCAGACGGGGATAACTCAAGCCTTGCCGAAGAGTTGGTTGTTGCCCTTTGCGAGACCGGCGATACGTCCGCCACAACACGAGTGGCGCTGGTCAAAGTCGCATGGTTGTGCGGTGGTCGCGCGCACGAATTAGCTTGCAAGCAAATTGAGGCACTGTTTCCAGAACTTGAATTGCGCCACGAACGCGGCCGACTTTGGTTCAAAATGGACGATCCTCAACTGATTGAATTTGCATTCAAGCAAAGCGCCGTGGAGAGGAATCGGGAATGAACATCGCCCTAAAAACGTCTAGTGTTGGTCGGTTTGTCCTCACGGTACTTATCGGAAGCTGTTTTGTGTGCAACGGCGGGAGCGGTGCGGCGGAACCACCGCCCCTCGCCAGTCACCCCGCTAACGTCTGGATCAAGCGAACCCCCCTACCTGACGCTCCCGTCTCGCCGCGGTTGGGGTATGAGGGGGCGTGTGTTTGGGATCGGCGGCAGCAATTGCTCGTGAGGTATGGCGGGCACAATCAAGGGGGTGGGGGCGAGCAGGGGGCGGAGGTTTGGACGTTCGATTTGGCGACGGCGAAGTGGACGCTCAAGGAGCCGAATACGTCGCCGCCAGGGGTTTGCTGCAACAATCAGAATGTTTACGACCCGACGAGCGGGCGGTATGTGCGGTTTCCGTTCTTCAGCGGCAGCCACGGGTGGCAGTGGGCTCGCGAGCTGTATTTGAATGACTCGTCCGTGTGGACCTACGACCTCGGCGAGAACCGCTGGCGAAACCGGCGGCCGTTGCCGACGCCCCGATTGGCTCCGTACCGCTGTGCCTCGTGGGACAGTGACGAACAAGTCGTTGTCGTGTTCGGCGGCGAAGGGAGCAGCGAAGGGACGTTGATCTATGACCCGGCGCGGAACGAGTGGCGTTGGCCCAAGCCCGCGAACGAACCGCCCGGTCGCAGCGGTGGGAACATGGCCTACGATGAGGCTCGCAAGCTGCATGTGCTGTTCGGTTCGCAGTTCGACAACGACGTTCACACCTGGGCCTACGACGTGCGCCGCAACGAGTGGCGCGAGATGAAGCCGGAAGTCCAACCGCCGACCGACAAGAACGACGCGGTGCTGACCTACGATCCAATCAACCGCGTCGTGCTGGCGATCATCAAGATCACGACCGGCAAGGATGAGTCGGCGACTCACGAGTTGCAGACGTGGGCGTATGACGCCGGAGCCAATCGCTGGCAGCGGATGAATCCGACTGCCGAACCCGCATCGTCCAGTAATCGCGCGCGAAATCTGATCTTCGCTCCGGAGCTGAACCTCGCGATTCTCGAAAACTGCACGAGCAAGCCGCGCGAGCAGCAGGTTTGGACGTATCGCTTCGGCGACACTCCGGCAGGGCAGACACCATTGCCCGTTGTGAAACCGCGCCGCGAGTTGCCGCTGGTTGAGGACGGAGTCGTGTCGGTGATCGGGCCGCAACATGTGGAGATCCGTTGGACGGCATGGGAGGGCGAGGCTCCCGCCGAGCCGCGAGAACGGGATACCGTTAAGAAGAACGGCTCGGCGGGAGCCTCGCCCTCCCAAAAGGTGAGTGGTTACCACGTCGAACGCGCGGTCGTCGAAGTCTACAGCGACGATCAATTGAAGCGGCTCAAGTCTCACACGCCGCCGATGGCCGAACCGATCGTCGGAGCGATCCGCCGCATCGGGCCGTTTCAGCGGCTCACGTCTGAGCCACTCAAGACGACTTCGTTCGTCGACACAAAAATCAATCTGAACGAGCCGCAAACGATCGACGGCGAACCGAGCTACGACCGGCCATTGCACAAAGATCATCTCGCCGAGTCCGGGCGCGAGTATCGCAAAGGAGTGTTCGCCTACCGCATTCGCTCGGTCGATGAAGCAGGCAAGGAAAGCGGACCGTCGTCGGCGCTCTTTACGATTCCCTCATCGCCGCAGCACGTCTTCAGTCGCGAGGAGGGCACGACCTGCCAACTGAAATGGTCGCCGAATCCCGAAAAGGGCATCGCCGGCTATCGCGTCTACCGCATGGATGGCCGCTACGACAAAGACCCGGTCTCGCGACTGACGGCCGAGCCGATCACTGCGACGATCTTCCAAGACGAATCCGCCGGCAAACAGGCTCGGCGGTACTACATCGTTGCGGTGGACGCTCTGGGCCAAGAAGGTTTCCCCTCGTCCCCCGTGTGGTTCCAGCGCGAGTGGCGTGATTTCTATCTGCCGTTCATTGGCGATTGGCATCAGTGATCGCGAAGGGGTCGGGAGTCTTTTTCATGCCGCTGTCGAGAGGACTCCGATGATTGATTCGTGTGGTGCGGCATGAAAAAGACTCCCGACCCCGTTACGAGGATTCTCCCCATGCAGTACCGGACACTCGGCCGAACCGGGATCAAGGTTTCCGCGATCTCATTCGGAGCGGGACCAGTCTCCGGGTTGATGACCGGCACTGATGCGACCGCTCAACGCGAGGTCGTCGCGGCAGCGATCGAGGCGGGGATCAATTGGTTCGACACCGCGCCGGGTTACGGAGCGGGAAGCTCGGAAGCCAATCTGGGTCGAGCGTTATCCGAAATCAAGCCGCCCCAGCCGATCCACATCGCGACCAAGGTGCGAATCCCGTTGGACTCGACCGAGCCGATCGCTGACCTCATCCGCCGCTCGGTCGACGAGAGCTTGCAGCGACTGCGAGTCAGTTCGGTCACGCTGCTGCAATTGCACAACGGGATCACGATGGGACGCGGAGACGAACCGGCGTCGATCACTCCCGACGACATCCTCTCACGCGGCGGAGTGGCCGACGCATTCGACCGGCTGCGTGATGAAGGAATCATCCGGCACAGCGGCCTGACTGGCACCGGCCAGCCGATCGCGATGAAGGCCGTGATTCGCTCCGGACGATTCGACACTGTGCAGACGCCGTACAACGCGCTCAATCCCAGCGCGGGAGCGACATCACCGATCCAACCTGGCGACACCGACTACGGCAACATCCTGGCCGATTGCGCGGAGATGCAGATGGGTGTGTTCGCGATTCGCGTGTTCGCCGCCGGTGCGCTGCTCGGCCAAGTGCCGAGCGCCCACACGCTCAAGACGCCGTACTTTCCGCTCGACCTTTATCAGCGAGACGCGGCACGGGCTGAGTTACTTCGAGACGAACTCGGCAACGGCGAGAGCATGACCGAATTTGCTCTGCGCTTCGTGCTGTCGCATTCGGCCGTGAGTTCCGCCATCATCGGGTTCGGCTCGCCGAGCCACGTCGCCGAATGTAGGTCAGCCTTTCCAGGCTGACCCGATCAGCGATCGACGCGGATTGCCAATTCGGGTCAGGCTGGAAAGCCTGACCTACATGAAGAACCCCATGATCCTGCTGAAAGACCAAACCTCGACGGAACTCGCGCTGGCGTTGGCCGATCTCGCGTTGCCCGACCGGCTCGTCCGGCAGTTGCACGCAGCGGCGGTGCGGCGTGGCGCAACCGAGATTCCGTTTGAGCTCCCAACCGTTTCGCCAAAAGTGCTTCAGAAGGTTCGCGAGCGAGCCACGATTCCCCGTCTGAAATTGCTCGACAAGATCGTCTCGCCGCAAGACGGGTTTGCGAAGTATTTGTTTGAAGGTGCCGGCGAAGGGCGCTTCGAGGCGGTGCGCATTCCGTTGCTGCATCGTCCGGACGATCTGAAGTACGTCGTTTGCGTGAGTTCTCAGGTGGGCTGTGCGTTGGGATGTGTTTTCTGCGCAACGGGCCGCATGGGGTTTCAACGGAACCTCGCGACTTGGGAGATCGTCGACCAAGTCACGCAGATTCAAATGGATTCGGAACACCCGGTGCGCGGCGTCGTCTTCATGGGTATGGGCGAGCCGATGCTGAACTACGATCGCGTCATTCAAGCGGCACGCATCTTTTCAGAACCGTGTGGCATGGCGATCAACGCGAAGGCGATCACGATTTCGACGGTCGGAGTCGTGCCGGGCATCCGCCGCTTCACGGCCGAGCGGCAACCGTATCGCTTGATCGTCTCGCTGACGTCGGCTCGGACGGAACAACGACAGAGCTTGCTCCCCATTGAGCGGGTCTATCCGTTGCCGGAGTTGCTCGCCGCGGTGCGCGAGTACCACGCGGTGACTCGCAAGCGCGTGACGTTTGCATGGACGGTGCTCGCCGGCATCAACACCGGCCGCGAAGACGCACGAGCTCTTGCCGAATTGACGGAAGGATTGCCGATCCTGCTCGACCTGATCGACGTGAACGATCCGACGGGTCAGTTTCGACGTCCCTCGACCGAGGAGGCCAATGCGTTTCGCGATGCGCTTCGCGAAGAGTTGAACATGCCGGTTCAGCGCCGCTACAGCGGAGGACAGGACATCCACGGTGCCTGCGGGATGCTTGCGGCGGTGGAGTCGTAGGTCAGGCTTTCCAGCCTGACCCGAACGGTCGGTGGACGTGGATGGTCGGTGAAGCGTTCGGTCAGCCTGGAAAGGCTGACCTACTAATCGCGCACTTGCTTCACCAGTTTGTGAACCGACGCGGAGATGCGGTCTTCGATACCCCCCTCCCAGCGGTAGGCCGGGCGGCCGTATTCGAACAGGTTCGAGCCTCCTTCGTAGCCACCTTCCTCCCACACGCGGCGCGAGGGAATGTAAGAGATCATGTCGTCGGTGTAGCCCATGACCCACGTCCCTTCGCCGAACTCGCGTTTGAAGCGGAGGGCGTAATCGACCACCGTCTCGGCTCCCATGCCGACAACCAGCATCTCTTTGCCGAGCCGCCAGGCGTGAATCGGATACGGATAGGCCGACTCAAATTTTTCTCCCGCATCCAACTTCTTGAGCAATCGCCGAGACCAGCGACCTTTGATGCCGGTCAGATCTTTCGACAACTCGGTCAGTTCCTCGCGCGTGACGTTTTTCAGATACGGCAGGTCGATGATCTCGAACGCCGTGCGCAGTCCCGATGAGACCGGTTTCAACGGTTGCTTCAACGCCTCTTCAACTCCGACCGCCAGCATGTGTCCGTACTTTTCGCAGAGTTCGATCTTACGGCGCGGTAACGGATTTTGATCTCCGCCGCAGGTGTTGACGAACATTGCCGTCGTGCCCGGATGAGCTTTCTCGATCTCAAGCTGCGCGAAGCCGGGATAGTCGCCACACCACGTCAGGAAGCTCATCGTTGTCGGATGACAGGCGTAGCCAAACAGCACCGCTTCCAACTTTCCGTCCGGCCGAGTCACCGTCATCACCGGCACCGAGTGATCGACTGGCCCGACGAGCGGCGTTCCTTTCGCGATCAAGTCGGGCACGTCCGCTTCGCGATTGTTGCGGCGATTGACGGCAAACGTCGCCTTGCCTTCGCCGATCGCGAGCGACGCAGGAGCCAGCTTCGACAACGACTCGCCGACCATCGCGACGGTCTTCGTCACCATCTGAGCGGTGTATTCCTCGACGAGCGCTTCTTGGTCGGCTTCCACCGGGTAGTAGTCGATCAGATCGTCGCCGAGTCGCGGGCCGCAATGGTTGTGCGAAAACGTAAACATCACCTGCGTTCGTTCCAGCTTGAACTGCTTTTGAAGCTGCTCGAAGACGCGGTCGCTCATGACTTTTGGCACGCCTTGGAAATCGCTGGTGATCAAGACGGCTCGGTGGCCGGCGTTGTCTTCGAGAGCCAGGGCCTTCATCCACAGATCGTGCAGCTTTCCGTCGGGTGCTCGCTTCGATCCGTAGCCAGCCAGCCAGACCGATTTCTCCGGTGTGATGACCGCCTTCGAGACGCCGGCTTTCCAGACAGATTGCGCGAATGCCGTCCGCGCCAGGCTGACGATTAAGATAGCCAACAGACACAGCCAGACTCGACGATTCATGCCAAGGTTCCTTGAGTGAGTTCCGTTCGTGGCGGAGATTCCAATCTTCGTGGTCCTGCTTGATGGAGAGTCTCGGAAACAGCCACTGGTTCGGAAAGTGAGGAGAGGTCGAGAATCATTCTGCGCCAGAAAAAACGGTATCACGGCGAACGGCTGTCGGCTGACGGCGATCAGCCGGAACGCTGAATGTTCCAAGCCTTGTCCGGCCGAACGCCGATGGCCGACAGCCGTTCGCCGTAATACCGTTTTTGCCGCGATCGAACTGACGCTCCCGACGGATTGGAATTCAAACACGGATGGATCAGAAAGACGATCGAGCGATCAAGCCAGGATGTCGTCCATGACTTGTCCGTCGTCGATCTCCAACCGCTTACGGCCGGGGATGTGCAGTCGCCGATTGTCGAGCCCCAGCAAATGCAGCACGGTCGCGTGCAGGTCGGTGACGTAGTGCCCTTCGCCGAGCGCGTGATAACCAAGCTCATCCGTCGCGCCGTGAACGTAGCCCTTCTTCAATCCCGCTCCGGCCATCCAGATTGTGAAGCCGTTCGGGTGATGATCGCGACCGTCTTTGCCACCGCCGCGCAACTCCAATCCCGGAGTGCGGCCAAATTCGGTGCAGAACACGACCAGTGTGTCGTCGAGCAATCCGCGTTGTTTCAGATCCTGAATCAAACCCGCGACCGGTCGATCGATCGTCGCGCACAGTCGCGTGTGATTGTCCTTGAGCTTCTGATGCGAGTCCCAGCTTCCATACGCCGACGGATAGACCTGCACGAATCGCACGCCTCGCTCGACCAGCCGCCGAGCCGCCAAGAGCCGTTGGCCAGCCACCTTCGTGGCGTCGGTGTCGATGCCGTAGAGTTTCGTCGTCGCTTCAGTCTCTTGAGAGAAATCAATCGCTTCGGGGACGGCGGCCTGCATGCGGAACGCCAGCTCATAGGCACGGATGCGAGCTTGCAGCTCTTGGTCTTCCGGGTACTCAACCGCCGAGAGCGCATTGAGCTTGTTGATGAGATCGTATTCCTGCCGTTGTTCTTCGAGACTTTGCCCGGCTTGGCGTTGCCCGAACGGCAGCGGGTTCTTCGGGTCCAGCGCGAGCGGCACTCCGGTGTGTTGCGGCCCCAGGTACAGCGAGTCGATCGACAATCGCGTATCCGATCGCGTCGGCCCGCCGAGCACCGCGAATTTTGGTAAGTTCTCGTTGAGTGTGCCGAGTCCGTAGTGCGCCCACGCGCCGAGGCTCGGCTGTTGTTCGTCGAGACGATGCCGGCCGGTGTGAATCTGATTCTCGGCGGCGTGATCGTTGTCCGTCGTCCACATGTTGCGGATGAAGCAGAGTTCATCCACCTGCTGCGCGAGATGCGGCCACCAATCGGTCATCTCGATGCCGCTATCGCCGTGCTTTCCCCAGCCGACCTGCATGGGATAGATCGTCGGGTACACGTCCCGAATGTTGATCTCTTCCGCCAGGACCGATCGAAACCGCTTGTTGTGTAACGGTGACTTGAGCGGGTTCTCGAACGGCGTCTTGTCGAACGTCATCCCCGCGTATTGATTGAGCGCCGGTTTTGGATCAAACGTCTCGACGTGACTATAACCTCCGGACAAAAAGACCCAGATGACGGACTTGGCGCGAGCGGGCAGGTGAGGAGAAACGACAGACGGATCAGCGGCTTTCGTGATGCCGTCTTCGGCCAGCATTGCGCCGAGGGCTAAGCCGGTAAAGCCCATGCCGAAATCGCTGAGGAAGACTCGACGCGAATGCGATGGGCAACAGCTTTGTGAATTGGATGACATCGGTTTCATGGCATGCGTCCAGGGGAAGAGCCCGACGAATCGAAGGAGACGACGAATGGGAGGCGATGATTCGTCGTCTCCTTCGATTCGTCGGGCTCCCTCTTTCATCATCGAATCGTGACAAAATCATTGTGATTGAAAAGTGCCCTCAGCAAGCTCTCACGAGTATGAGCATTCGGTTCCGCTCCAGTGGACTTCGATAGGAATTGCAAACAGGCTGTCAGTTCGTTGGTCGTGGGGGGGCGAGACAAAATTCGCTCGAACGCCGCGACAACGAATTGTTCCGAATTCGACTCGCGTTCCGCAGCCGCGATCGAGGAACTCAGTTGATGCACCAAATCGCTGTTGGTCAACGCGAGTGCTTGTTGCGGAATGATGCTTCGCGAACGGCGGTAGCATTCGAGTGCGTCGGGTGCGTCGAACAGTTCGCCCATCGCGCTCTTGCCTCCTTGTTCGGGGAAGACGCTGTAGTAGAGGCTGCGGCGGAAGGTCGTCAGAGCTTCGCTGTTCTCCAACTCTTGGCCACCGATCTTTGGGTCGAGTTTGCCAGCCGTGTGGAGCAAGCTGTCGCGCACGACCTCGGCTTCCATACGGCCGGCGTTCATGCGCCAGAGGAGCTTGTTTTCCGGGTCGGCTTCGTAGGTTGGGATTCCATCCCGACCGGCCTTCGCATTGGAAGTTGTTGTCTCTGCGGGAGCGGTCGGGATGGAATCCCAACCTACAGACGAGACGCGCCGATACACACCGCTCGTCACGATCAACCGATGCACATGCTTCATGCTCCAGCCGGAGTCCATCAGTTCGACGGCGAGCCAATCGAGCAGTTCGGGATGCGTGGGGCGTGCGCCGTTGCGGCCGAAGTCGTAGACGCTGCTCACCAGCGGCGAGTGGAAGTGGCGCGACCAGATGTGATTGATGGCGACGCGCGCGGTCAGTGGGTTGTTCGTGCTGGCGATCCAATCGGCTAAGGCTCGGCGGCGGCCGGTGCTGGTCTTGGGATATGACGGGCTGAAGGACGAGTACGTTTCAGAGGCCATGTCGGCGGCCGCGGTTCGCGCCTTGTCGAGTGATGGGCGAGCAGCAGCGAGTTGCTTGTTTGCCACGTCGAGTTCTTTGGCGCGATTCGCGTCCGTGGTCGGCTTCGCTTCGGCGACGGCGACCGCGCGTTCGGCGACAAGCATGTCGGCGTCCGCCTTTTTGACGGCTGCGACTCGTTCAAGTTGGCTGGCGATCCGCGCGAGCGCAGACGCATCCAGACTTTGAACTTCAACACTTTGGCGAGCCGGTGGGCGTAAGCCCCCGGACGGGTCTCGCGACTCGGCGTTTGTCCGGGGGCTAACGCCCGCCGGCTCGCCGAATTTTGCGCGATCGGCGGCAATGCGAGCTTCCAGGTTCGCCAGTTCCGCGCGAGCGGCAACATGCTTGGCTTCGGCGGCGCGCAGCGGCAGGTTGATGGCTTCGACGGCGCGACGTGCGGCTTGCAGTTTCTGTAACACCTCACGCAGCGATTCGTTGCCGGCGGTGGTCGAGACGACCGACGTGGCGGGAGCGGTTCCGAAGGATGAATTCGCCCAGCCGTCGATGCCGGGGACATCGCGGCCCTCGGTGTAGGTCGGCGACTCGAAGTCGAACGAGATCAATCGCGCGGGTGGCTGGCCTTCTCGGATCGGGGCGGTCAGCGTCACGTCGTCGAGCACCACGACGCTGCCGGTTCGCGCATCGAACGAGATCGCCTTCGTTGCATCGCCGACCGGATTCCAACCGTTGAGCGCGACTGGAACACGATCCACCAGCAGCTTGTCGTCGGTCATCGAGCGAACGGTCAGCAGGCAGCGATCGGCTTTCGTTTCCAACACGAACGACACTTGGAAGCGTCGCTGGCCGGCGGCGAAGTCGTATCGACCGGTCTCGAATTCGGTAAACGATCCCGGCTGGTACGAGACGATGCGTCCCTTTTCAAACGCGACGTAGCCGGCGGTCAGTCCCTTCACGACGTCTTTCGCGAATTGGAAATTGACGTGCGCATCGTTGAGGATCAGCCACTGAAAGCCGAGCGTCGTGCCGTCATCGAGTGCTTTGAGTTGCTGCAATCCGTTCTGAAGGATGCGTCGCCCGGCCGTCGCATCGAGCAGCAATGATTGTCGGCCCGCGAGTGCTCCGGGACGTCCGGCTTGCTCGGCCTCACGAGCGGCGGCGGTGAACGCGGACTCGGCTTGCGCGAGCTGGTCTCGCAGCGCTTGCGGAACATCGTTCCCGGCTTTCTGAGCGGCAGCGAGTTCCGTCTCTGCTTGCGTGATGGCGTTGCGGGCGTCGGTCAATAAGGCGTCGTGAAGGCTCGGTCGCAATCCGGGATAAAAGGCTCGCGGAGAGAGCTCAATCGGAGTGACCTTCACGGGTGACTCGCTGAGGAACGCGGGAACGCCGGGTGGCATTGAGCCGCGCTCTTTCACGCGGTTGCGTTCGTCGCCGCCGGTGTAGAACCAGGTCGGAGCGTCGGGAGTCTTGTCGAAGATGCGAACCGCTCCGAGTCGTTGAATCTTTCGGAGCTTGCCGTAGCTGTATTCCTCGAACGGACCCGGATCGGCTTCGCCGGGGACTCGGTCTTGGCGAATGCTGATCGGCTCGAAGAACGCTCGCAGACGGAAATAGTCGTCCTGCGAGATCGGGTCGTACTTGTGATCGTGGCAGTGAGCACAATTAAACGTCAGACCGAGAAACGCCTTGCCGGTGTGCTCGACGGTGCTGCGCATCGAGTCGTTCGGATTGAGCGCGTACCAGTTGCGAATCAAGTAACCGGTTGCGACGACCGCGTTGTCGTCCTCGGGACAGACTTCGTCGGCGGCGAGCATCTCGCGAATCATCCGGTCATACCCGTGATCCGAGTTGAGCGATCGCACGATCCAATCTCGCCAACGCCAAATCTGCGGAGCACTGTTCCAAACATCGGGCACATGCCGGCGACCGTACCAATCGCTGTAACGCCAGATATCCATCCAATGCCGAGCCCATCGCTCGCCATAACGCGGATCACGCAACAAACGATCGACGACCGTCTCATAGGCCGACGGCGAATCGTCCGCGAGGAACGCTTGCAGCTCTTCACGAGTCGGCGGAAGACCGATCAGGTCGAGGTACACGCGCCGCAACAAAACGTGCTTCTCTGCCATCGGCCTCGGCGTCAGCCCGTGTTCGTCGAGTTTCGCGAGCACGAACGCATCGACCCCGTTTTGGATCTGAGATTTGAAATTTGAAATTTGAGATTTGAAATTTGAAATCTCCGGCACCGCCGGTCGCGTCGGCTTCTTGAACGCCCAATGCTCGCGCGGGTCGGGTTCAGGTTGTTCGTTGTTTGGCGACGATGCGCCTTGCTCGATCCAATTTTTGATGAGCGTGATCTGCTCAGCGGTGAGCGGCTTCCCTTCGGCGGGCATGCGGGTCGAGGCGTCGGTGGAGGTGATGCGTTCGACCAACGGGCTGCTCGCCGGTTTGGTCGCCACGACGGCCGGGCCGCTGTCGCCTCCGTGTCGAATGCTTACGCCGGTATCGAGTCGCAACTTCGCTTGTTGCTTGAGCACACCGTGGCACGCGAAGCAACGCTCTTTCAGGATTGGCTTGATGTCGCGCAGATAGTCCACCGGCTCAGCCGCACTCACTGTGAGCGCGAGCCACGTTCCGATCACGCCGCTTGCCAGCAAAAGTCGAGAGTGGAACATGGTGTCTGGATGCCGCTCGTGGGAATGGTCGCTGTTTTGGAGAGTCGCCATCATATAACCCGCGCGAACAACCGAAAGGCAATCTGGCGAGCGGGGCGGCGTCAGCCCCCCGGTCTTGCCCGAACGCACCGGGGGGCTGAC
>CAMDPX010000205.1 GCA_945905295.1 Planctomyces sp. SH-PL62 | reverse complement strand
CGAAGCGTGTTCGCGTATAAGCGTCCAAATTGCAGGTCACTTCAAAAAAATGTCATTCGGACGCTTAAAGTGCCAAATTCAAATTAGTGTAAATGTACTGAACAGGGCTTCTTTCCGATTAAACCGACAGGCCCCTTGCCTCGGTGGTTCCAGGCCTCTGCACTACTCCGATAGGGCGAACAGTTTCGCTCAACTAGTGCAAAGGCCGGCGAGCCACCGAGGCAAGCTCGGTGGGGTGAAGTTCAATGAGGGAGCAAACGTGACCGAACATCTCGACGAATTCCTTTCCGAACAACAAGCAGTCGAACAGCTTCGTGGGGCGCGGCGGCGCATCGATGAGCAACTCTCGAAAGTCATCGTCGGGCAAGCCGATGTGGTTGAGCAGTTGCTTATCAGTCTGTTCGCCGGGGGGCATTGTCTCATCACGGGAGCACCGGGGTTGGCCAAGACGCTGCTGGTGCGTTCGATCGCGCAGGTGTTTCATCTCAAGTTTTCGCGCGTGCAATTCACGCCCGACTTGATGCCAGCGGATATCACGGGGACGGAGATCCTCGAACAGTCGGCCGACGGACATCGGCGGATGCAGTTCGTTAAAGGGCCGATCTTCGGCAACGTGATCCTGGCGGACGAAATCAATCGCACGCCGCCGAAGACTCAGGCCGCATTGCTTGAAGCCATGCAGGAGCATCAAGTCACGGTTGCCGGCGTGAGATATCCGCTCGACGAGCCGTTCTTCGTGCTGGCCACGCAGAACCCGATCGAGATGGAGGGAACGTATCCGCTGCCTGAAGCTCAGCTCGACCGCTTCATGTTCAACGTGCTGATCGACTACTTGCCCGAAGACGATGAAGTCGCTGTTGTCCAGCAAACGACTTCACGCCGGACGGAACCGATCGAACCGCTCTTCACCGGCGACGACGTGCGACGTTTCCACGATGTCGTGAAGAAGGTGCCGATCGCTGAGGACATCGTCCGCTACGCCGTGCGACTCGCCGCCACCAGCCGCCCCGGTCAGCCAAACACGCCGCAGTTCGTCACCGATTGGGTCAGTTGGGGCGCGGGAACACGAGCGGCTCAATACGTCGTGCTGGGAGCGAAGGCTCGCGCGCTGTTGCAAGGCCGGAATCACGCAACCGTCGATGACATCCGCGCGTTGCTGGCTCCCGTGCTGCGTCATCGCATCCTCGTGGGATATCGCGCCGAGGCCGAAGGGATTTCCGTGGATCACGTCATTTCCCGGCTCTTGGAAACCGTCATGCCGCCCACCACTTGATGGCTCGGCTGTTGGCTGATGGCTGAAAGCTGATGGCCGTTATTCCAAACCTCAATGATTGAAATAACAGCCATCAGCTTTCAGCCCACAGCCTTCAGCCGGACAAAGACACCGGGACCATCGTGATGAAAACAGCGACTCCTACGCATTCGCGAGCCACCTACATCGACCCGGCGGCGTTGATGCGGATCAAGAACTTGCAATTGCGAGCGAAGGCGGTCGTTGAAGGATTCTTGAGCGGTTTGCATCGCAGCCCCTATCACGGGTTCTCGGTCGAGTTCTCGGAGTACCGTCAATACTCCCCCGGCGACGATCCGCGATACCTCGACTGGCGGCTGTATGCTCGCTCGGATCGCTACTACCTGAAGCGGTACGAGGAGGAGACGAACCTCCGTTGCTATCTGCTGGTCGATCTCAGTCGTTCGATGGGGTTTCGCTCAATCGGCTATGACAAGGCGGAGTACGCGAAGACGGTCGCCGCGACCATCGCGTACTTCCTCACGCTGCAACGAGACGCCGTCGGGCTGATCACGTTCGATCAAGCAATTCGCGAATACATGCCGGCGCGGTATCGCTCCGGGCATCTGCATCGACTGATGATGTGCCTGGAACATCAACTGGCCGGCACCGAGACCGACCTCGGACTGCCGCTGGAGCAGGTGGCTCGGACCGCTCGTAAGCGCGGGGTTGTTGTCTTGCTGTCGGATTTGCTCGCGCCGGTTGAATCGCTTGAAACGAAGCTGGGTTACTTACGATCGCAAGGGCACGAGGTGGTCGTGATCCGAGTGCTCGATCCGGCCGAGGTGAGTTTTGGCTTTCAAGACGAGGCGATGTTCTTCGACCTCGAATCGGGCCGCGAGTTGTACGTCGACCCGTTGGCCATGCGAGCCAACTATCAGCAGCGTTTCACCGAACATGCGCAGGATCTGTCGCGCGCGTGCAGTTCGCTCGGCATTGATGTGTACGATTTGACGACCGATCAACCGCTCGATCTGGCGCTGTTCGATTTGCTGAACTCGCGGATGCGCCGTGGAAGACAGGTCACGCGACGGCGGAGGGTGTAGGTTGGGACTCTGTCCCGACCGGTCGGGACGGAGTCCCAACCTACGGAAGGCAGCGAATGGGCATCTTGGTTCCACTGTATCTGGCAGGTCTCACGGCGCTCTCGCTGCCGTTGATCCTGCATTTGGTGCGGCGGACTCCGCGCGGACGGCAGGAATTCAGCTCTTTGATGTTTCTGTCGCCGACTCCGCCACGGCTCACACGTCGCAGTCGGCTCGATCAGATTTTGTTGTTGCTGCTGCGCTTGGCGGCACTCGCATTGATTGTGCTCGCGTTCGCTCGGCCATTCTTGAGAGAAGCGGCGTCGCTGACGTTTGCTGATCTGACCGGGAAACGCGTGGCGATCT
This sequence comes from Planctomyces sp. SH-PL62, assembly GCA_945905295.1. GTDB lineage: Bacteria > Planctomycetota > Planctomycetia > Planctomycetales > Planctomycetaceae > SXKJ01. The sequence continues at coordinate 12,928 of CAMDPX010000205.1, read as the reverse complement.
TGATCGACACGAGCGCCAGCATGAAGCGGGCGGATCTCTGGCTGCAGGCGGTGAAGCTCGCCGAACACGAGTTGGATCAGCTCAATCCGCAGGATGACGTCGCTCTATTCACGTTCAGCGATCGCATGCAGACGATCATCGACTTCCAAAAAGAAGGAGCCGCGCCGATCGCCGACAAGCCGCAGGTGGTCCGCAATCGTTTGAAGCAACTTCAGACAAGCTGGGGAGCCACCGATCTCGGCACCGCGCTGGTGAGCGTTGCGGGAGAGCTCGATTCGGCGAGCGACGTGCAACAGTCGTCACTGGAACCGCAGATCGTCGTCATCAGCGATTTCCAAAGCGGCAGCCGGATCGAAGCTCTGCAATCGTTCGAGTGGCCGAAGCGCGTGCCCGTGGTCGCTCGGCAAGTGTCGGTGACGAAACCGACGAACGCGCATGCTCACGCATTGCCGAACGAAGAAGGGGATGAATCGACCGACGTTCGCGTGCGAGTCGTCAACGCGGCCGATTCGCGCAGCGATCAGTTCTTCGTCGCCTGGATGAGCGGCAAGGCGCTAGCCGCCGGTCCCGCCGCGACACCGCGACCGGCGGCTAGCGCCGTTCCGCTCAGTGCGACTGGCGAAGTTGCCGTCTACGTCCCAGCCGGACAAAGCCGAGTCATTCGCCTGGCGCGCGGTGTTGAGAATCTACAAGCCGATCGCATCGTTCTGCGCGGTGACGATCACGACTTCGACAATACGTTCTTTGTCGTGCCGCCGCGTAAGCTGGAAGCGACGCTGTTGTATGCCGGAAAAGATGCGGCCGAAGATCCGGAGGGCTTGCAGCTTTATCTCCGTCTGGCGGTGGCGAACGATCCGCTGCGGCAAGTCGAGATTCGTCCGCTCGATGATGCGAAGGCGTTGGCCTCGCCGCCGGATCTGGCTCCGCGAATGGTCATCGTGTCTCAGCCGATGTCGGATGAACTGCAAGCGGCGCTCAAGCGGTATGTCGAACGAGGCGGAGTTGTGTTGCTCGTGCCGAAGGACAACGACGCGGCGGCGCTGTTGTCGTTCATGGACGATGTGGACGTCGCTGCTCGTGACGCCGTGGAGACAGCCGGGGCTCGGGAATCACGCAGCGAGAAATATCTGCTGCTGGGAGACATCGACTTCACGCATCCGTTGTTCGCTCCGTTCGCGAGTCCGCGCTACAACGACTTCACCAAGATTCATTTCTGGAAGCATCGCCCCGTCACGCTGAAGACACCGGCCACGACACGCATCCTCGCTCGGTTCGACAACGGCGATCCAATGTTGATGGAACGCAGCATCGGTCAGGGGCGAGTCATCGCGCTCACCAGCGGCTGGCATCCGGAGGACAGCCAGTTGGCACTCTCAAGCAAGTTCGTGCCGCTGGTCGGAGCATTACTCGAACTGGCCTGCGGCGGAGCGGAGGTGGCCGACAGCGTCGTGGTCAATCAGCCGGTCACGCCCCCTGCTCGCCAAGAGGGCGGCGTCGTGATCCTCACGCCAGATGGGAAGGAGAAGCGACTCGATGCGGACCTCTCGACGTTCTCCGAAACCGATCTCCCCGGTATTTACCGAGCCAAAGCCGGCTCGACGGAAACGCGATTCGCGGTCAATCTGTCTCCCACCGAGAGCAACACCACACCGCTGAATCTGGAACAGCTCGAACAACGCGGCGTCCGATTCGGAACCGATCTGACTCGCGTCGAACGCATCGATCGAGAGCGACAACAGCGAGACACGGAACTCGAAAGCCGGCAAAAAGTCTGGCGCTGGCTGATTGTGATCGCCTTGGCAACGCTTATCCTGGAGACATGGTGGGCGGGGCGGGCGGAGCGGCAAATCGGCGAGTCCCGCGAAACGCCCGTCGCCTGAGACCAACCCACTGAGACGAATCCCATGAACGTCAACCTTCGCCTGTCACCGGAACGCCAAGCAGCACTCGAACGGCGAGCCGCCGCGGCCGGAACCGACTTGTCGGGTTACATACTGAAGGTCGTCGACGAGAACCTCTCCCTCGATGCGGAGCCAACGGTTCCTGTCGCTCGCGATCAATGGAGGAAGAGATTCGAGGCTTGGATCGCGGCGCACAAGCCTCGCAATTCCCATGTCGATGACAGCCGAGAAAGCATCTACGACTGATGAACGTGATGTTGGACACGAACGTCTTGGTACGAATGACCGACCCCGACGATGCTCACTTCGCATCGACGGTTGATGCCATTCGTCGGCTTGACGACTCCGCATGCGAGTTGGTCATTGTCCCGCAAGTTCTGTACGAATTCTGGGTGGTCGCCACTCGTCCGTTGGAGAATAACGGTTTGGGGCTCAGTCCCAACGAGGCACATTCCGAGATCCAAGGAATTCTTGAGCTGTACCGTTTGTTGCGCGACGAACGGGCGATCTACCCAATCTGGGAGCGTCTTGTCTCGACGCATGGTGTCAGAGGCAAACCAGCCCACGATGCTCGGCTCGTCGCGGCCATGCTGAAACATTCTGTGACGCACCTGTTGACCTACAATACGCCTGACTTCAAGCGTTATTCCGAAATTACTGCGTTGTCTCCCATGAACATTCTCGACGGCGCGGAGCTGACTTAATTTGGCTCAATGGTCCAGAACTCCAACATACGAGGTCATCCGATGATTCAGGATCGACTCTGGCTGGAAGTGGAAAAGGTGGCGGAGCGCTATCAGCGATTGCGCTTCTGGCGAGCTCTCGCTGTTGGATGGTTTGTCGCTGCGATCATCGGCCTGTCGCTGGCCGCGGTCGGTGTTGAGGCAGAACGCAGCGCCTCGACGGTGGTGCCGTTGCTGTGTGGCGTCGCGGCCGGACTGGTCGTGATCTGCGCGTGGCTGGTGCGAGCATCCGCTCCGGGGCACGACTGGGTGGCTCGGCAAATTGAAAACGAGTTCCCCGATCTTCACAGTTGTTTGTTGGCTGCTGTCGAACAACAGCCCTCGTTGCCCGATGGTCGTTTTGGGTTCTTGCAGGAGAGTGTGATTCGGCAGACGCTCGTCCATGCGGCGTGCAATGCGTGGCCGCAAGTTGTGCCGACCAGACGGTTGGCCTGGGCTGTGGCGACTCAGTGTGTGACGTTGGCATTGTTTGTTCTCACGCTGACCAACGTGCCGCTCAGCAGCGGTCGATCGGAGCAGCTCGCAAAGAAGCAGAAGTCCTCGCCCGCCGCCGTGGAAGCTGACGGCTTCTCTGTGGCCGTTGAGCCAGGTGACACGGAGATCGAACGTGGGACAAGTTTGCTCGTGTTGGCTCGCGTGACCGGCGAAGTGCCGGCGGATGCGACGCTGGTTCTGAAACCGGCAACGGGTGACGCAAGCGACTTGGCGATGTCACGCAGCCTCGACGATCCGGTGTTCGGCGGACGCATCGCAACGGTCACGGAAGCGTTGGACTATCACGTGGAACTCGGCGGTCAGACGACGAAGACGTTTCATGTCACCGTCTTTGAATACCCGCGATTGGACCGAGCCGATGCGCGATTGGTTTATCCGAGCTACACGAGTCTCGAAGAGCGGCTCGTGCAAGACGTGCGCACGGTGTCGGTGGTCGAGGGGACCAAGGTCACACTGATCTGCAACCTCAACAAACCGGTGAAGTCGGCAACGCTCAATGCGAAAGGTGGCGAGCCGATCCAACTCACGGCCGCTCCCGGCGAACGACCGATCTATCAGGTGACTCTCACGGCTGAAAAATCGCAACGATTCAAACTGGAATTGATCGACGACGCCGGACGCAAGAACGTCGAGCAATCCGAAATCTCGATCAACGTCGTGGCGAACAAGCCGCCGACGTTGAAGCTCGTGCAACCGGCGAAGGACTTGGAAGTGTCTCCGTTGGAAGAGCTCGATCTGAAGGCGACCGCCTGGGACGACTTCGGCCTGAAGCGAATGGGGCTCAGCTTCGCGATCGCCGGGCAACCACTCGTCGATGTGATCCTCGGCGAGAATGCCGCCGCGAAACAAAAGCATGAGATCGCCAATGCGATTAAGTTCGAGGAACTCAAAGCCGAGCCCGACCAACTGCTGTCATATCACTTCTGGGCCGAGGACTTCGGTCCCGATGGCAACGTGCGACGCACTTCCAGCGACATGTACTTCGCCGAGGTCCGGCACTTCGAGGAAATCTTCCGGCAAGGCCAACAGCCACCTGGCGGTCAGCAGCAGCAACAGCAAAACAGCCCGGCCGGGCAGCAAGCTCAGCAGTTGGCTCAGAATCAGAAGGACATCATCAATGCGACGTGGAAGCTGATCCGCCGCGAGACCGGCTCGAAACCCACCGAGCCGTTCGCGGAGGACGTCGAGCAACTCGTGACCGCTCAGAACGCCTTGCTGGAGAAGTCGAAAGCCCTCGCTGAAAAAGTCACCGACGAGCAATCCCAAGCGCACGTCGATGCGGTCATCGCTGCGATGCTCGAAGCGATCAAGCAGTTGATGGCGGCTCACGAGCAAACCTCCGCCGCACCGTTGCAACCCGCGCTCGCGGCCGAGCAGTCTGCGTATCAGGCGCTTCTGAAACTTCGTGCTCGCGAGCACGAAGTCGTTCGCCAGCAACAACAGCAGCAACAAAGCAGTCAGCAGAGCCAATCGCAACAGGCCCGCTCGCAGCAGCAGCGGCAGCAGATGCAGCAGCTTGATCTCAAGAAGGAAGAGAACCGCTACGAGTCTCAGCGACAAGCTCAACAACAGCAGCAAGAGTCGGCTGAGGATCGCGAGAATCGGCAAGTGCTCAATCGGCTGAAGGAGTTGGCTCAGCGGCAGCACGATCTCAACGAACGTCTCAAGGATTTGCAGACGGCGTTGCAGGAGGCTCAGACCGCCGACCGTCGCGAGGAGATCAAGCAGCAGCTCAAACGATTGCAGGATGAGCAGAAGCAGGTGCTCCGCGACACCGACGAATTGCAGTCGCGCATGGAGACTGCCGAGAACCAAGAACGCATGTCGGATGAGCGGCAGCAGATTGAGCAAACTCGCGACCAAGTCCGCCGTGCCTCCGAGGCGCTCGAGAAGGAACAGGTCACACAAGCCGCCGCATCGGGCACTCGCGCGGAGAAGGACTTCGAGGAACTCCGCAACGAGTTCCGCCGCCGAGCCTCCAACCGCTTCAACGAAGAGATGCGCGAGATGCGCGAGTCGGCTCGCGAACTCGATCAAGAACAGAAGAAGCTGTCGGAGAAACTGACCGAGGTCACTCAACCCGACGCCGCGAAGGGAGACAACAAATCCAAGAAGTCGCTGCGAGAAGACAACCGTGCGGAAGAAGTCGTCAAAGGCTTGACCGAGCAAAAAGAGAAACTGACGAACCTCACCGAACGCATGAAGCAGACGATCCAAGAGGCCGAACAGACCGAACCACTGCTCACCGAGCGGTTGTACGACACGACTCGCAATCTGCAAAACCAAAACGTCGATCGCGCGTTGGATGCGGCCGGCCGATCACTGCAACGCGGGCTGATGCAGGACGCTCAGCAAGTGGAAAAGATCGCCGGACGTGGGATCACTCAACTGAAAGAAGGGGTCGAGAAGGCGGCCGAAGCAGTGCTCGGAGACGAGACCGAAGCGCTGCGACGTGCTCGCGAAGAGTTGAAGAATCTGTCGCAGGAGGTGAATCGTGAGATCGCTCGCAATTCGCCAGCGGAGGGGGCGCAATTGCCGCGCGAACGATCAGCGACGGAAGAGGGAGAGAGGCGGAGAGAGGGAGAGGGGGAGAAAGGTAATGAACAACAACCGGGTGAGCGGCGTCCCGGTGAGAATCCGAATGGTGAGCGTCAACCGGGGCAGCGGCCGAATGGTCAACAGCCGAATGGGCAACGACCTGGCGAGCAGCCACCGCAAGAGGGTCAACAGCCGGGACGACAGCCCGGCCAACAACCCGGTGAACGTCAACCGGGCCAGCAACCGAACGGTCAGCAGCCGGGGCAGCCGCAAAGCAATCAACCTCAGCGTGGACAACAGCCGGGACAGCCGCAACCAGGACAACCTCAACCCGGCGAAGGTCAACCGGGGCAAACTCCTGGTGAACAACCTCAGCCCGGCCAGCGCGGACAACCGGGTCAGCAGCCTCAACAAGAGGGCCAGCGTCAGCCGGGCCAACCTCAACGCGGGCAGCGAGGGTCGCGGCAATTGTCGGGTGGCAATCAAGCCGGTGGCGTTCAGCAATTTGAGGGAGGTGCGGAGCGTGAGTTCGCGCCGATCTCCGGTGAGGATTTCTTGAATTGGTCCGATCGTCTGCGCGACGTTGAGGAAATGGTGGACGATCCAGAATTGCGAGCCGAAGCCGCGCGCATCCGCGATCAAGCTCGCGCGATCCGTGCCGAGACGAAGCGGCACTCGAAAGAACCGAACTGGAAACTCGTCCGAGTCAACGTCGCCGAACCGCTCGCCGAATTGTCGAAGCGCGTGTCGGATGAACTGCTGCGACGCAACTCAAAGCAAGCCATCGTGCCGCTCGACCGCGATCCAGTGCCGCCCAAGTATTCCGAAAAGACCCGCCGCTACTACGAACGATTGGGCAGCGGCAAGTAGATCAACTGTCCGGCTGATGGCTGTTGGCTGAAAGCTGATGGCTGTCATCCCAAAATCAATGAAGTCAAAGTTGAGATAACGGCCATCAGCTTTCAGCCAACGGCCATCAGCCGGACAGAACAACAACGGAGTGAACGATGATTCTCGCCGAAGTGACCTTGGGAGCTCGTCACTGGCTCGGCGGGGCGGTGTTGTTGCTTGTCGCGGCGTTGGCGGTGGTGGTTTGGTCGTATCGCCGAGGTGGCTCGCAGTCGTGGGTGCGCGGGGCGGCGGCGGTACTCAAGGGAATTGGGATCGTTGCGCTGGCGGTCTGTTTGGCAGAGCCGCTCTTCACGGGGACTCGGCCGCGGCCGGGGAGCAATCTGTTCTTGGTTGTCGCCGACAACAGCCGCAGCTTGCAGTTGTCCGATGATGGCGAACGTCTGTCGCGCGGACTGACGATGAAGGATCGGCTGGCGGAAGAGTCGTCTTGGTTGACTCGACTGGCGCAGGACTTCGATGTGCGGCGGTATCTGTTCGACACAAACGTGCGGCCTGTGAAGACGTTTGCCGAACTGACGCTGGATGGCGAAGCGTCGGCCATTCATGGGACGTTGAACTCGCTGACGGAACGCTATCGCGGGCAACCGGTCGCGGGCATCTTGTTGCTGACGGACGGGAACGGGACCGACCTGACCGATGTCGTGCTCAACGCGAAGCAAAAGCTTCCGCCGATTTATCCTGTTGCGATTGGCGAGGATCGTGGGCTGGTGGATCTGTCGATCTCGCAGGTGGCGGTCAGTCAGACGAATTTCGAGGCGGCTCCGGTCACGATCACCGCGACGCTTGAAGGCCGCGCGGTCGCGAACAAACAAGTCAGCCTACGAGTGCTCAATGAAGCGGGCGAAGAAGTCGAGCGGCGGAAGGTCGAACATGTGCTCGACGGCGAACCGTCCGTGCAGAGATTCTTGTTGAAGCCAGAGAAGTCGGGCATCAGCTTCTTCACCGTGCAGGCGTTCTTGAATGGTGAAGAGACTCTGATTGAAGACCTGCGCGATAGGCGAGCGGGGGGCGTTAGCCCCCCGGTTGAGGCACGAGGCGATACTGAAGTCACCGGGGGGCTGACGCCCACCGCTCGCCAAGAGAACCGGATTTCCAAAGAGGCGACGCTGGCGAACAATCGCCGCATCGTCACGGTCGATCGCGGCGGCGGGCCATTCCGAGTTCTCTATGTTGGCGGCCGGCCGAATTGGGAATTCAAATTCTTGCGGCGAGCACTTGATGAGGATGACGAAGTCAAACTGGTCGGCATGGTGCGGATCGCGAAGAAGGAGCCGAAGTTCGCATTCCTCGGCCGCGCGGGCGAGCGAACGAATCCGCTGTTTCGCGGCTTCGGCAACAAGGACGAGCAGGCCGAGCAATACGATCAGCCGGTGTTGATTCGGCTCGGCACAAAGGACGCCGATGAGTTGCGTGGCGGCTTCCCCAAGAACTCGGACGACTTGTTTCAGTATCACGCGGTGATCTTGGACGACATCGAGTCGGCGTTCTTCACGCAGGATCAATTGTCGCTCATGCAGCAGTTCGTCAGCCGTCGCGGCGGCGGGTTGTTGATGCTCGGCGGCAACCATTCGTTTGGCGAAGGGGGCTATCAGCGCACGGCGGTCGGCGACATGTTGCCGGTGTATTTGGATCGCGGCGATCCAACCGCCGCGGATGCCGGTTATCGCTTGCTGCTAAGCCGCGAAGGCTGGCTGCAACCGTGGGTTCGTCTGCGAACCAACGAATCGGACGAAGCAAAGCGACTGACGGCGATGCCCGAATTCAAAAGTCTTAACAGCGTGCAGTCGATCAAGCCGGGCGCGTCGGTGCTCGCACAAGTCACGAGCGGTGATGGCAAAGACCTTCCCGCTCTGGTGGTGCAACCGTTCGGCCGAGGCCGCACGGCTGCTCTGCTGATCGGCGATCTGTGGCGTTGGAATCTGAAGCGAACCGATCACACGGAGAGCGATCTCGAAAAGTCCTGGCGGCAAACGGTGCGCTGGTTGGTCAGCGATGTTCCCGGCCGCGTCGAAGTGGAATCGAAACGTAGCTCCACCGGCTCGACACTTGCCGTCCAAGTGCTGGTGCGCGCGAGAGACGCACAGTTCGAACCGCTCGACAACGCGAACGTCGCGCTGCGAGTGCAGACTCCCGACGATCACAAGATTGAACTCGTGGCCGAGAGCAGCGACCGCTCGCCCGGCCAATACGAAGCGTTGTTCGCGCCGCGTGCTCCCGGTGTCTATCGAGCGACCATCACCGTCACCGCCGCCGATGGCAGCGAAGTCGGTCAGCGCGAAATCGGTTGGACGGTCGAACCGCAGACCGAAGAGTTCCGCACGCTCGCGGTGAATCGCCCGATGCTGGAAAAACTCGCGAAGCAGACCGGTGGCGAAGTGATCGCTCTCGACGACCTTGATTCCTTCGTGAGCAGCCTGCCGAATCGCAAGATTCCGGTGACCGAAACTTGGACGTACCCGTTGTGGCATCAATCGTCAGTGTTCCTGCTGGCGATCACCTGCCTGATTGGCGAATGGGGATTGAGACGTTGGCGCGGGATGCCGTGAATATCCGCGACATCCGTGTCTTCCGTGTTCTTCAAAGCGATGAGAGAAAACACGGAGACCACGGATTTCACGGAAGGACACGGATCGGAAACCAAGGACCACTCGAATGACCGCTTTCCTGATGCTGCTGTGTTTCACAGGCTGGGCTGATCCGGCGATCGAAACGCCACGAAGCAAGGCCTTGGTCGTTGTCGGCGCTGAGGGGTCCGACGAATATGGCCAGCAATTTCGTCAGTGGGCGACACGCTGGAATGACGCAGCGAAACGGGGACACGCAGAGTTCACTCTGATCGGCATCGATGCTGCCGGCAAAATGGACGATCGCGACTTGTTGAAGCAGCGGTTGTCGGAAGCGGCGGGGTCGGGAGCTCAGGCCGAACCGCTCTGGCTGATCCTCATCGGACACGGGACGTTTGATGGCAAGACGGCGCGGTTCAATCTGCGCGGTCCGGATGTCTCGGCTAGTGACCTGGCTGAATGGCTCAAGCCGATCGAGCGGCCGATGGCGATCATCAATTGCACCAGCAGCAGTGGACCGTTCTTGAACGAACTCTCCGGTCCGAACCGCGTCGTCATCACGGCGACGAAGAGCGGCCACGAATACAACTTCTCGCGGTTCGGCGATTATCTCTCCTCCGCGATCAGCGATCCGAAAGCCGATCTCGACAAGGATGAGCAGACGTCGCTGCTGGAAGCATTCTTGCTGGCGTCGTCGCGCGTGAATGAGTTCTACGCCACCGAAGGACGCTTGATGACCGAGCACGCGCTGCTCGACGACAACGGCGACAAGCTCGGCACCCCAGCCGATTGGTTTCAAGGGGTCCGAGCGACCAAGTCGGCGAAGAATGGAGCCACCGTGGATGGGACTCGCGCGGCTCGCTGGCACTTGGTGCGCAGCTCACGCGAAGAACAACTCCCGGCGGCAGTTCGCGCACGGCGTGATGAGATCGAAGTCGAACTGGCCGAACTGCGACAACGCAAATCGCAACTCGTGGAAGACGAATACCTGCAACAGATCGAACCGCTGCTTGTCGAGTTGGCTCGGCTCTATGAAGCCGCCGCGAAGAGCAAGCCGCCACCGCTAAGCAACTGAGCGGCACGGCGCTAGCCGCCGGTAATACATTCGTCCCGACACACTCGGTTGCGACGACAACACGACTGCCTTCGTCACACGATCTTTTCTCTGCGGTCTTCCAATCTCTCTCTGCGGTGAGAACAGTTTCACCGCAGAGATTGGAAGACCGCAGAGTCAATGCAAATCGGAGTTGCGAAGTCGCCGATGGTCGGTCGGTACACGTTTACCGGCGGCTAGCGCCGTGCCCGCTCAGGTCAGGTAGGCGGCTTGAGCGTTCTTCCAGAAGAACTTTTCGGAGGTCGCTCGGCCGCGCGCAGTCACGTATTGGTTCACGATGGTGAAGAGCGCGCGATACGAGGCGGCTCGATCGCTGACGGGCCAGTTGCTGCCGTAGATCAGGCGGTCGTCGCCGAAGATGTTCCAGATGACGTCGAGGATCGGGCGATAGAACTCGACATCTTCGGGAACTTTCTTTTCTCCGGACTTCGGCTTGGAATGTTCGACGAGTGCGGAGACTTTGCAGAAGACTCGCGGATGCTTCGCGGCGGCACGCATTCCGTCACGCCAGGCTTGCGGCGGTTCTGTGCCATCGACATCCACGTTGCCGAGATGATTGATGACGATCCGCAACTCCGGCAGCTTCTCGGCCAGGCGAGCGACATCGGCGGGCATGTCCGGTCCGCCATTCACGTCGAGCTCTAAATCAGCCTCGGCGAGACGGCGAATGTCGGCAAGGAACTCCGGTTGTTCGAGTCCCGCTTTGACCGCTCCGTGATTCACGCGGATGCCCCGAAACATTTTGTTCGCCGCGAAGCGCTTCAAATGCCCGGCGAACTCCGGCTGGCCCGGAGTCAGGTTGCCGACGACTCCGATGATCGACGGGTTCTTCGCGGCGAGCTCCAACAGCCAAGCGTTGTCTTCGACGCGCGGGCTGGCTTCGACGACGACGGTCTTCGTGACGCCAAGCGGTGCGGCTTGTTCCAGGAAATGTTTCGGCAACACCGGGCGATACAGCGAGGCATCGTTCTTCCCCGGCCAAGGGACACCTTCCGGCCGAGTCGGGTCGTAGAAGTGCGTGTGGCAATCGACCATCGGCAGCTTGTCGTCCGCGAACGCTGCGCTCTCAATGAGCTTGGCCGCAGCCAGCGCGGCGACACCGGAACTGAGACTGGATGCCAGGAACTCGCGGCGCGTGGTCATGGGAAATCTCCGGAGGCGAATTCAATGGGTGGTCTGACGCTTCAAGGGCGGGTATGTTTCTAATGGGTCTGGGTGATGCGAGCGAGGATCGCGGTTTCAAAGAGTGCCCGACGAATGAAAGGAGACGACGAATCGGAGCAGCATTCGCCGTCTCCTTTCATTCGTCGGGCTCTTTCCTTTTCATGGAGACCAAAACATGCGTGCTCGAATCGTGTGGTCATTGTCCGTCATGGCGGCGGCGTTCTGGATGAGCTCCGTGATTCGCGCCGACGAAGCTCCGCGCTACGTCCGTTTGGGCAGTGGCATGAGCGGGCACATTCATCCGGCCGCGTGCGTCACGAAGAAGGGGACCGTGCTGGTTCTCTACTGTCAGACGGAAGCCAAGGACATGCGGCTGTGCCGGTCCACGGATGGCGGCAAGACGTGGTCCGAGCCGGCCGCGTATCTTCCGACCGCGAAGCTTTCCATCTATCCGGGTGCGCTGACGACGCTCAGCGATGGCCGAGTCTTGCACGTCTGGAACACTTGGTATCCCGACAAGAACCTGAAGAGCGGCAAGAATCGTTTCCCGCAGTATTCGCTCAGCAGCGATGACGGCCTGACGTGGAGCGAGCCGAGCGATCTGCCGAAGAATCCGAAAATGGAAAGCGTGCTGCGGCATCCGGTCGTGGAACTCGGCCCGCGCGAGTGGTTGTTTGCGTTGATGGATAAGACGGTGCTCTACGATCCAATGACGCACGCGGTCTCGCCGTTCGGAGACGGCCACAGTCATGGTCTCACGCCGATCGTGCGCACGCCGAAGGGGACGCTCATCAGCGGCACGGGGACACGCTCGACCGATGGCGGCCAGACGTGGCAAAAGGTTGAGCCATTTCCGAACATCAAAGAGAACGGTTGGCGGTTCGATCTGATGGTGGTCAACAACGGCTGGCTGGTGACGGCGGAAGTGATCGGCCCCGGCGTCGGCGGCGACAAGTGGCGTTTCGTGGTCTCGCGCGACGACGGCCAAAGCTGGGGCTTCGACCACACCGTCGAGTTCTACAACCCCGGCCGCCCCATCGGCGGCCGAGCCTGTCCGAAGACCGTCCAACTCGACAACGACACGCTCGGCACCGTGTTCTACGACGTCGATCCCAACCAACCCGGCGGATCGGGCGTGTTCTTTCTCCGCACACCAATTGCCGTGCTGGGGCCGGGAATCAAGTAGGTCAAGTAGCCGAGAACGCGCGATCGAGATCGGACAGTTTTCAACCGAATTGATTGACGAGCCGCATTTTTACGGGCATTCTGCATATGCACGGAATTGATCAGTCGTCAGTGCAGTCTCAAGCAAAGCTGCACGTTGCTCAATGAGGCTGTTAGGCCGAGGAGACTAGTGCCGCGTCACGACTAAAACTTCGGGTTGGAGTTTATCGAGAATTCGACGACTCTGCGTGTACCACAAGGAGGTGGTCTATGCACAAGAAATATGTAGTTCGATTGACGGACGAGGAACGGGGAGAGCTTCAGCTTGTGATC
>CAMDPX010000204.1 GCA_945905295.1 Planctomyces sp. SH-PL62 | reverse complement strand
GATCACCCGCGTTCTGGCGAAGCGCGGCTACGATTGAAGATCATGAGCAATGCCTTTCACGTCCCAGCAACAATCCTCGTCGGCGGCGGTGCGCGGCGTGAGGTCGTCGCTCAACTGCAACGATTCAAGATTCAGCGAGTGCTGCTCGTCACGGACGTTGGCATGATGCAGCTTGGGCCGGCGCGCGAGATCGCGATGCTGCTCGAAGAGGCGGGTTCAGCGGTCACGATTTTCGACGGCGTGCAAGCCGACCCAACCGACAAGAATGTGGTTGACGGGTTGACGCTGTATCGGTCGGAAGGTTGCCAGGCGCTCGTCGCGGTCGGCGGTGGCTCGCCCATTGATGCGGCGAAGGCGATCAGCGTGCTGACGGCGAACTCGGCACCGCTCAGCCAGTACGCGGGCTATCACAAGATTCCGCAGGCGGGTGCTCCGCTGGTGGCAATTCCGACGACAGCCGGCACCGGCAGTGAAGCAACCAAGGTCTCGGTCATTACCGACACTGAGCGTGACGTGAAGATGATGATCCTGAGCGTCCACTTGCTGCCGACGGTCGCGTTGGTGGATTACGAGCTGACGCTGTCGATGCCCCCGGCCCTGACGGCGGCGGTCGGTGTGGACACGCTGACGCATGGCATCGAGGCGTACGTCTCGCGGAAAGCTCACGGCATGACTGATCCGCTCGCGCTGTCGTGCATCCAACTGGTCGCGAAGCATCTGCGAGCGGCCTATCGCGAGCCGAACAACCACGAGGCGCGGGCCGGGATGATGCTGGCGGCTTGCCAAGGAGGGATGGCCTTCGCCAACAGCAGCGTCTGCTTGGTTCATGGGATGAGCCGCCCGATCGGCGCGGTGTTTCATGTGCCGCATGGGTTATCGAACGCGGTGCTGTTGCCGACGGTGACGAAGTTCTCGTGGTCGGCCAACGTCGAGCGATACGCGACGGTGGCGAGACTGTTGGGCTGCTGTCCGTCTCAGGTCACTGACGATCATGCGGCCGAGTCGCTGATCGAGGGCTTGGAGCAACTCAATGCGGACCTGGATGTGCCTCGGCTGCGTGCCTGCCGAGGTGTCGAAGAGACTCGTTTTCGAGCTTTGTTGACGAAGATGGCCGCCGACGCATTGGCCTCGGGCAGCCCGCAGAACAATCCGCGAGTCCCGACGGCCGAAGAGATCGCCGCGCTGTACGAGGCCGCGTGGTAGCGTGGGCGAGACACTTCCGCGAAGTCGTGATATTCTTGGCTCAGTGGATCGTCGTGATGTCTGGGTCGCCGCGTTTCGCCAGAACGTGGGCGAATGCTCGACGACCCGCGTTCTGGCGAACGGCGGCTACCCCAAGAATTCTGCAACACGAACTGAACTCTCATGCTCCCGACTTGTCCCGCGTGTCAGCAATCCGTGCTCGATGACGATGCCGTGAACTGTCCGTTCTGCGGCGCGAACATGAAAACTGGCAAGGGAGGCGGCAAGGCTCCGGCTCCGAAGGTCGCGCCGAAGCCCGCCGCGCGGCCGAGTTCCAGCGCGGCGAATGCGCCCGCTCCGGCGGCGACGCCAAAAGCAGCCCCCTCCAAGGCCGCGGCGGCCAAAAGCCAAGAGGTCGACCCGGATGACCCGTTTGGTGTGGATGCAGCCTCGAACAGTCGCGCGATTCCGCTTGCGCCTCGGCCGGCCAAAGGGAAGACCGTGCGGTTGATCTGCCCGATGTGCGAAACAGCCGGCTTCGCGGGATCAGAGGTCGCTGGCAAAGAAGTGAAGTGCTGCAACGAGAAGTGCGCGCTGCCGATCTTCACCGCTCCGAAAGGTGAGGGAGCCGCTCCCGGAGCGGACCCGCGAACTCCCGCCGCAGGCATGAAAACAGTGGCCGCGCCTCAAGCGAAGAAGGCATCGCCGGCAATGCTCATGGCCGCGGTCAGCTCAATGCTGTTGGCGGGCGGAAGTCTGTGGTACTTCGTGTTCAACGAACCTGCCGGTGTCAGGCCGCCAGCGCCACCACCGCAGGTGAACAATAACAATCTCAATCCCGTAACGACGAACGACCCATCGACCGAAAAGCCGACCGATCCGAAGCCGGAAGTGAATGTCATATCGAGCGGCGAAAAGTTGCGGAGCACGATTCTGCCGGTCATCGTCGAGTTGTCGCGTGAGACCGCGAAGAACCGCAGCAAACACTTCTGCCGTCGTCTGGTGGCGGAGGCTTATATCGAAGCGGGAGACCCCAGGGCCGCGCAAGAGAACATCGACCAGTTGCTGAAGCTGCTTCCGAAGCTGGCGTACCATCAGGTGCCGCCGTTCACGCAATTGGCGTGGCGAGAACTGGCGGCCGGCAACGCCGATGCCGCCAAGACCGCGATGGACACGGCATGGAAAGCCTCTCCGGAGTTACCGGGAATCAGCCGGTTGACGTTTGACGCGACGACCGACTTGGCAGCGCTGCTGTTTGTCAGCGGCCGAGCCGCGGATGCGCAGAGTCTGATGAAAACCGACAGCGTGCTGCCGTCCGGGTCGAGCGGGACATTGGCCGTGCTCGCACGCCGGTCCCGCTTGTTGCATTCCTTCGATCTCGACGAGGCGGCGGTCACGTTGCCGGTCATCCCTTGGAAGTCTCCGCAGTGGGTGGCCACGACCATGATTCTGGTGCTGCGCGGTCATGCCACTAAAGGTGTTGAGTGGTTGAAGCTGGCTCCCGATGCGCAAACCAAGGCGGACTGTTGGGCGATGTGGGGTGATTCCGTCGTAGCGGCGAATTCCGCAGACATGGCCAGCAAGGATGAGCCGATCCTGGCGGCCGTCAAAGACGAATCCCCCGCGACACAAGCTCGCGTTTGGGCGCGAGTGGCCGCGGCTCGTCTGGCCGCGAAACAACCAGCGGCGGCGAACAAAGCGGCCGCGAATGCCGCGACCGCGCTGAATGCGGTCCCGGTTCCCGCCAACTTCGTGCTGCTGGAAATGAAAGAGCTGATGAAGTTGCAACTCACCGATGCGATCGGGCCTCGGCTGAATGCGATCGCGGCGGCGGAGGTAGCTCGCTCACAGACGTTGCTCGGACAGAACGAGGTTGCCGCCAAAACTCTGGCGGCCTCGCTGCAACATCTGCGCGGACAGGCTCCGTGTCCCTTCGCGGCGGGCAAGTTGTTCGACGCCACCTCGCGCGACGTCAACTCGGTGAAAGCCCAGTTGAAGAAGGCGCTGGATCTGAAGACCGATGACAAGGTGCAGCTTGCTCTGAATACCTACCGCGAGAAGTGCCGGTCGGCATTCGATGCGTCGAACGCGCGGTTCGCGCTGCAAACCGACATCCTCAAGGCGGCGGTCGATTGGCCGTTGGTCGATGCAGTCTGGACGGAAGCGTCCGCTCATTCGGCCGAGGGAACGCCGGACGAGGCCCGCGAGGATTTCCTCAAGACGAATCTCTCGGTGCGACTCGCCCAGCGATTGCGAGTGGCGGGAAAAACCGATCAGGCTCGGCAATGCGAAAACTTCGTGACCACGGGCGAGCTCACCGATGTTCGCGACACGCTGCAACGCGAGACGGCTGAAGAGGCCCAAAAGGGAGGGGATGTCGCCAGCCTCGCGCAACGGCTGGCGGCTTATGAGTTCAAGTCCGCCGAAGGAGAGAAGGTTTCCACCGAAGACCCCGAGTGGACATTGCTCTGGGGCTTGCGACTCGCCTGCCGGCTCGCGAAGGCCGGTAAGACCGACAAAGCGTTTGACTTGGTCAGCGGCTTCACCAAAGACATGCTCTGGCGAGAAGAAGGCTACGAAATGCTGGCGGCCATCACCGCCAAAAACCCCGCCGCCGCGGAGCCGATCTGGAAGAAGTATCGCCCCACCCTGCTGACACCGACGGAGAAGATCGCCATCTTCCGTGGCCTCTGCGCAGGCCTGTCATCGTCGCTGGCCACGAAGCCGTGAATCCAATTGGCGAGCGGGGCGGCGTCAGCCCCCCGGTGAGTTCGCACGGGACCGGGGGGCTGACGCCGCCCCGCTCGCCTGAATCAATCGGTCTCTGACTGTGACGTCCGCCAATACTCCGGCGGCTTGAAGATGTCCGACACCGCGATCCGAAAGTCAGGCAGGATCGGCTGCGCGGTGGCCTTGTGTCGCCACGACAGGCTGCCCGTCAGCGTTTCATCTTCACGAACTCGTTTGTTCGCATAGCCGGGCCGGATCGTATGCACCACCTTTTCGAGCGGGTCGACAATCCACAACACCTCGACGCCCCAGTTCGTGTAATCGAACACGCGATCGTTGAGTGAACGGCGGCGATCATTGGAGGAGATCACCTCGATGATCAGCGCCGGCCGAGTCTCCGTGATCGACTTGTCCGTCTCCCCGAAGAACTCACCCCCGAGGAAATAGCTGATCGCCGGAAATCGAACCGTGTCGGGACCACGCTTCACCAGCAGTCCCAATTCAAAACAGGGGTAACCTTCGCGATGCTCATTCAAATACTCGGCCAACGCCTTCGACAGATTGAGCACGGCGATCAGATGCTCTTCTTCCGGCGGTGTCAGGATCTCGACACGGCCGCGCACGAGTTCGACCCACTGGCCCCCTTCGGGCAGGTCGTAGCGCGCGTCTTCAAAGGTTTGAGCGGTCAGCAAAGCGGAGGCGATCATGGCTCGATTCTGTGTTCATTGGCTGCGATCAGAGGGTGCCAGATGATACGCTTTGACGCACGACGAACAACGGACAACCGCCATGCTCATTCGCCCTTTTCAGCCCGACGATTTACCCACGCTCAAGCGGATCATGGTGGCCGCGTTCGACGGTGTCTCGATTGACCAGGGGATGCAGAAACTCTTCGGGATCATTCACGATCACGACTGGCAATGGCGGAAGGCTCGGCACTTGGATGAAGACGCCGCTCGCGAACCGAGCGGCATCTTCGTGGGCGAGATCGACGGCCGCATCATCGGCTTCATTTCCACCTGGCAAGACCGTGAGGCGGGGATCGGCCACATCCCCAACCTCTCGCTGGAAGCCGACGTCCGAGGCCAAGGCTTGGGACGCAAGCTGATCGAGTTCGCCTTGCAACACTTTCGCGAGAGTGGATTGACTCACGCGAAGATCGAAACGCTGGTGCAAAACGCGATCGGCGAGCACCTCTACACATCGCTAGGCTTCCGCGAGGTCGCGCGACAAATTCACTTCGTCGCCGAGCTGTAGGTTGGACGCCCGCGCTCGTAGTGCCCCATTTGCTCGCGCTCGTAGTGACCCCATTTATGGGGCCTCCGAGTCGCGAATACGACCCGATAAATCGGGTCACTACGAGCGGCTCACGGCTTCGGCGAATACTCCGTCGCCTTCATGTAGACCGATTCGACCTTGGCCACGATCTTGCCGTCCTTCTCAGACTCGTCGCGAGCTTTGGCCCATTCCGGATCGGCACGAAATCCATCCCACGACTTCTTGGCCGCTTCGGGACTGGCATGCCAGATGACGTAGATCAACGTGTTGTTTGCGGTCTTCTCATCGGTCGGAGTCCAATACATGACGTTCTTCATGCCATGCTTCTCGAACAGCTTCATGGTGTGGTCTCTGAACCGAGCGTGCAGATTCGGCAAGCGGCCTTCCAGAGTTGTGTACGTTCGCAGTTCAAAGACTCCGGCCATCTTTGTTTCCTCCCCAATTGTGGAATTCGACCGCAAGGCGATAATGCCCAGCAACACGCTCAACACGATTCCCCAGACCGTGACTTGATTCCGCCGCATAGTGTGTTTCTCCTTGATTGAGTGATCTGCTGCTCGGCAACTCACCGGCCGAGCGGTGAAAGCATAGGCGGACGAGTGCAGCCCCGAAACTCTTCATCGCAATGTGACGACCTTGATCGCCGGAGGTTCCATGCCAGTCTCAGAAATCAATTTCGTGGAGGCTTACCGCGCGTCCCATCCGTTACAGGCTCATGCCCTGAAATTCGCGTTGGAGGAGGCGGGGATTCGTGTGGTCATCGAGAACGAAGCGTTGCAAGACGCGATCGGGGATCTCCCCGGCGGCTGGTCTTCCGCACCGCGACTGATGGTCGAGGAATCGCAGCTCGCCGCCGCGCGAGAGATCCTCAGCCAGACCGACCACAGCGGAACTGCCAGCGTCGGTTTGAAACCGAACGAAACCGCAATCGCATTGACCGCCGCGTTCTTCGGCATCGCGGGATGCGCTCTCGCTCCTGGATCGGTCGCTGAACAGGAGCAAGTTGAAACGACTCGCTGTTTGGCCTGCGATGCGATCATGGCCGAAGCGGAATCGACTTGCCCGACGTGTGGTTGGTCCTATTCGAAAACCGACGGGCTTGAACCCGCTGACGAATCTCTTGAAGAGTGGTAGAGCCCCCTTTTGATCGCCACCAGGAATACAATCCGACGTCCGATGTGATTCGATCTGGTGGCATCCGCCTTTGCGCTTCCGCTGCAAGGCGGCTCTGGCCAAACTGATGTCCTTGCCGGATCGCGGCGGTTGAGAAAGGGGCGAAGACGATGCGTCTGTGGCTTTCGTTGCTCGTAGTGTTGCTGAGCATGGCGGGTGTTTCACGACGCGCCGCTGCTGAGGAAACACCCGTCCCGAAGTTTGAATCCGACATCGCTCCGATCCTGGCAACGCGCTGTCTCAAGTGTCACGGCGACGGGAAGCTCGAAGCGGGCTTGGATCTGCGGCGCAGGTTTTTGATCCTCAAGGGGGGCGATAGTGGCGCGGGGTTCGTCGCGGAGAAGCCGGACGAAAGCTTGCTCATCCAAAAGATCATGGCCGACGAGATGCCGCCCAAAGACGAAGGCCGCCTTGATGAAAAACAGAAGGCTCTCTTGCGACGTTGGGTCGCGACCGGAGCGAAGACCGTCGCCGAAAAAGAAACGCCGATCGACGAAGCCGAACAAGCCAGCCGGTTGTCTGAGGAAGACCGAGCGTACTGGGCGTTCCAGTCGCCGAAGCGACCGGCAATGCCGCGTCTCGCAGATTTGAAATCTGAAATTTCAAATTTCAAATCTCAAATCTCAAATCCCATTGATGCATTCGTCCTCGCCAAGTTGGCCGAGAAGGGCTTGTCGTTCAACGACGAAGCGTCCAAGTCTGTGTTGCTACGCCGAGTGACCTTCGATCTGCTCGGCTTGCCGCCGACGATTGAAGAATTGGATGAGTTCCTCGCCGACGAGTCGCCTGATGCCTACGACAAAGTTGTGGACCGTCTGCTCGCGTCGCCGCGATTTGGCGAGCGTTGGGGGCGGCAGTGGCTCGACATCGCGGGGTATGCGGACTCGGATGGATACCTCGCGGCGGATCGCTTGCGTCCGGAGGCGTGGCGCTATCGCGATTGGGTCATTCGGGCGCTCAACAGCGATCTGCCGTATGACCAATTCGTGACGCAGCAGTTGGCGGGGGACGAACTCAGCGACTGGCGGCGAGCCGACGAGATCACTCCGGAGATTTACGACCAACTCGTCGCCACCGGCTTCCTGCGAACGGCGCTCGATCCGACGTATCCAGGCTACATCGAACCGAACGAGGTTCATCAAGTTCTGGCCGACACGATGCAGATTGTCGGCACGACGTTCCTCGGCCTGACCGTGCATTGTGCTCGCTGTCACCAGCATAAGTTCGATCCGATTTCGCAGCGCGACTATTACTCGCTGCAAGCGGTCTTCGGCGGAGCGCTCGATCCCGCTCGCTGGCAGCCCTCCGAGGTGCGCGGCATCCCGTTCGCCAGCGAGGCGGAAGAGGCACGCATCAACGCGCACAACCAACAGGCCGACGCCCGCATCGCCGCGCTGACGGCATCGCTCAACGAACTGACTCTGCGATTCCGCCGTCGTGTGCTCGCCCGGCCGATGGCTGATGGCCGAAAGCTGATGGCTGATCTTCCAACCCAAGACAAACTCATCGCCGCGCTCATCATCGAACCCGCAAAACGGAATGCCGAACAAAAACAACTTCTCGAACAACACAACGTGGCGACCGTCTCGCTCAGCGAAGCCGAACTCGCCAAACAATTTGACGAATACCGCGACGACAGCGCCAAGCTCAAAGCCGCGCTCGCTGCTGAAGCCGCATTGAAGAAGACGATCACGCGCATTCGCGGACTGGCCGACATCGACGAGAAAGCCGCCGCCGGCCACATCCTGCGGCGCGGTGACTACAACAAGCCCGGAGCGGAGGTTGCTCCCGGCGTGGTCGAGGTGCTCGCGCCTGCCGGATTCCAACTCGCGCCGCAAGCCGGCTACAAAACTTCTGGCCGTCGCACCGCTCTCGCTCGGTGGCTGACAGCGCCGGAGCATCCGCTGCTGGCTCGCGTGCATGTGAATCGTCTGTGGGCCGCGCACTTCGGCCGAGGCATCGTTCCGACGCTCGCCAATTTCGGCCGCTCCGGCGTGAAGCCGACGCATCCGGAGCTGTTGGACTGGTTGGCGACGGAGTTCGTAGGTCAGGCTTTCCAGCCTGAGCCTGTTCGTTCCAACGCGGGTCAGGCTGGAAAGCCTGACCTACGGGCTTGGTCGCAAAAGCGTCTGCATCGCCTGATCGTCACCTCCACCGCGTATCGCCAATCGGCCGACGTCGACGCGGTGAAACAGCAACTCGATTCCAACAACATCCTGCTGGGTGCCTGGTCGCCGAAGCGGCATCAAGGGGAAGTCGTGCGCGACAGCTTGCTGACGGTCTCCGCGCGGCTGACCCCGACGCAATTCGGCAAGTGGGCCAACGTCGCCGCGCAAGGGGACGGCTCGGTCATCGACACTGACGACGAACCGGGCCGACGCCGTTCGATCTATCAAATCGTGCGCCGCAGCCAGCATCTCACAATGTTGGAACTCTTCGACACACCGCTGATGGAAGTGAACTGCCCGGAACGAACCGTCTCGACCGTCCCGCTGCAAGCGCTCGCGATGCTGCACGGGCCGATGTCCGATCGTGCCGCCGGTGGTCTGAGCGAACGCATCTGGTCCGCCGCGACCACCGATCCCGACCGAATCCGCTTCGCGTTCCGATCGCTGTTCACTCGCGAGCCGTCTGCCACGGAAACCGACCGCATCGTGCGAACGCTCTCGGAACTTTCGCGAGAACAACTGGCGAACAAGCCCAACCCAACCGACGCTGACAAAGAAGCCGCCCTCAAAGCCGCGTGGCGGCAAGTCGCCCTCGTGCTGCTCAACAGCAACGAGTTTGTCTACGTGCATTGAGCATGGCCAGGGCTTCATAAAATGTGAGATTCGTGGCCAAAACTTGGATACCATGCGTTTGGACGCGACAATCGACGAGGCGACCGTAAGGAACGAAACCATGCAAACACAAACAGTCGAAGTGATTTCCGACGGCGAATCTCAGGTCGTGCGGTTGCCGAAAGAATTCCGATTTGACGGCGATAAAGTTTCGATTCGGCGGGAAGGTACCGGCGTGATTCTCGAACCGGTTCGTTCGAGCGAATGGCCTCCTGGGTTCTTTGAAGCGATTCACATCGACGATCCGACGTTCGTGAGACCCGACCAAGGAGTCTTGCCAGCCGCCCCAAAATTCGACGACTGAGGCCAATGTGCGATATCTGCTGGACACGAACACCTGCATCGACGTGCTACGCCGGCGTGAGCCGGTGTTGTCACACATCAGGTCGATTTCACGCGACGACTGTGCCGTCAGCACCGTCACGACTTTTGAGTTGCTGGTCGGTGCTGAAAAATCCGCAGACCCAATCGGTGAGAAAGCCAAAATCGGAGAATTTGTCAGAACATTGACCGAACTGGCGTTTGATCCCTTTGCCGCAAGTCAGGCCGCTCAGGTACGGGCACAATTGGAAACTCGCGGCCTGGCGATTGGCCCCTATGACATTCTATTAGCAGGGCACGCACTCGCCGCCAACCTCACCTTCGTCACGGACAATGTGGGTGAGTTCAGCCGCGTGCCGGGATTAGCCGTTGAAAACTGGCGAGCCTAATTCGGAATCTTGTTGTCAATCAAAAGGACAGCGAACCAAATGCGATTTTCAACGCCATCGAACGGGTTGTTTGAAGCGATCTCGCGCCGTGATCTGTTCACTCGCACTGCGTCTGGCTTCGCCGGGATCGCGCTGGGTGGGATGCTTTGCGAAGAAGCCGCACGCGCGGAAGGATCAAACGGCGTCAACGGTGGGTTTCATTTTGCTCCGCGAGCCAAGGCGGTCATCCAGCTTTTTCAACATGGTGGTCCTAGTCACATGGACCTGCTGGATCCAAAAACGGAGCTCACTAAGCAGGATGGCAAGCCGATGCCGAAGTACTTCACGGACCTCGTGAAGATCTCCGCTCACGGCAATCTGCTGGGCAGCCCGTTCAAGTTTCGGCCGCATGGTGAGTGCGGCGTCGAGTACAGCGAGCTCTTGCCGCATACGGCGACTTGTGCCGACGACATCGCCGTCATCCGCTCGATGCACTGCGAACACAATAACCACGAACAGGCTCTCTGGCAGATTCACACCGGCCGCATCGTCACCGGCCGGCCGACGATCGGAGCGTGGGTCAGCTATGCGCTCGGCAGCGAGAACCAGAACCTGCCGTCCTATGTCGTGCTCCGCAACGACGGCGGATTGCCGACGGATGGGACACGCAATTGGTCGAGCGGTTTCCTGCCGCCCCGTTATCAAGGAGTCCACTTCCGCAACACGGGAACTCCGGTGCTGTACCTGCAACCGGCGACGGCCGTCTCGGACAACACTCAGCGATTGCGGCGCGACCTGCTGCGGCAACTCAACGACGAGCACCTCGCGCGGCAACCGCGCATCGCCCCCGATTTGGAAGCGCGCATCGCCAGCTATGAGCTGGCCGCGCGGATGCAGTTGTCCGCCGGAGCGGCGTTGAACCTCGCCGAAGAAACTGCCGAGACGCAAGCCGCCTATGGACTCGGACAAACGAAGACCGACAGCTATGGCCGCCGCTGCTTGATTGCACGAAGGCTGGTTGAGCGTGGAGTCCGTTACATCCAGCTCTTCGTCGAGAGCCAAATCTGGGACACGCACGCCAACAACGCCAACGGCACGAAGAGTTGTTGCGAACAAACCGATCAGCCGGCCGCCGCACTCTTGAAAGACCTCAAGCAGCGCGGGTTGCTCGACAGCACAATGGTCGTCTGGGGCGGTGAGTTCGGGCGTACGCCGGTCAGCCAGTCTGGCGACGGCCGCGACCATCACAAACAAGGTTTCTCGATGTGGCTGGCCGGCGGCGGCATCAAGGGGGGCCAAGCCTACGGTGCGACCGATGAACTCGGCTATCACGCCGTCGAGAATCGGGTCATGGTCGCCGACCTCCACGCCACGATCCTGCACCAGCTCGGCTTGGACCACAAGCGCGTCACCTACAACGTCCACGGTCGCGATGAACGCTTGACCGACGTCTACGATGCGAAGGTCTTGATGCCGCTGCTGAGCTAGTTTTTTTGATCCGGCATATTTGTGGTGAAGTTGTCACGTTTTGCGATTCATTCGCGCTCCACTTCATTCGCGCGGCTTTTAACAAATGGCCGCGCGAATGAAGTGGAGCGCGAATGAACGCCGTGCTGTAACGACGCCGCGCGGTTCGTTTTCGGAATTCGGATTACGCGATAGGCTTGAGACCAACGATCTCTTTGACTCGCTGCACGATGTTTCGTTCGTCCCCATCTTGCAGACCGAACGGATGAATGATGACGGCCCCGCGGTCCAGCTCCCGTTCTCCGGGATGAATGGACGGTCGGCCTTGGATGAGCGCCCGAATCAAGTCGTATCCGGAGAGGCCAAGCGCCTCGCGATCAATGGCGATGCGGGCTTTGGGAAAGCCGCCGCGAACCGGATCCGTCGGGATGATCTCCGCAGTAACGTGCGCGACTCCGCGCAGTCCGTCGCAGATCGACTGCAGCTTGTGGAGACAATTCCTTTTCTCAGCGACGTGATCGCGCTCAACGTAGAGTCGCAGCGCGGTGAGCAGTCCGACGATTTCTTCCTTGCCGGCTTTGTAACCGCGACCGATCCCCTGTCGCGGGATGAACGCGAGTTGATCGGCCGACAGCAATTCGGGAGGTGCGGTCCACACGCCAGGCGTGAAATCCATATCGAGATGCTGCCAGGCGATCGCCGAGATCAAGTCGCGCCGTCCACAGACGAATCCCGAAGCCTGCGGACCGCGGATGAATTTCCCTCCGCTGAAACAGACGAGATCCGCTCCATCCGCCACGAAGCGCGTCAGATTGCGCGGTTCATCGCAACGGCCGGCAGCGTCAACGATGACGGGGATGTGATGACGCCGCGCGACCGAGACCACGTCAGGCAAGGCCAGACGTTCTTCGAATCCAGGCAGATACAGAATCGCCGCCGTGAGTTCATTGAACGCCCCGGCGAGATCATCCGGTCGGCATTCGCGATCGCTGCCCGCTTCGACGATCCGGCCACCGGCGGCTTCGATGGCGTGGTCGTAGTGATTGCGGTGCAACCGAGCCATGACGACTTGGTTGCGCAGACCGGTCGTCTCGGGGAGCCGGTCCATCTTCGCGGCATCCAGTCCGGTGATGCAGGCGGCGACGGAGAGGACCAGCGCGGCCTGTGCTCCGGAGGTCACATACGCCGCTTCGGAGCCAGTCAGCTCGGAGATGAGTTTGCCGGCGGCATGCTGCAATTGTTCCATGCACACGAAGTGACCGGCGGCGTCCTGCATGCTTTGCAGAACTTCGGGCGGCATCAGGCTGCCTCCCACGCGAGTGAAAGTTCCCAACGCGTTGATGACGGGAGTGACCCCCAGCGATTCGTAGACGTTCATGAGTTTCCTATCCTGTGAAGTGTGTCCGCGAGCGAATCACGGGGAGTGGCTCAGTTTGAAAATTTTGTAGGGCGGACAATCCTGTCCGCCGTTTGGTTCGGACGGACAGGATTGTCCGTCCTACGAAACTGACTCACGAGCGAATCACGGAGTGCCGCCGATGCACAGTAATCGGCTCATGGTGCGGAGGTACAAGCGGCCTCCCGACACGGCGGGCGTGGCGCTGCTGGATTCGTCGAGCGGATTGCGGGCAAGTTCCTCGAGCGCGTCATCCGCAGTGAGCACCACGACTTCGCCGGCGTCACTGACGGCGTACAGTTTGCCGTCGATGCATACGGGCGAGGCGGAGTAATTCCCACCGATGCGTTTCGTCGTGACCACTTCGCCGTTGTCGAGCTTCACGCTGGTCACGACCCCCTTCTCCGTCCAGAGAAACAAACGGCCGTTGTACGCCAGAGGTGTCGGCAGATGCGGCGCGGTCTTCTCGACGCGAAAGAGTTCCTTCGCTTCCGACTTGCCGCCGGAGTCGCTCGGTCGGACCGCCACGCAATGCTTGTCCGAGGTGACGAAGCCGCAAGTGCCGAAGATCACGTCCCCAGCCACGATCGGCGACGCAATCGCACGCTCGGTCTGCTTGCCGAAGCAATCGACTTCCCAGCGCACGTCGCCAGTCAGTGGATCGAGGCCCGTGATGCCGTGCTCCCAGGCGGTGAAGATCAGCTCGTCCGGCCGGCCGGGGACTTGATACACGCAGGGCGTCGAATAACCGGCTCGCTTGCTGCGTCGCGGCGTCTTCCAACGTTGCTCGCCCGTGCGACGGTCCACCGCCACGAGGTAGCTCGGCCCCTGCTGATCGCACGCCAGCACGACGAGATCATTCCACACGATAGGAGACACACCGCCGCCGTGTCCTTCAGAAAACGGATCGAGTTCAAACTTCCAAACCGGCGCTCCGTCGTGGCCGAACGCCAGCAAGGCGGATGACTCGGCCGATTGCCAAACCGTATAGACCCGCTCGGCATCGACGGCCGGAGTACACGTCGCAAACGAGTTGACCTTGTGCTTCTTGTAGACGCGGAACGCTTCCGATTGCCGCCAGAGCTCCTGTCCATCGGTTGCGCGGAGGCAGATCAAATGCCGCTGTCGGATGTCCGGCTCCGCCGCCGTCACGAAGATCTTCTCGCCCCACACCACCGGCGAAGAGATCCCTTCTCCCGGCAACTTCGCCTTCCAGCGGATGTCGCGGTCGGTCCATTTCACGGGGATCGTCTTGGCATCACTGACCCCGCTGCCGTTCGGACCTCGAAAACGGGACCACTCCTGAGCCGTCGCCACACTGGCCAACGAACTCATCAGAAACGTCATCAAATAGAAACGAATGCGACGAGCAGACATCATGGTTCTCTCACCTTTCAGACTCGTGTCACTCCGACATGTCGATACGACTCATGGCTTTGGCTTCGGCAGCGGCATCTGCACGGCGAGATCGTCGCCACGCGGCTTGTCATCCTCACCTCGGCCTTCGTCATCAGTCCCATTCGAGCCGAGGCTGTAGAAGCGGTAGCCGTCGGCCGTCCGCTCATAACGCAAAGGCTGATCGGTGAAGAGGTCGAGCGGGATGGACTCAAGGTACTTGGGAGCGAGTTCCGCCAGCGACTTCGGGTACGAGTCGTGATCTCCTCGCCAAGCCGACAAGGCCAACGCGAGTTCGAGATTGCGCGTCCTCTGAATGGATCGGTCGTCATATCTAGCGAGGTGGTGGACGCTGGGCAGATACCGAGACGCGAGTAAGTCGGCTGTGAACCGGGTTCGGGTCGATTGATCGGCAAGGATCACGAGCCAGTCGTATTTCTGTTTTCTGTCCTTAGAAAATTTCAACACGTCATCCCTCAACTCGATAAGAGCCGCGTCTCGCTCTTTGAAGGAGGGGAGTCGCGATGCGACCGCCAGGCGGTCAAACCACCGGTTGAGCGACCGCAGCACTTCGTCCCAGTCGATGTCGCGGATCAGCGCCTCTTCGGCGAACGGCCGCAGAGAAACATGCTCGAACGCGGGACCGTCCGCCGCCTCTTGAAACGTCAATTGTCGCCGAGCCAGCCGAATGCAGGAGTCCAAGTAGATCGCTCGTTCGCAGGAGTCGATCTTCTCCACAAATGAACCGCGCGGCGGCAGTCGTTGCTGTTGCCGGAGAAACAACGCGGCCTGTTTGGCCGGAGGCTGAGTCTCCGCGATCAAGCGCAGTTCGGCATCCATCGCCTGCCGCTCGATGGCGGCTCCCACGAGTCCTTCAATGCCCGTCGGACCGCGCCCCACCAAACGCCCCAGCCGATGAGCGGCCATCAGATCGCGCCAAGCATCGAAGCGGCTTCCCTCGCCGAGCTTCCACATCGCTCGCGCGACCAACGCTCGCCCGAAGTCGCGCGATCGTTGAATGCCCGGCAACAACACCGTCATCAGCGGCGCATCGGGACCATTCACCAGCGGTGAGAACGACTCCGATCTCTCGGACGCCTCGACGACCGCTTCCAGCGGCTCCGCTTGCGAACGAAACCAAGCCACCAGCCACGGATAATCCGCCTCCTTCCACGGCCCGTTCAACGCCCCGTCCGGCCAACCATCGCGCGGCGATGAGTAGTACTTGCCGTCCTCCGGAGGAACCGGCATCCCCAACAGCCGAAAGAAATCCTCCGGCTGCCGAGTCCCATCCGGCCTC
Source organism: Planctomyces sp. SH-PL62 (assembly GCA_945905295.1). Taxonomy (GTDB): domain Bacteria; phylum Planctomycetota; class Planctomycetia; order Planctomycetales; family Planctomycetaceae; genus SXKJ01. The sequence goes on along the minus strand of CAMDPX010000204.1, from coordinate 339 downwards.
GGCCCCAACGCCCGATACAACGGCACGACGGCGTTGTTCTCCGGAGTCACTCCCGCGCCGAACTGCCGATTGATCACCGCGAAGTAATCGACGAAGCCCCGCTCATCGAGCGGCTCGGTGGCCCACGTCGTTTCCTTGCTGATGGTGATCTTCGGCACGAACGCCGGCTGCGGCGGATTGCGAGCCTCCTGCCCCCAACCACGATTGATCGGACCAAGCAAAATGATCGCGAACCAACTGGCGACAAATCGCCTCGAAGCCGATGACATGATGGAGTCTTTCTCGCTGTTACTCCAAATGGGTATCGAGGAAGCACGGTACCGCGACCGTTAGGGAGCG
>CAMDPX010000203.1 GCA_945905295.1 Planctomyces sp. SH-PL62 | reverse complement strand
CCCCGGTTGAGTTCGTCGCTCAACCGGGGGGCTGACGCCGCCCCGCTCGCCAAGCTGTTTTGCGTTTCGCCTTCGGGAATTGCCCTGTTGCCTCGCTTTTGGCCTGTCTGCTACAAGCCCGCCCCTCTTCCGAGCCGGCGTTCGTCGGCTGCATTCTTCTCGCCAAACTCTGACGCTGCAGGTTTCTCAGGATGGGAAAGCCTCCGTTTCATTTGTTACTGACCTGTGCCGGTCGCAAAGTCTCGTTGGTGAATCAATTTCGCCAGGCCTTTGACGACTTGGACATCGACGGCCAGATCATCGGTGTCGATTCATCGTCGCACTCGGCGGTGCTGAGCGTCTGCGACAAGTCCTACATCATTCCACGCTGCGATCACCCGGCGTATGTGCCGACGCTGCTCGATGTCTGCGAGCGGCATCGCGTGCAACTGCTGCTGCCGTTGATCGATGTTGATCTGCTCGTGCTGGCCGAGCATCGGGCTCGGTTCCGCGAGGCCGGGACCGTCGCATTGGTTTCATCGCTGCCGGTCGTGAGCATCTGCCGCGACAAGGAAAGCACCGCACGGTTCTTTGAAGACAACGACATTCCCACCGTTCGCAACTTATCCATCGAAGACGTCCGGCGCGGCGATGTGCCGTATCCCATCTTCATCAAGCCAGCGAATGGCTCGGGCAGCCAGCACGCCTACAAAGTTCAAAACCGTGAAGAGCTGGACTTCTTTCTGCGCTACGTTCCGCGTCCGATGTTGCAAGAGTTCGCGACCGGGCAGGAATACACCGTTGATGTGCTGTGCGATCTCGATCGCCGAGTCATCAACGCGGTTCCTCGTCGCCGATTGGAAGTTCGCGCCGGTGAGATCAGCAAAGGAGTGACCTCCAAAGACTGGCGAATCATTCGCGCGACGGTCGATCTGGCGAACAAGCTCGGCGGAGTCGGACCGCTGACCGTGCAATGTTTCGTCAGTGACGATGCCGACGCGAGCGTCCGCTTCACCGAGATCAACCCGCGCGTCGGTGGCGGCTTGCCGTTGTCGGTCGCGGCCGGGGCGAATTATCCCAAACAAATTATTCGGATGGCATTGGGACAGTCCCTTGCGCCGTGCATCGGCGACTTCGCCGACGAGTTTTACATGTTCCGTTACGAGGAGGGGGTGTATGTCCCCGGAGCGTCACTCCAAGACATCCCTCAGTGCCGTGCTGCTTGATCTCGACGACACGCTCTATCCAGAGAGTGACTTCGTTCGTGGCGGCTTTCACGCAGCGGCGGAACTGTTGGCGCAGCGATTGTCACAAGACACCGAAGAATTGTTCGGCTTAATGATGACTCAGTTTCAGCGCGGCATCCGCGGCTCAGTCTTCGACGCAATTCTGTTCGAGTTGAAGGTGCCTCGCGAACCGGCGTTGATCGAAGAACTTGTCCGAGCCTACCGCTCGCACGAACCGCAACTGACGATGTTTCCCGACGCCGAGTGGTTGTTGCCGATGCTCTGGCCCCGCTACGCGCTGGGCATCTTGACCGATGGGCCCGCCGAGGTGCAGCGTCGAAAAGTGAAGGCGCTCGACTTACAGCACCGAGTCGAAGCCATCGTGTACTCCGACGACTTCGGCCGCGAGCAATGGAAGCCGTCACCGATCCCGTATCTCGAACTGCTGCGACGACTGCACATCGACCCGTCTCATGCCGTTTACGTCGGCGACAACCCCAAGAAGGATTTCGTCGGAGCCCGCCGACTCGGCCTGCAAACCGTTCGGATCCGCCGACCGAACACCGAACACGGCCACGTCGAACCACAATCCGGTTTCGAAGCCGACCATGAAATCACCACGCTCAAGAGCCTCCCCGATTGGCTCACCGCCAACACACGTTCCGAACGACACGCCGCGTAACGGGGTCGGGAGTCTTTTTCCGGCCGCCGCCACTCAAACCCCGATCACATCACACACCCTGCGGCGGCCGGAAAAAGACTCCCGACCCCTTTCCGATTCCAAACGATGACCACTCTCCCATTTCCTCGACGACCGAAACTGGCTTACGTCACGACGCACGCCATCAGCGCGGAAAATCTGATGAACGGCCAGTTGTCGTTCCTGCGCGAACGGGGCTTCGACATCACCGTCATCGCCGCCCCCAGCGAGTCGCTCGACATCGTGCGCGAGCGCGAGCAAGTGCAGACGATTCCAGTCCCGATTGAGCGAGAGATCTCACCGCTGTCGGACGTCCGAACGCTCGCGAAGCTGTGCGGCATTCTGCGCACGCTGCGGCCAGACATCGTCAACGCGGGGACTCCCAAAGCCGGGCTGTTGGGCATGATCGCCGCCAAGCTGACCGGCGTGCCAGTGCGGCTCTACACGCTGCGCGGTCTGCGATTGGAAACAACATCGGGATTCAAAGAACGCTTGCTGGCGGCAACCGAACGGCTCGCCGCGAGCTGCGCTCAGCAAGTGATCTGCGTCGGCGAGAGCCTGCGGCAAGAATACGTCCGGCGCAAGTTGGTCAGGCCCGACAAGACAGTCGTTCTGCGACACGGATCGTCCAACGGCGTCAACGCCGAGCGGTTTCAATACTCGGTCGACCAATTCATTCGCATCGGTCAGTTGCGCGAATCACTGAAGATCCCGGTGGAAGCGCCGGTCCTCGGATTCGTGGGGCGACTGACTCGCGACAAAGGACTCGTCGACTTGTACGACGCGTTCCGCCAATTGCTTGCCGAGTTCTCCGATCTGCGACTGATCCTGATCGGCGGGCAGGAAGAAGGGGATCCGATCCCGCCGAAAATTTGGAAACGAATCACCGAGCATCCGCAGATCATTTGCACCGGCGCGATCAAAGACGTCTCGTTGTATTACAGTCTCTTCGATGTGTTCGTCTTCCCGTCGTACCGCGAGGGCTTTCCCAACGTCCCGATGGAAGCCGCCGCGGCCGGAGTTCCCGTGGTCGGCTATTCGGCAACCGGCACGCTCGACGCGGTCTCCGATGGCGAAACTGGCATGCTGGTCCCGCTCCACGATTCTGCAACGTTGGCGACTGCGACGGCCTGTTATCTTCGCAATCCACTTCTCCGCCGACGTCATGGCGAAGCAGGCCGCAAGCGAGTCCTCACCGACTTCCGCCGCGAAGACCTGTGGCAATCGTTGGCCGACTTGTATCACCATTGGCTCAGCGAACGTGGATTGCCGTTGCCGATTGCAACGCCGCAACGGACAGTCTCCGCACGAACGGCGGCGTAAAGTGACGGCTAGGAATCGGCGAACGACCTGAGGGGGAGTTTGTCGCAGTATCCGTGTCATCCGTGAAATCCGTGTTCTCTCGAGACCGTTCATTCCCTGAAAGGCACACAGATGACGCGGATACCACGGATCGACACTTCGCGAATCGGCCATCTGTGTCCCCGGTGAAGTCAGAAGATTTCGTTGAGGTACTCGTTTTGATTTCGGCAATGAAAAACTGGCTCAAGCAACCGTACCGAGCGTTCGGCAAACGACTGCTCGATCTGTGTGTCTCCGCGTCGGCACTGTTGGCGGTCGCGCCGTTGTTCGCGTTGATCGCGGTACTGATCAAGCTGACGTCTCGCGGACCGGCGTTCTTTGTGCAGGAGCGGCTCGGCCGAGGCGGCGCGACGTTTCGCACCTACAAGTTTCGGACGATGACCGACCGGTTGCGCATGTCGCATCAAGAAATCTTCGGCAAGACCGACGAGGTCACAGCGGTCGGCTACTGGCTGCGGCGGTTCAAGCTCGACGAGTTGCCGCAGTTATGGAACATCGTCAACGGCGACATGTCGCTCGTTGGACCGCGACCCGCGCTGCCGAGCCAACTTGCCGAGTACACAGACCTCGCTCGCCGCCGATTGCTCGCGCGGCCGGGGCTGACGGGATTGGCTCAGGTCCACGGCAACATCCATCTGACGTGGCCGGAACGCTGGGTCTACGACGCCGAGTATGTCGCGCGCGTGTCGTTCGCTTTGGATATGCGGATCATCGTCCGCACGATCGGAGTGGTGTTGCTCGGCGAAGAACGATTCTTGTCGAAGCCAGCGGACCAATCGGCACGTCGCGCGGCGTGAACGAGGAAGGGGTCGGGAGTCTTTTTCAGGTCGGCGTGTCACCCTTCGACACTGTTTCGCAGGTTGACGAACAATGGCCGTTTGTCCGACCTGAAAAAGACTCCCGACCCCGTCGCTCTGCTCACGGAATCCACGCTGGCCATTGCGGGTCGGTCTCCCAGCGGCGCAGCACCGCATGACTCCAGTCCCACGAGAGAAACCCGGCGCAGCGTGTCGCGACGCACTGCTCGAATCGCTGCCGCGCGACCGCACGATCTCCGCGAGCGAGTTCCCGTAACGCTGCGAAGAATAACGCTTCGCAACGATCCCAGCGCGAGCCGCGCACCGAATCTAGCAACTCGACCTCCGACAACTCGCCAGCATTGAACGCCAAGAGGCGTGAGTAAAACGCACCGCGCAGACGGGGCGGCGTGCCGGCGGTTCGCAGGCGGCGACTGGCTGACATCGCGGCTTCTGGCTCGCCCAACAGCAACAGCAAACAGGGGTGAAAGTACGCGGTCAGCCCCGTCTGATAGCGTTCGGCCAATTCGTCATAAGCTGCCCGCGCTGTCGAAGACTCACTCGTGTCACGCAGCAGCAACACGCGCAAGAAAGCTTCATCGGCTGTCAGCGAAGCGGTCGCCGTCCCCTCTCCCGCTTGCGAGACGCGAGCCTGCAAAACACGCAGCGCGTCCGCTGATTCACCACGGCGAAACAAAGCCAACGCGAAATCATACGCCACCAGCGCATCGTGATGCTGAGCTTCCGCGCCGTGCAATAACTCGAACGAGGCGGACTCGCGATCGGTCGAGAGCAGAAACAGCGAGCGGTTGTGGATGACGGTTGGCAAGTGCCGAAACGGTTCCAGCGCCGCGAAGTCCCGCTCCGCGGCGAGGAGTTCTTCATCTCGCTCAACGAATCGACCTGCATCCGAGGACAGCTCGGCAGTGAGGAGATGCGCGTTGAGGCTCTCCAACAGCGTGGCCGGATGATCGGGGAGCAGTTCTCGCGCGATCAACAAATCGAGCAGCGCAGCCTTCGCCGTCGGCAGATCGCTGGTATCGAACGCCAGGTTGATGCGTGCTTCCGCTCGGATCAACCGCGCCAATGGCGTGTCTCTCCGTCGTACTGCTTCGGTCAAGGACTGCTCGGCCTGCCGGGGATCAAAATAAATCTCGGCTTCACCACGAAACAAGAAGTCTTCGGCGGTCGTTGGCGTTAGGGCCGCGGCGCGTTCGAGCAATGTCTCGTAGTTCTCCCACGAGCCGGCGGCGAGCTGCGCGGTCGCTTGCAAGGACAGCGCCGCGACCGTCGGCTGGCTCGACTGTGCGGCGGCTTCCAAATGCTGAATCGCCGCCGAGTACTCGCCACGATGAAACGACACTCGGCCACGCAGCAATTCGAGCCACTCGGCAGACACACCCAGTTGCTCCGCCCGCGCGATCGCCTCTTCGGTCGCCTTGAGGTCTCCGGTCAATGCCACGACGAGCGCCGAATCAATCGCCTGTTGCCGCTGCGCCTTCATCGCGGACTGTCGGACTCCCGCCACGGCAATGAGGAGGATCAACACGAGCACTGCGGCGATCACACTCATCGTCGCTCGCGGCCGAGCCACCATTCGCTTTCGCAACCCGCGTCCCAAGCGTGTTGCGAGCGTCGGTCCGCGCGCGGCAACCGGCTGGCCATTCGCAAACCGTCGCAAGTCCGCCGCCAGCTCCGCCGCCGTCGCGTAGCGGTGACGCGGCTGCTTTTCGAGCGTCTTCAAGCACAGTGTTTCCAAGTCTCGCGGCAATTCGGGACACCAACGATGGGGCGAGATCGGTTCGTCCTGTTGAATGCTCGCCAGCAATCGCTCACGCGAATCCACCACGAACGGCGGCCGGCCGGTGAGGAGTTCGTACAACGTCGCCCCCAGCGAATACACATCGGTCCGATGATCAACCGGAGCGCCGTCGCGCGAAGCGATCTGTTCCGGCGACATATACGCCGGCGATCCCACCGCTTCGCCCGTGCGCGTCAAACTCGGCTGCTGCGTGAGTCGCGCCAATCCAAAGTCACCGATCAGCAATCGTTCGTCCTGAGCGAGCAACAGATTCGACGGCTTCACATCGCGATGGATCACGCCCTGCTCGTGAGCGTGCTGCAACGCATCGGCGACATCGGCCAATCGGCGAGACAACTCCCGCAACTTGGCGAGCGGGGCGGCGGTCGAGCGACTCACCCCCGATCAACTCCATGACCAGAAACGGCGTGCTGCCGGTCATCTGAGCGTTGATGACCGGAACGATGTGCGGATGCCGCAAGCTCATCGCCGCTTGAGCTTCACGCTCAAACCGCTGCAAAGAACTTGCATCCCCGGCCAGCCACGGATGCAGCACCTTGATCGCGACGGTGGCATCATCTTTCAATCGTCGCGCGGCATACACCGTTCCCATGCCGCCACGTCCGATCTCGCGCAGCAATTCGTAATCACCAAGCGGTCGTGGCAAAGTGTCCGTCGTCTCGGAAGCACGCGGCCGAGTGGCATTGGCGGCCGAGGCTCCGAGCATCGAAGCCGAGATCTGTCGGAAGGCGGAATGATTCTCCAAGAACTCACGCAACTCGTCAGCGATGTCGGCGTGCCGCGCAAGGAACTCTGGCAGCGGTAGTGCCTGCCCCGATTCCGCCGCGAGCAGGAACTCCGCGATCGCGGCATCCACGCGCGCTTCGCGGTCGGCGGCCGAATCGTTCGTCGCAGAGGGCAACGTGGCACTCATCCGCGCGACTCCTGAGTCATCTGTTCGCGCAACTGTTGCAGCCCGCGTTTCAACAATCCCGCCACGGCGGCCGGAGTCCGCTGCATGTGCTCGGCGATCTGAGCCAGCGACCAACCGTGCCAATGCTGCAACATCAACGCTTCCCGCTGAGCCTCTGGCAACCGATCCAACGCCGCCACGATTCGCAGAGCCTGCTCCTCGTGTTGAATCGTCGTGCTCGGCGATGGATCGTCTCCCGCCAACCAAGCCGAGAGCCGTTGTGACGATTCGGCCAAGCGTTGCTCGAGCGACACTTCGCGCCGCGCGTCGCGCGCTTCCGTCGTCCACTTGCGGAGTTCATCGGTGAGATTGTTCGCCAAGATGCGCCGCAGCCACGCCAAGCGCTGGCCGTCATCACACGCTCGCAATTGATTCGCGGCTTGATGAGCCTCCAGCAACGTCTGCTGGATCACGCCCGACAGATCGACCTTCGCCCGCCAACGGGGATCGAGCTGGGCTTGAGCCAGGACGCTCAGGTAGCGCCGATAGCGCTCGAGCGGCAAAGCAGATTCCAATGGCGTCATCGACATCGCGGCAGCCTTGGGGAAGGACGGCAGCTTATCGAACCGACTGGCTCAGAAACACCACGCGACCTTTGAGTCTTGATTGATCCCGCGCTTGTTTCTTGGAGTGCCTGACATTCGCTGTCTCCCTAAATTCGCTGTCGCCTCTTCGACTTGAATGAGAGATCGACAGCGAATTTAGGGAGGCAGCGAATGGGACGCCTTCGGAAATCTTCGTGACCGCAGATTGCATCCATACCGGGCCTTGAATCGCACCTGGCTCAAAAGTTGTGTCGATCCCAATGGGACAAGCCAAGCGGCGGGTCACTCAACGGGTGACCGTGCCAGTTGACGCACGACATCGTCCACGTCGGTCACGTCTGCCAGGTCAATGTCGATGTCGAGCAGGAAGACCTCGTGCATCAACTCGCAGCGTTCCCCGACCGCCTCGCGTGGGACAATGACGCGAAAACTGTCGGTGGCGTCGCGACAGGTCGCGTAGACGCAATGGCTGGTGCTGACCCCCATGACGATCAACGTGTCGATGCCCAGCGCGGTTAGCATCGTATGCAGATTCGTGTCCTTGAATGCCGAGGCGTAGCGTTTACGAATCAACTTCTCCGTAGGCCGCCGTTCCAACCGCGGATCGAGTTCAAACAGTTCGACCGCGTTTGCCGGCAACTGACATTTCAACTTCTGATCGTGTGGACTCGGTGGCTCGGCCGGGTCGTGCGCGAATGACGTGAAGAAGATCGGCACCGACGCCGCGCGGGCCGCATCGAGCACTCGGAGTGTCGCCAGCACGACCACATCCAACGGACTGCCGATCTGCTGGCCCGGATCGAGCCAATACTTGGCCAAGTCGATGACGATCACCGCCGGGCGAGCCCCAAAGCCCACGCGCCCGGCCCAACCGCGTTGCAAGTAGCGTTCGCGCAGACCCTGAAGGTGTGACAACAACGGCCCACGCAACTCATCTGGCAACCGTAGGTCTGCGGAACCGAAGTCCGTCGCCATGATTTCCCCCTTCGTAGCCACGCTCGCCAAGAGCGTGGGAGATTGTCGCTTCGTCGCCACACACCCACGCTCTTGGCGAGCGTGGCTACTCCGAAGACAACTCGTCAGTGATTGAACTGAAACTCGCGAGTGTTGAGCAAAGTCCACAAGAAATCTTCGTAGCCCTCTTGAGGACTGGCGGCCGTGGCAATCTCGGCGAGTGCCGCTTGCTTCTCTTCCGGCATCGGCCGGCGTGAGAGCGAACAGAGAAAGAGTTCCTCCACCACTTGATCGGCCGGAGTGTTGGCTTTCACGAGCTTCGCGATGCGGCCATTGCCGTCGCTGACTTTGCGGTTGAGCAGGCCGCCGCTGATCATCAGCAGAGCCTGCGTCATGCTCGGCGTATCGCTCCGTTCGCATTCGCAGGCGATGACTCGGCGCGGGCGGCCGAAGGCGTCGAGGAATTCGTTCGGGAAGTTCGAGTCGGGCAGGGAGATCGCTCGAAAGCCGAGCGGCACTTCGGGGAATTTCTCTTGCGTGCCACAGGCGAAATCGACGGCGTCGAGCAATTGCTCGGCCTTCAGTCGCGTCGGGCTGAAATGCGTGACGTAGCGGTTGTCGCCGTCGGGATTCGTGTCTTGTCGAGCGGGGGGCGTCAGCCCCCCGGTTGAGATGGCGACGGACTCAGACGTTTTTGGCTCTCCAACCGGGGGGCTGACGCCCCCCGCTCGCCTGTGAGTTGGTTCCACCGCGCTGAGCTGATAAACGTGCGATCGCATGATCGTTCGCAGCAGATGCTTCACGTCGTAGTTGTGAGCGATCAGGTCGCGAGCCAACGCATCGAGCAGTTCCGAGTTCGCGGCGGGATTTGTCACCCGCATGTCGTCGATCGGCGAAACCAGACCGCGGCCGAAGTAAAAACCCCAATACCGATTCGCCAAGTTGCGAGCGTAAGTCAGATTACTCTTGTCGGTCAGCCATGCAGCGAGCGCTCGGCGGCGATCAACTGGGTCATCGGACGGTGCGGCCCCCAGCGGCTTGGGCGGCAGGATCGCTCCGGTGCGCGGGTGGCCAACCTCGCCGGTGTCGTTGACGTAGATGACGAACTCGCCCCCTTGAATGCCGAACTCCCAGGAACTCTTCTTGCCGACGCGGGCGAAGAAGGCTCGCAGGCTGTGGTAGTCGGCTTGCGAGATGTTTTCATACGGATGGTGGTGGCACTTCGCGCATTGCACACGCACGCCGAGAAACGTCTGAGCGGTCGCTTCAGTCCATTCCTCTTGATAGCCGTTGACGAAGAAGTTGACCGGGCCGTTCTGATACGGACTGCCGACGGCGGTGATCAGTTCGGTCGCGAACTGGTCCATCGGCTTGTTGTCGCGGAAGGAGGCTCGCAGCCAGTTGTGTAGCGACCACATACCCTTTTTCTGAAGACTGTTCCGGTTGTTCCGCAATAGGTCGCCCCACTTGTAGGCCCAGAAGTCCATGTACTCCGGCCGTTGCAGCACACGGTCGATCGCCTTGTTCCGCTTATCGGGATCGGTGTCGGCCAGGAACGCTTTGATCTCGTCGGGCGTCGGCAACGTCGCGATCGTGCTGAGATGAATACGGCGGAAGAACTCTTCGTCGGTGCAAATCTTCGTCGGCGAGAGGCCAGTCTTTCGCCACTTCTCGACCCACAGTTCGTCCACGAAATTGTTCTTCGCGAAGTTTTCCAAACCGACGCTCTGCCCGAACGGCACAACGATGCGACAGACCGAGACCGTGCCGAGATACCGCACCATCACGACCGTCTCACCCTTGCCCGTCGCGGTGACGAGTCCTTCCGGAGTGACCTCGACCACGGAGGCATTCATGCTGTCGAACGACGCCTTGCGCTCGATCGGTTCCTCGAAACCGTCCTCGTAGATCGCCTTCGCCGAAACCTGCACCGTCTGCCCCGACTGCAAGATCGCCTCACTCGGTGCGACGACCACTTGCTTCAGCTTGCGATCATTCGCCAGCGGCCCCGGAGTACCCTGCTTCATCCACTTCACGAGCGTCTCAAACGCCCACGAGTCCCGTTTCAGCCGCCGCCCGCCGCCATGCGGCACCTCCATCAATGGCTTCGTGAGCAACAAACTTTCTTCTGGCACCGCCCCCTTCATCCGCCGCCCATAAGCCCCGCGCACGAGCTCCCCGTAATCCGCCCCATCATCAAACGCCCGCAACGACAACTTGAACCCACCCTGCCCGTACTGAGCCCCGTGGCACGCCCCTTGATTGCAACCCAGCTTCGTCAAAATCGGCTGCACGTCGTTGACGAACGAGACCGGTTCGTCAGCACGAGCCAGCAATTCGCACCCGAACGTGGCGGTCACGCACGCGAGAACCAGTAAGAACTTGCCCGTGCCAAGTTGCATATCAAATCGCCTCTTGAGTGTTGTCCGCCTGCGTTAGTAGCCAATGCGGTCTAGTTCCCCACTGTGCCGCTCGTGAATGTTCAAGTTGCAGATTCCAGAGGTTGGAGGACTTCGCCATTTTCCAGACCTTCTCGAATTCTGCGGCTGAAATCATCTTCACATTGTGGAAACCGCGACGCCATTTTGGTTGAAAACTAAACCGTAGGCCCAACAGCATCCCGAAGTCATCAGCCCAATGTTTCCGGTCGTAACGCAGCACGTTTCCATTCCGAAAAACGTGAACCTGCCGAGTCACAAATTGATCTTCGGAGACTTCGACATACCGAGTAAATGGCCCCCAGTCTGCCGAAAGTAAGTCTTGATGAGTACAAGAACCCGAAGCGAAAAAGTGGAACATCAACTGTCTCACGCCAGCAGTTCATTCAGCACTCGTCCACCCGGATTGACTTTGAAGGGGCGGCCGTCGGGGGAAACGAAATGCTTGTCGAGCGGGATGCCGAGGACCGTGTAGAGCGTGGCGGCGAGGTCTTCGATTTCGATCGGCTTGCCGACTGGTTGCTCGGCGTATTGGTTGCTGGCTCCGATCACTTGGCCGGTCTTGAAGCCGCCGCCGCCGATGGTGAAGACGGTTGAGCCGACCCAGTGGTCTCGGCCGGCAGCGGAGTTGATCTTCGGAGTGCGGCCGAAGTCTCCCAGCCAGAAGACGACCGTGTTGTCCATCATGCCGAGCCGGTCGAGATCGTCCAACAGCGCGGAATAACCCGTGTCCGTCTGAGGCAGAAGCGTGTTCTTCAGCGAAGCAAAATTGTTCGCGTGCGTGTCCCAACTGGCGAATGAGACGTTGACCAAGCGGACTCCCGATTGCACGAGCCGTCTTGCGAGCAGACAGCTCTGGCCGAAGCGGTGGCGACCGTACTTGTCGCGCAGCTTCGGGTCTTCTTGCGAGAGGTCGAACGCCTTCTTCGCGGCGGGGGACGTGACGATGCTGAAGGCTTTCTCGTAGAAGGCATCCATCGCGCCGACGTCGTTGGCGTTTTTCTCGACGGTTCGCTGCCAGGAATCGAATCGGGTGAGCATCCGCTGGCGACGGGCGAATCGTGGCACGCTCATGCCGCCGGGGAGCGTGATGCCGTCGATGTTGAACGTGCCGCCGTTCGGGTCGTCGTTGATGATGAACGGGTTGTGCTCGCTGCCGAGATACCCGGCTTGGCCGCCGGCATTCATCTTGTCGACCCACGGCCCAAGCTGCACATACGGCGGCATCCCTTTGCGGTAGCCGAGTTCCTGCGCGACGACTGACCCGTAACTCGGATAGACGGTGCTCGGCGAGAACCGCCAGCCGCTGAGCATGTAGGCGTCCGCGATGCCGTGCCCGCCGTTGTACGAGTAGCCGTTCCGAATGACCGTGAACTTGTCGAGGCTCTTGGCCATCAACGGCAGATGCTCAACGAACTTCACGCCGGGGATCGTTGTGTCGATGACGCCGAACTCGCCACGGATCTCGGCGGGGGCATCCGGTTTTGGATCAAATGAGTCCACGTGCGAAGGACCACCTTGCATCCAGAGGAGGATGACGCTGAGGTCATCACGCGTCTTCGTGGCCGCAGTTGGGTTCGCTTTCGCTTCGGCTTGCAGGCGGAGCAACGTCGGCAGCGTCAGACTGGCAAAGCCAAGTCCACCGACGCGGAGCAGTTGGCGTCGCGAAACGCCTTCGCAATTCGGGCTGGAACCGTGATCGAACTCAAACATGGGTGGGCCTCATGGAGGTAGCGGGCGGGGGGACGGGGTCGGGAGTCTTTTTCAGGTCGGCCGAATGGGACTTCGACGTCGGATCGCAAGTTGCTTGTCAGTGGCGCGACGCCGACCTGAAAAAGACTCCCGACCCCTTCGCTCAATTTGATTATCGCACCGGGTCGCCGCAACTCACAAGCAAGGTTTCTCCGACTGGGCAGACTTCGACAAGCCGTATCGGTTGTGCCGATTTTCGAGGGCGAGTTGTTCGGCAGCGCATCGTTGAGATACGCTGGTGCGGCACCCAATGACTCGGCGAGCCGGTGGGCGTCAGCCCCCGGACTGTTCGCGAATGTTTTTTTCGTCCGGGGCCTAACGGCCTCCGGCTCACCAGAATGTGAGTCGTCCGATGGATTCCGACGTCGATTCAAAACTCGAAGACTCGAAACCATCGACCGGAAGCGGCGATGTCGAGTCATCGTACTCACAGACCGGCGAGCGAATGTGGCTCAACCGCATCTCGACGCGCTGGACGGCGGTCAACAATCCGACGTTGTTCGTGAAGCGCTACGGCCGAGCGATCCGCAAATACATCGCCACGTTGGTCCGCGATCCCAACGACGCGGAAGAGGTCGAGCAGGAATTCATGCTGCGGATGGTGCAGAAAGGATTTCATACCGCCGACTCGAACAAGGGGAAGTTCCGCTACTACTTGATCACGATCGTGCGGAACGCGGCGATGCAGTGGCTCTGCCGACGTAACCAAATGCCGTTGCCGATCGATACGCTGGAGCACATGCCTGTCTCCGAGCACTCGCAGTTGGAGTGGACCAGCGATTGGCGGAAGTGCATTTTGAAGGCGGCTTGGAAGGCGCTCGACAAGTATCAGCAGCGGACAACCAACAACCTGTTCTGCACGGTGCTGCGAGTCTCCGCACAATACGAGAGTGCTGATTCACCCACGCTGGCGAAAATGGTTTCGGAGATGTCCGGCCAGACGCTCACGCCCGAAGCGTTCCGCAAGCAACTCAGCCGAGCCCGCAAGCGATTTGCCGATCACATCATTCAGGAAGTCGCTCGCACGCTGATTGAGCCGACGTTGGATGGCATCAAGGACGAGCTGAATTGCCTCGACCTGATGAAGTATGTCGAAGGCTATTTGCCGGAGTGACTTCGCTACGTACTTCCCTTCGGATCGGACCAGCGGCTAAGCACTGTCCCGCCAATCAGCGTTGAGGCTCCGAAGATCGTGATCCCCAGCAGGGTCGAGGCGATCACGGCGGCGAAGAGTTTTGCGGTGCTGAATTGTGTCCCCTGCAAAATCATGTAGCCGAGCCCGTGACGTTCGGCCAAGTTGCCAGCGAAGAACTCGCCGACAATCGCACCGACGACCGCCATGCCGCTGGATGTGCGAGCCCCCGCGACCAGAAACGGCACCGAGTGCGGGAGTCGCAGCTTCCACAGCACTTGCCACCGAGAGGCTCGGTACAGCCGAAACAGATCGAGCAAATCTGGATCGACCGCCAACATCCCACTCGTCCCGTTCGTGACGATCGGAAATAGGCTGATCATGAACGAGACCAGCACGACGCTGTGAAAGCCCGCTCCGAACCAGACGACAATGATCGGAGCGACTGCGACGATCGGAACCGTTTGCAGAAAGATTGCGTAGGGGTAGCAGCTACTCCGAATGACTCGCGATTGCGAGAACACACAGGCGGTCAACGAGCCGATCAGCAAACTACTGATGAAACCGCACAGGGCCGCTGCCGATGTCAGGCCGATCGCGATCAGCAACTCATTGCGATACTCGACCGCCGTCTGCCACACGTTGCCCGGTTTAGGCACCAGGTAGGCTTTGATGCCGAAACCCACGACCGAGAAATGCCACACGGCGATCACGAGCACGAACAGCACGGCCGGTGGCAACGCGGATTTCAGGATTCGATTCATGATGGGAACGTATCACGATCGTGGGGGCTTCCTGCAACCCGGAAAAAGGTGAAAGATTGTTGGGTAAAAAAGGGTGATGACTCGTGGAAGCCGGACGCTCTGCTCCGGGAAGGGCAAAGGATGACAGAAAAATGGGGGCAGAAAAAAAAGGACGACTTTCGATTGGGCGTTTCTGATGTTGCGCGACGACCCGTCCAAGGACGACGCTCAACGCAATCTTTTTTTCTGCCCCCATTTTTCTGTCAGTCACCCGAAACCACAGACGTGTGCTGTAGAAATCAACAAAGCCTGGGCACAGGTGACTCTTTCCCGCGGATCGCTACCCTGTACCGCCAATCACTCGACCCCCAACTCATGGAGTCTTTCATGCGGCACGATGGCCGACAAGCTGATGAACTGCGTCCGATCACGGTCCAACGCCACTTCACGGGAGCGGTTCCCGGTAGTGTGCTGATCAAAGCTGGCCGCACGACGGTGCTCTGCACGGCCAGCATCGACAATGACTTGCCGCCGTGGATGAAACGCGAAGCCAATCCCAACGGCTGGGTCACGGCCGAATACAACATGCTCCCCGGCAGCACCGCGCCGCGAAAGCAGCGTGAGCGATCCAAGATCGACGGCCGCACCAACGAGATTCAAAGGTTGATCGGCCGCAGCCTGCGAGCGGTGGTCGATCTCGCCGCGCTGGGGCCGCGCATGGTGACGGTTGATTGCGATGTGCTCGAAGCGGACGGCGGCACGCGCACGTTGAGCATCACCGGTGGCTTCATCGCGCTGGTCGATTCGCTGGCTGCCATCAAGTCGTTGCTGCCGACCGATCGCCCTGTCTTAAAAAGTAGCATCGCCGCGATCAGCGTCGGGATCGTCGCGGGCCAAGTCGTCGCGGACCTCGATTACGTTGAAGACAAAGACGCCGAGGTGGATATGAACGTCGTGATGACCGGCCAGGGGGAGTTCGTTGAAGTCCAAGGGACCGCCGAAGGGACGCCATTCAATCGACGTCTGCTCGATGCTCAACTGGCCCTCGCCGAGCAGTGCATCGCCCGGTTGACCGCCATTCAATGCGAGGTGTTGGGCGAGACGTGGCCGTTCCGTGCGTCGTGAGCGATTCCAAATAGACCCCATCCCTCCCTGGTTGGGCAAAATCACGTCGTTGGGTTCGACGGCGAGCACGTCGGGTGTCGAAGTGTCTCCCGGACGCACACCCAAACGTCGGCCACGGGATCCAATCGCTGGCAGTCCATCCGAGTCTTCTTTCATGCTCCGAAAAGAATTTCATTCGGCCGATGCTTTCGTGCTGAGCGTCAAGCACGTTTCATTTCGGGGAAGTCAAAGGTGGGGGAGTATCCCAGGACAATCCCCCAAGCCGCGAACGACCAAGTTCAGAGTCTTATACGGATCGCAGGAATTAGCCGCGCGGCG
>CAMDPX010000202.1 GCA_945905295.1 Planctomyces sp. SH-PL62 | reverse complement strand
GATCACAAGCTGAAGCTCTCCCCGTTCCTCGTCCGTCAATCGAACTACATATTTCTTGTGCATAGACCACCTCCTTGTGGTACACGCAGAGTCGTCGAATTCTCGATAAACTCCAACCCGAAGTTTTAGTCGTGACGCGGCACTAGTCGCCCGATGAGCTTTCCACACGTTTTGCACAGCGGGCATCGTCATTGAAAAAACTTCAAAATTTTGGAGCGGCGAAACCCGCGAGGATTTCGCCAAGTTGTCGTCGGTCAGAACGGTGTTGGTGATGTGTCGCTGAGATTCTGATTTGACTCTCGAATCGGCGAAGATAGCATCCGCCCCCTCTGAGTGAGTGACGGCCGAAACGTCGTGGTGCCAACAGCGAACGCCGGCCAATTCTAACTGTCTCCCAACAGACTGCGCGTATATCGCCCGCCCATCCCTCACCACGGCAACGGAGTGCCTGTCCGCTTTGCTTGGGGGAGTGCTGATGGATCACATTGCGGACACGGTGCGCGCAGAGGGGTTGCAAGATGCTGCCCACCGATTTGGTGATGGTTGCGCCACCGTTGTTTCACGACAACACGGCAACGCGGATTGGAGCAGGGGTGGCTCCAGCCGCGGACCGAACGGAATTTGAGCCCCAGCCAACCCAACAGCACGCGGCGCTTGAGTCGCTGTTGCGAACCACCATCGGAACACAGAGCTATCAGCTTTGGTTCCGCGACCGGACCGAACTGACGATCCGCAACGACGAACTCGTCGTGCGCGTCGCCAGCCCGTTCCTGTCGACTTGGTTGCAGCGGCAGTTTCGTGAGCCGATCGGCGTTGTTGCCGCCAGCGTGCTCGGCCCCGCCGCGCGTGTCTGTTTTGAGATCGACGGCGAGCTGGCCATCGCGGCCACAAATGGGATCGCGTTGCGTCGTGACGCTACGGCCACCGTGCCTTTACCGACGACGAGCCTCACACGAACGGTCGCCGCGACACCTCGCGAGAGTGAACCCCGCACCGGCGGATCGACACGCTCGGACGCTGCGCCACGACCGGCGGCGAGTTCTTCGCGGCGTTTCGCGAAGCTCGACGACTTCGTGTCTGGTCCGTGCAATCAGCTCGCGATCACGGCGGCGCGGCAGGTCTGCGAAGCGCCGGGCGAACGGCTCAATCCGCTGTATCTATTCGGCGGAGTCGGACTGGGGAAGACGCATCTGCTCGAAGGGGTGTATTGCGAACTGCGGCGGAGATTTCCCGGTTGGAATATCCTGTTTCTGACCTCGGAACAGTTCGCGAATTACTTCACGCAGGCGCTGCGCACGCAATCGCTGCCGAGTTTTCGGCAACGCTTCCGCAGCGTCGATGTGCTGCTGGTGGATGACGTCGATTTCTTTGACGGCAAGCGTGTCATCCAGGAAGAGTTCCTGCACACGATCAAGACGCTCGAAAGTCTTGGCAAGCAATTGGCCGTCACGGCGGATCGGCATCCGCGGTTGCTGTCGCAGGTCAGCGAAGAACTTTCGACGCGATTCGTGTCCGGTTTGGTCTGCCGCATGGAAGTCCCCGATCTCGACACGCGGACGCAAATGATTCAGCACAAGCTGACGCAGCGCAAGCTCGAACTGACTCCCGATGCGGTTGCATTAGTCGCGCAGTGGTTTCGCAACAACGTTCGCGAGTTGGAAGGTGCGCTGAACTGCCTCGAAGCGCATTTTTCCATGAACCCTCAGCGCATGAACGGGGCGGTGGCTCGGCAGATTCTGGCCGACTTGCAGCGCGACTGCGTGCGGATCGTCCGGCTGGCCGATGTGGAACGAGTCATCTGCGATTTGTTCCGGATGATCCCGGACGAACTGCGATCAAGCAGCCGCGCTCGCAACGTTGTTCAACCGCGAATGCTGGCGATGTTCCTGGCTCGCAAGCTGACGCAGGCGGCGTACAGCGAAATCGGCGCATTCTTCGGCGGCCGCAATCACAGCACGGTGATCTCCGCCGAGCGACAAGTCCGCGAGTGGCTGACGGACAACACGCCGTTCACGATCGCAACCCGCGAGTGGTCCGCCGGTGAATTGCTGCAAACTCTGGAGCAACAGTTGTTGGCTTCGTAGTGCGGCGTTTTTGCGGATGGGGGTGGATTGCGATTCGGGCTTCGCACACGGATGCGAGAGGCGCACACGGATGAACGGCAGGTTTCCCGGTCCTCCATCCGTGTGCGCCTCTCGCATCCGTGTGCGAAGCGAACCGTGCTTGACGCTGAAAGTGATCGGCACAGCCGCGGCAACATCCCAATCCCAAGAACCTTCGTCATCCTTGGACACCGCCAAACGCCGTCCGCTTTGATTGCGACCGAGGTTGTTCTTCGCGGTCGCGTTACTCTTGGTTGAGGCTCTCGGCCGTCCAGCGGCGTTCAATCCAATTCAATAGCTCGCGTGCGACGATTTCTTTCGGGCCGGTCCAGCTTTCGATCGGTTCTCCGGTGTCGTCGATCAGTTCGACGGAGTTGTTCGCCGCGCCGATGGCGCTGGGACCATTGAGCACCACGACGTCGCAATTCTTGGCGCGGAGTTTTTGCAGCGCGTTCTCGCGCGAGTTCGTCGCTTCCAGCGCGAAGCCGACGATCCAGCGGCCGTTTTTCTTTTGCCCCAGTTCGGCGAGCACATCGTCCGTCTCGATCAAGTCGATCGTGATTGGGCCGCCGGTTTTGCTCATCTTGCCGACGACTCGTTGCAACGGCTTGTAGTCGCACACCGCCGCGGCCGCGATCACGCCGTCGCAGATTGCAAAGGATTGCTCGCAGGCGATTCGCATCTCTTCGGTCGTCTGCACGAAATGCACCTCGCAACCTTTCGGCGGGGCCAATTCGACCGGCCCGGAAACCAAGACGACGTGATGCCCGCGCGCGACCGCCTCGGCAGCCAGCGCGTAACCCATGCGGCCGCTACTGGCGTTCGAGAGATACCGCACATCGTCGAGATACTCTCGCGTCGGTCCGGCGGTGATGAGAATTCGCATGGGACATTGGCTTTCGTTGTAGGTTGGGACTCTGTCCCGACCAGTTTCTACGGCGGACCCGGTCGGGACGGAGTCCCAACCTACGATTGGTTCGTCTTCCGTGGTCCGCCGCGCCACCAGCGGACGACACCCAGCAACAGCAGCAACAAAACGAGGGAGACGCCCGCGAGAATTCCCAAGCTCGGCAGGTCGCCGAACAGTTTGCGAATCGAGACGTGGGAAGTCGGCTCCCAGGACCAAATCCATTTCCAGCTCAGCATCACGATCACCGCCGCCGCGCTGAGATACGGACCATACGGAACGTACGGGCGATTCAAGATCGCCTTCACCGCCAAGCCGACAAAGATGCCGCAAAACGGCGCGAACAAAAACACGAACAACACCGCCTGCCAACCCAGGACGCTGCCGATCAGCGCCATGAGTGTGACGTCTCCGAGGCCCATTGCTTCCTGGCCCAGTACGGCGGAAGAAATCCCACGCGCGAGCCAAGTCACGCCAGCTCCAGTCGCCGCACCGGCCAGGCTCCATACGAAACCATGCAAGTGCGGATGCACCTTGAGCCACGCCGGTATCTCCGGCCCCTGCACGCTGACCAACGGATGGTTCCAGTCGACCCAGAAGTGCATGAGTTGCGTGTCTCCCGCGACGGTCGCCAACAGCACTCCCAGCACAATTCCGGGAAGCGTGATTTGATCGGGGATGACGTACTCGCGCAGGTCGGTTGCCGTCGCCACGATCAACAGCGCGAGCAAAGCGAGATGCACGATCCAGCGGCCAAATCGCCAACCGACGTTCGGGAGGACTTCGCTCACAGACTGTCCCTCGAGCGCGATGATGACGAAGGTCGCCAGTGCGAACAGCGCGGCGGTGAGCAGCACGGTCGTCCGGGTTTCCTTGCGTCGAGGCGGAGTCTCGCAGAGGCGATTCGCCCAGCGGGTCAAGAATCCTCCCACGACCAGTCCGACGACGAATGCAGCGACGGTCAGCAGCCAAGCCTGCTCGGTGGTGACATGAAAGAACGAGCGGCTTGGGTCCAAAAACACGGGTCTTCACCTTTCAACGGATCGACTTATCGGATCGGAGGCACGCCGCCGGGCAACCAGCCCAGCCAGTGGCAGATCAACAGCAATGGGTAGAAGAGAATTCTCATCGGAATATGACAGGCGGCCGGAATCCAGCGATCGGCAATCCGCGTCTTCCAGACGAACGAGTCCATGAACAAGATCGCGAAGGCGCCAATATAGACACTCATCCCGACCATGAAGCCGGTCACGAGGCTGGAGGCTCGTGGCGAGTTGCCGTCCGAATGGTCCGCCGCATCGGAGGGGGTGTCAGACATGATGCAGGGCTCGCAGCGCCGAATTGAGTTCTTTGAGATTTGTCACGTCCGCGAGCATTGGCATCGCGGTGGCAAAAGGTAGTCTGCTGTCCGTGCCGGTTCCATCGCCACAGGGGCGGGAAGGCAATTCCAAGAACGTGAGCAGGAGGCTCTGTGGATGACGCGCTCTTCGTCTACCACAAGAAGGGGGGCGACGCGAATGAAGACTCAGTTTTGTGCTCGGCTGATTGTCGCGGGGTTGTTGTTGCTCGCCATGGGAGGGCTGTCTCTGGCTCAAGTGAAACCGCCGGCGGGAGTGAGTGCGGAGGTTGTCCCGATCGCGGACTCGCCGATTCCCGGGGAACTGCCGCCGCCGCCGCCCCCGCCGCTGAAGCAGATCGACAAAGGGGACACGGCTTGGATGCTGGTCTCGTCCGCCTTGGTGCTGATGATGACCGCCCCCGGTTTGGCTCTGTTCTACGGCGGCTTGGTCCGTAAGAAAAATATCCTCGGCGTGATGATGCAGTGCATCGCCCTGATGGGAGTCATGTCGGTCGTCTGGGCCGTGTGGGGCTACAGCCTGGCGTTCGACAAGAGCCTCGGTGAGAGCGGCATGGGGAGATTCTGCGGCGGGTTCGGACTGCTGATGCTCAAAGGGGTCGGTGCCGGAAATGAAGTGAACGGCAAGACGATTCCCGATCTGCTGCACATGGTCTATCAGATGATGTTCTTCATCATCACACCCGGCCTGATCTGCGGCGCGTTCGCAGAACGGATGAAGTTCAGCGCGATGCTGCTGTTTTGCGTGCTGTGGGGCACGTTCGTGTATTGCCCGGTGGCTCACTGGGTTTGGGCGGCCGATGGTTGGTTGGCGAGCGGCGATCACTTGGCGTTGGACTTCGCGGGAGGCACGGTGGTGCATCTGATTTCCGGAGCCGCGGCGTTGCTCTGCGCGATCATGTTGGGCAAGCGTTTGGGTTACGGCCAAGAGCCAATGCCTCCGCACAACCTGACGTACACGTTCATCGGCGCGACGATGCTGTGGGTCGGCTGGTTCGGATTCAACGCGGGGAGCGCGCTGGAAGCGAACGGACAAGCGGTGTATGCGTTCGTCGCAACGCACCTCGCGGCGGCGACGGGCACACTGGCGTGGGCCGGTCTCGAATGGCTCAAACGGGGCAAGCCGAGCATTCTCGGTGCGTGCTCCGGCGCGGTGGCCGGATTGGTCTGCGTGACCCCGGCGGCCGGATTTGTCACGCCTGAGTCGGCGATGATCCTGGGAGTCATCGCGGGCGGGGTCTGCTACTTCGCCTGCACGACGATCAAGTCGAAATTCGGCTATGACGATTCGCTGGACGCCTTCGGGGTTCACGGCGTGGGTGGCTTTGCCGGCGCGATCCTGACCGGCGTCTTCGCCAACAGCATGGTCTCAGGCAATGATGACTACAAAGGAATGTTGCAGGACAATGGGAGCCTGCATCAGGTCATCAATCAGTTGGTGGGTGCCGGAGCGGCTTTGGCTCTGACTCTGGTCGGCTCGTTCATCCTCTTGAAACTGATCGACGCCGTCGTCGGCCTGCGAGTCAGCCAGGATGAAGAGATTCAGGGCCTCGACCTCAGCCAGCACGGCGAAGAAGGCTACATCTTCTACTAAGCCGGCGCGGAATTGGGCCGTATCGGCTGACGATGCGGCCCAATTCGCCGGCGTATTTGCCAACCCACTTGCGGAAGTCATTCCGCGGTGTTCTCATAATTCCTCGAAGGGCATTCACACACACATCATCAACCAGCGGACTCACGCCAGCGCCGGCGAGTGGACGCGGTTTCCAGGAGCGGCACTCATGAAGAAGATTGAAGCGATCATTCGGCACTACAAGCTGGAAGAGGTGAAGAATGCGCTCACCGAATCCGGCATCCAGGGCATGACGGTGAGCGAAGTCCGCGGCTTCGGCCGGCAGCGCGGCCACAAGGAAACGTACCGCGGCGCGGAATACACCGTCGATTTCCTCCCCAAGGTCAAACTGGAAGTCGTGGTCGATGACGTCGATCTGCAAAGAGCGATCGACACCATCACCAGTCACGCGCGCACCGGCCAGATCGGCGACGGCAAGATCTTCGTCTCGACTTTGGACGAAGTCATCCGCATCCGCACCGGCGAACAAGGGGGCGGCGCGGTCTAAGACCTGTCGGACGTGGTCACCAAGGTCGAGCAGATTGATTCAGAAAGAGCCCGACGAATTGAAGGAGACGACGAATGCTTCGGCTGCATTCGTCGTCTCCTTTCATTCGTCGGGCTCGTTTCTTTCTGTGGCTTTCAGCTCTTCGCGCTTCGCTTCGTCACGCAACTTGGCCAGCAGCCAACGGCCCCACACCAGATACTGCAAGACGACCGTCAGCGCCAGTCCGATGGCGATCACCACCATCCACAACACTTGTGGCAGCACCAACGCCACCAGAGCCAACAGCCCGCCCGAAACCAGCAGCACCATCGTCAGCGCGGCGAAGGTGGCGGAGTTGCGTTGATCGTCAGACGGTCGCTCGGGCATCAGCGTGCTCCCGACGGCGAACCGAACCGCTTTTCGAGTTCGTGATGCCGATGCCCAAAGCCATCTTCCAGCGACTCGCGAATCTTCCGCTCGTTGACGAGCAGCCCCAACAGGCCGCTCGGCGGAGCGAACGTGATCCGATCGGTGACCAGGACGCCGGTTGCCGTCGGCTCAAAGAGATGCTCGTGCTCCCACGCCCCCAACGGGCCTGAGACCTGACGTTCCACGAACTTTCGCGGCGAGTCCCACTCGGTCACATCATGCACGGCCGATCGGACCACGCCGTAAGCCTGCACGCGAAACTCCATCCGAGCACCCAGCGACAGCCGTTGCGGAGCGGCATCGAACAGGAGCATCATCGATGACGACGTAATCAACCGGATGTTTTCCGGCTGAGCCAAAAACTCGAACGCCACATCCGGCGAACAAGCCAATTCGACGCTCACTTCAAAGACTGCCATGAATCAACACTCCCAACGCAGATTGCCAGTCGGAGCATAGTCGAATGCGTTTAACGAAGGTACGTTGTCACGACAAAGTCCCCACCCCATTGATCACGACATGGAACGCATGCGATTCGCTCACGACCTACTCCGCCGCTGTTGGTTTCTTGCCGGTCCCACCGCCTGCGGGAAGAGCGGCGTCGCGCTGGCACTCGCGGATCGACTGCGAAGCGAGTCAATCGAAATCGTGTCGCTCGATTCGATGACGCTGTACCGCCGCATGGACATCGGCACGGCGAAACCTTCCGCCGATGAGTGTCGCCGAGTACCGCATCACCTGTTCGATCTGCTGGAACCGTCGCAGGATTTCAGTGTCGCCGAATACCTTGTCGCGGCAGAGTCCATCTGCCGCGAGATTGTCGGTCGTGGCGCAACTCCGCTGTTCGTCGGCGGCACCGGGTTGTATCTGCGCAGTCTGTTGCGAGGCGTCTTTGCCGGCCCTCCCGCGAACGATGAACTTCGGCAGCGGCTGGAAGCCGAAGCGAGTCGTGACGGTCACGAAGCTCTGCATCGGCGATTGCAGGAACTTGATCCCATCACTTCGGCTCGCCTCCATCCGCACGATCTCCGGCGAGTCGTGCGAGCACTCGAAGTCATCGAACTCACCGGCCAACCGATGTCCGCCCAACATCGCGAAGAGCCACTCGCTCCCGGCCAGCGACCGACGAAGGTGATCTGGCTCTCTCCGCCGCGGGCCTGGCTCTATGACCGGATCAACGCTCGTGTCGAGCAGATGCTCGCCGCGGGTTGGCTCGACGAAGTGCGGTCGCTGCTCGCGGAACCGCAGCCGCTCAGTCAGACCGCAGGGCAAGCACTCGGCTACAAAGAGCTGATCGAACACCTGCGCGGCGAACGATCGCTGGCTGCAACGATTGAATTGATCCAGACGCGAACGCGCCAGTTCGCGAAGCGGCAGCACACCTGGTTTCGGAATCTCGAAGAATGCCGCCCACTGCCGATCACCGGTAATGAATCTTCCGTCGAAATCGCCGCTCAAGTCGTGGGGCAGGTTTTCAACCTGCCTTAACGTCGGCTCTGCCGGGCAGGTTGAAAACCTGCCCCACGTCACAGATCGCCCATCTCGGCGGGTGGTTCGTCCAGGGCGAGGTTCCACTCGTTCCAGATCACCCAGAACTGCGGCAGTTTGTCGCCATGCGTTTCGACGGCCAGATCGAACGCCGTTCCCAGCGTGATCCCTTCGAGATCTTTGAACGACCGCTCGCTGGCCTCGGCCAGTTCGCGCATCGCTTTCAGCAAAGCCTGGGATGCGGATTGAGAATGGAAGATGTGATCCGCAGCGGAGTCGGTGTCCATAAGACGCTCTCAAATGGGGAAACGAGAAATGGCGCGGCATCGTAACGGGCTGATCCGCGATGCAAAGCTGGATGATGCCGATTCGCCTCGCTGTTGCCGAGACGCGGTGCGCTGAGTCGCTTCAACGACTTGCAGCAAGAAGGCTGGAGCGACGTTGTTTCTCGGCAACGTGGGGCTTCAGAGCCGCTTCTGAGGTCGCCACAAAGTGGCAGAATTCTTTGCACATTCTTTTCCAGATGACTGCCAACGACTTGCGCTTCAATTCGTTGACGCGAACGTAAAGTTTTCGATGTGTAAAGAATGATTGGCATTCAGATCGCTTAACACCTCTCTCGTCAACGACGCCAAACAACAACAAACAAAACACACGGCGTCGCTCATCACTTCAAGCCAAAGGGGAGAGAGAATCATGAAGAACTTGTTCAACGACGAAAATGGTTTTGTGGTTTCCGCCGAGTTGATCCTGGTCGCGACCATCGTGGTGCTCGGCTTGGTTGTTGGACTGGCCGAAGTCCGCCATGCGGTCAGCGAAGAACTCGAAGACGTCGCCGCCGCCATCGGTGGCATGAATCAGAGCTACACCTACGCCGGTCTCAAGACCCCGAAGTCCTGCATCTCCGGCTCACGCTTCTTCGACGATGCCGACTTCTGCGACAGCCAATTCGACCTCGTGGGAATTCCCGCGAGCGACGAAGACCGCTAATCCACCTTCAACAACGGCCTGCTCCTTTTCTCTTGATGCCGCCGAACTCTCTCAACGGCGCACCGACTACAATCAGTGGGACTCTCTCTCCCAACCCTCACTGCCTTCGGGCGGTGGGGGTTTTTTGTTGCGCCGGCACTTGTTGAAATGCCTCGCCTTGGCAACCACGGCTCAGGAGTTTCCACATGCCCATGCAATCCAGCATTCGATGTTTCGTGATTTTGTTACTTGTGATCGTGTCCTTCGCCGCGCCAGTTTCGGCCGACGAATCGCCCGCTCGGCCGATCAAGCTGATTTTCGACACCGACATGGGCAACGACATCGACGACGCCCTCGCGCTGGGAGTCATCCACGCCTTGCAGAGTCGCGGTGAGTGCGAGCTGCTGGCAGTCACGCTCAGCAAAGACAACGACCTCGCCGCTCCGTTCGTCGATCTGGTCAACACGTTTTACGGACGAGGCAACATTCCGCTGGGAGTCGTCCGCAATGGCAAGACTCCGGAAGACAGCCGCTATCTGACCGATACTGTCCGAGCCACCGACAACGCCCAGCCCCGATACCCGCACAAACTCAAAACCGGCAAAGACGCGCCCGAAGCTGTTGGTTTGCTGAGAAAGACACTCGCCGCTCAGCCGGATCGATCGGCAGTGCTGGTCGTCGTCGGCTTCTCGACCAACATTTTGCGGTTGTTGGACTCGCCGGCCGACGAGTACTCGCCGCTGACTGGCAAAGAGCTGGTGATTCGCAAAGTGCGGCTGCTGTCGATGATGGCCGGCATGTTCAGCGAAAAGAACCGCGTGAAGGAATACAACGTCTGGATCGACTCTCCTTCCGCTCAGCGAGTCTTCACCGAATGGCCGACACCGCTCGTCACCAGCGGGTTCGAAATCGGCGTCGCGATCAAGTATCCGGCATCCAGCATCGAGCGAGACTTCGGCTATGTGAAGCATCATCCGCTCAAGCAGGCTTACGAGCTGTACCAGAAGATGCCGTACGACCGCGAAACCTGGGATCTGACCGCCGTGCTGTACGCCGTCCGCCCGGATCACGGCTACTTCGGCCTGTCACCCGCCGGCCGCATTCGAGTCGATGCTCAAGACGTCACCCAATTCGACGTCGCCGATGGGGGCGGTCAACGGTATTTGACCGTCACCGCTGAGCAGATCGCGCGCGTCCGCGAGGCGCTCATCCAATTGGCGAGCCAGCCGCCCGGCAATCGCTGACAGACTGTCGAGCCTTTGACCGGAGTTGTCGGAAGTTTGACCGAGTGGCCTTCAGGTTTGTCGCCGTTTCAGCGGCTATACTCCGCGACCGGACGTAGGCGTCCGGTCTCCGGAACGAAACGATGCGAGGAACAACATCATGCCTGTGACCCCCGACCGTGAGTTTGCTCGACGCGAGTTTTTGAATGCCTTGGTGGCCGTCTCGGGAGCAGTGTTCGTGGGCGACCGCATGGGGATCGCGGAGGAACCAGCCAAAGACGCCAAGAAGTCGAAAGAGCCGGTGCCGCTCAACAAACAAGGGACCGTGCTGCTCGACGTGGACGGCAAGCGGCTGCTGCTGAAAACCAAAGTCTGTCTGCGCGAGGGAGTGCTCGAAATGTTCTGCTGCGTGAAGCAGACCAAAGAGCACGAGTCGATCCTGTCGCTCGATTCCGAAGCGTATGTCGTTCACACGGGTCTGCTCGCGTTGGGGGCGAAGACGGGTTCGCCCGTGAAGTTTCAGCCCGAGTACTCGCCGGCCAAGGGGACACGCATCCGCATTTTCTGCCAGTGGACCGACAAGGATGGCAAGCCGCATCGCGAGCCAGCAGAAAAATGGGTCCGCAATTCGTCGAAGCGGTTCTTTGTGGAGTTGTTCGACGACAAACCCGTGGGGCTCAATCTGAAAGAGGACTCGGAGTTGAAGTGGGACGAGAAGAACAAAGAGCTGTACTGGTTCGGTCACATGTCTGAGAAACAGCGAGACTTGTTCCTGGCGATGTCCAAGGACGAGAAATACCGGAAGGCGATCCAGAAGTTCTTCAACCTGACGCAGCCACGGCAGCTCGATTCCCCGTGGGTCTTCGCGGGGAGCGGCTTCTACGTCGATGAAGCCAACGGCACGAAGTCGTATCTCGCGGAAGGGGGCGATGTGATCTGCGTCGCGAACTTCCCGTCCGCCATGCTCGACCTGGCGGTGAAGAGCTCTTCCGAGGGCGAAGCCAACTTGATGTGGGAAGCGTGGAGCGATCGCATTCCGCCGCGAGACACCGAAGTCTTGCTGGAACTGGTGCCGGAATTCGACGAGCAGCCGGCGGACAAGCCGGCCAAGCCTTCGGCAAAATCGGACAAGCCGAAGTAAGGCGATTGGCCGCAGATGACATCCCGTAGCCGCACTCGCCAGAGTGCGGGCACCCCGCGTTCTGGCGAACGCGGCTACGGAAAAATCGGACAAGCCGAAGTAATCGCTGCCGATTCGCAGACGCTTTGCAATTGGCCTCTTGTCGCGTGTGTCGCAGCTCGCAGAATGACCGGCAGAGATTGCTGGCTGCGCGTTGGATGCGAGACGCTTCCGCACCAAAGATAAGCTCTCACGATCACACCGGTCCCGCAGGCGGCGGGGACCGATCATGGGACGCCGAATCGTCTCAACATCCGCGGCAAACTTGTCGCGACGGATCACCGGACAGCGGCATTTCTCGTCACCGCAACGCAGGCGATGCGCCGATCTATGTTCTAACTGCGCCCCGCGCGGACGGACTCTGCGGGTTTCTGGGATTCATCACATCTCTCGCACACCGCGGCGTCTCGTCGGCTCGGCGATCTCAGAGGACTGAGGTCTTCGCTCCGCATCGGTTCGCTCGGAACGCAAGGCCGTTCGTCGCATGAAACGCCTCTCTTGGCTCTTCAGCCGGTCTCATTGGCTGACCAAACCTGTTCGCCACCTTCCGCACGTCGCTCGCCGGATGCGGCACTCGCCGCACCGCCACAACGCGTTGGGTTCTCTCGTTGTCGCCGTGGCGATGGGCTTCTTGTACTTCCACGCTCAGCCCACGACCGCCGGGACCGATCCCGTTTCTCCCAATAGCCAGCAGACGATCGCCGGGCTTGGTCAGGACTTTGGTGCCGATTCCACGAGCAACGCGACGACCGTCACGGAAGCCAAGGCCGCCGGAGCCAACGACACGCCCACGCTGACCGGCAAAGAGGCCCTGGCCGAAAGCGACCGAGTTCTGGCCGAAGCGCAAGCGAAGCTCGAAAAAATCTCGGCCTACGCCGCGACGTTCGTCAAACAAGAGCGGATCGGCGACACGCTGACCGAACTGCAAATCATCCAGATCCGCCTCTTCCACCAGCCCATGAAAATCTTCATGAAATGGGAAGGTGGCAAGAGCGCCGGCCAACGAGTCATCTACGCCGAGGGAGAGAACGACGGCGACATGCTGGTCCGCATGCTGACCGGCATCGAGGCTCGGCTGGGAGTCCTCTCGCTAAACCCGACGGGGGCACTTGCGATGAAGCACTCTCGCTATCCCGTGACGAAGGCCGGATTGCTGGAGCTGACCAAGATCACTCGTCAGCACCGTCAGACCGATCTGAAAGCCGAAGCGGGCGTCACTGCGAAACTGCTCGAACACCAGAAAATCGACAACCGCGATTGCCTCTGTTTCGTGATCGAGTACGCCAAGCCCGAGTTCTCTCCAGACGAGAAGAAGGAATATCGCAAGTCGATGATCTACATCGACTCGCAGACCAAGCTGCCGATCTGCGTCCGCTGCTACGGTTGGCCGGAGAAGATCGCCGGTGCGGACCCCAAGAAGCTCGACCAAACCACGCTGCTGGAACTCTACGCCTACCGCAACATCGACTTTGAAGCCCAAGTGCAAGCCGAAGACTTCGGCAAAGCTCGGCTGCAATAGTCCGCGCTCGTAGTGACCCGATTCATCGGGTCCAGGGACACGCATCCGACCCCATAAATGGGGTCACTAAAAGCGAAGTCCCTGCGGGATTACTTAATCAAACGGAGCGGTTTTGTTTTTGTCCCGTCAGGGACACTCGAAAATAGCCCAGCACATCAGTGCTGGGAGGACCGTTAAGCGTGCAACTTGAGTCCCGTCAGGGACGACAGAGCAGGATCGATTTCTGTCGTCCCTAACGGGACTTTGTGAGGACTTTCGCCACGAAACCCAGCACTGACGTGCTGGGCTATTCTCGATACGTCCCTAGCGGGACTCAAAGACCGCTCAGTTTGAGTTACTTGATGACCTTCATGGTCTTCAGCCAAGCCTCGCAGGGCTTGGGCCAGTCGGTCACGGGTTGGCCGTCAACGTGCCGCAGGCCATAGCCGTGCCCGCCGGTCGCATAGACATGCACCTCGGCGGTGACGCCCACCTTCTTCAATTCGGTGGCGAACAGCAGCGTGTTGAAGACGCTCACGCCGTCATCGAACGCATGGGCGAAGAACATCGGCGGTGAGTCCTTCGTGACCTTCACTTCCTCGCGCAACTTCGCTTGGCCCCGTTCGTCCATGAGACCCGGATAGATCAGCACCGCGAAGTCCGGCCGGCTGGAGACCTTGTCCACATCGTCCAGCGGCTCGTACTGACGCTGATCGAAAATCGAAACGAGCCCAGCGACTTGTCCGCCGGCCGAAAAGCCGAGCAGTCCGATCCGCTTCGGATCGAGTCCCCATTCCGGGGCTTTGCTGCGGACGAGACTCATCGCACGCTGAGCGTCCTGCACGGCGGCGAACCAGCGTTTCTCCGGATCGCGACCCGGCACTCGGTACTTCAAGACGATTCCGGTGACGCCGATTTCATTGAGCCACTCGGCGACTTCGGTCCCCTCCAGATCGTAAGCCAGAATGCTGTGACCGCCGCCGGGGCAGATCACGATCGCCGCGCCGGTGTCCTTGTTCTTGGCCGGGCGATACACGGTCAACTGCGGCGTCGAAACGTTGCCGAGCTTAATGATGCGGCGTCCGGCGATCAGTCGATCTTCGGGCTTCGTGAGATCGGCTTCCGGCGGCAGTTCTTTGGTGTCACCCGGCGGCTTGCCCGGCCAGACGTTGATCGCGAGCGGCTCCGCGCCGAAGGCGACTGAACCAGACAGCGTGGCCAGGCAGGCCAAGATTAAAAGCGGTTTCATGGTGTTCTCCAGATGTGAGAGGCTGTGAAGTTTTCGTGGAGCACGTTTTCAACGTGCTCGAAAATAGGCCGATTGGGCACGTTGAAAACGTGCCCCACGTCATTTATTCACAGCCTCAGAGAGTCAGGCGACGTAATCAATCCGAAAGCTCTTGTTGGTGATAAACAGGACGGTGACGTCCCCCTCCGCGCTGGCTCCGTGTTCCATGGTTTCCCCTTCCGGGAACCAGACGAACGTGCCGGGGCCGAACAAACCGTTGTGTGTCACCAGCGTCCCTTCGAGCACATACATGCCATGCCCACACGGGTGGGTGTGCAGCGGGTTGATGATGCCGGCCGGATACTTCACCAGCCGAATCTCCGCGCCGGTGGTTGGGTCGGTGTAGAGATTCTTGCGGAACAACGCTTTGCCGATCTTCTCATTGAAGCGTTCTTCCCAAGGTTGTTCGTGCGTGTTGATGGCGAAGAAC
Source organism: Planctomyces sp. SH-PL62 (assembly GCA_945905295.1). Taxonomy (GTDB): domain Bacteria; phylum Planctomycetota; class Planctomycetia; order Planctomycetales; family Planctomycetaceae; genus SXKJ01. The sequence goes on along the minus strand of CAMDPX010000202.1, from coordinate 888 downwards.
TTGTCTTGCGACATGATCGGGAACTCCTGTCAGTTTTTCGGAGGAACGACCAGCTTCGGCCGATCCGGACACGGATGTTGAAACGGGAGCTTGCCGCCAGACCAGCTCCCTTTGGCGTCATGCTTCAGCTCAGCATATTTCCTGGCGAGATCCACGACCGCGTCGTCGCTCTTATCAACGTGCAGCGACAGCCAATCTCCCTCGACCCCTTTCTTCGCGACGCGCATTCCCGCCGCGAGCCGCCCGCGATGATCGCCTCCCGCACAGTCAGCCGCGATCAGAGCGGCCAGCAATCGGTCGGCCAAACTGCCGGACGTCTCTTCGTAGGCTCGTGACATCGCGACCACGACTTCGCGGCCCGTCAACGTGTTCCCTTGGCAGCAATAGAACCGGCCTGTCATGGCTCCCCAATAGCGACTGCCGGCGGGCGCGTCGGTGGGATTGTGGACGGCCGCTCGGCCTTGCATGTCGATGATCGCCAACTGCCGGAGTTCAGAATCCTTGTCCTCTTTGAGCAACTCGAACAGCACCGCCTCCGGCCGCTTCCCTTGTTGCAGCAGATCGAGCGCCGGCTCGCCCCACTTCGGCACGTGATGATGCTGAGTGCAGAACGCTCCGACATCGGCGCGGACGTAGGGCACCACCTTGCCGACCGCCGGATACTTGCTGGCGACCGCGGCCCCGCAGACATGGTTCTCCGGATCAACCGCGATGATGGAGAACGTCGCGGTGATCTCCGGCTTCGCGGCCGTCGGTGGTTCGGCATTCAATGACTGGCTGAGCCAGGACATCACCACGATCACGATCATCAAACGCATGGGAAGGCTCCGCGATTGAAACAGGCGAGCGGGGCGGCGTCAGCCCCCCGGTGGTATCGACGACGAACCG
>CAMDPX010000201.1 GCA_945905295.1 Planctomyces sp. SH-PL62 | reverse complement strand
TCATCGAGCGGTTGATCCACAGACAGAACGGCGGCCTGAAAAAGACTCCCGACCCCGTGGCTTCCGGCTTCGCCGTGCTTGCGCTCGGCAAGCTCGGCGGTGAGGAGTTGAATTACAGTTCAGACATCGACCTCGTCTTCGTGTGCGATGGCGATCCGGGGCGGTTTCAGGAGTTGGTCCAGCAGTTGACCAAGGTGCTGTCGGACGTGACCTCGCACGGGATCTTGTATCGTGTCGATCTGCGACTGCGGCCGTGGGGGAATGCGGGACCGCTGGTCGTGTCCGTTGAGACGTATCTGGATTACTTGCGGCAGCAAGCTCAGTTGTGGGAGCGGCAGGCGTTGTTGAAAGCACGTGTGATCGCGGGGGACTTCTCCGTCGGCCAGCGATTTCTCGAACAAGCGCGGCCATTGATCTTCAGCGCTTCGGCCGAGGACGTGCGGCGCAGCGTCTGGCAGGCGAAGCAGCGGATCGAGCAAGACCTGAAGCGCAAGGGCAAGGCGGCCGGCGAAGTGAAGCTCGGAGCCGGCACGATTCGCGATGTCGAGTTCGTCGTGCAATGCCTGCAATTGCAACACGGCGGTGAGATGCCGCAGGTTCGCAGTATCAACACACTCGACGGACTCGTGCGGCTGGCCGAGAGCGGTTTCGTGCGTGCGGATGAGTATCGCGAACTCACGTCGGCTTACCTGTTGTTCCGGGTCATCGAGCATGGCTTGCAACTGAAGCACAGCCGGCAAACGCACTCGCTGCCGACCGATCCGGCCGAATTGGAATTGCTCGCACGGCGGCTCGACTTCCCGTCGGCCGAGCAACTGACGACCCACTTTCAACAGCATCGTTCGGCGGTGCGGCGAATCTTCGAGAAGTACGTCGGCGACGCGAACGCATCGCCGCCGACCCCGACCTTGCCAGAGCACGCAGCGTCGCCCGGCGATCGTCCCGCCACCGAGCAGCGACCGCGGTCGCAAATCTGGATTCAACTGTCCGCAGACAACCCGCTCATCGTCGATTGGCGGTCAACGTCTGCGGAACTCGGCGAGGTGACCATCGCCGGCTTCGATCAGTTGGGCGACTTGTCGATGATGTGCGGTCTGCTGTTCGTCTATGGATTCGACATCGTCGAGGGAAATGTCCTCACGGAAGAGCGATCCGCGGATTCGCATGCGCCGTTGCGGTTTGTGAATTCGTTTGTGGTTCGACGACGCGTGGGGCACGTTTTCAACGTGCCCGATGAAGGCACGTTGAAAACGTGCCCCACGACGCTGCGTCGCGAACTTCTCGAACTGCTCGACCAGGCGCGCACGGGCAGTCGCCGCGAAGCGCAGGCGAAACTTGCAAAGCGAGTTTCCGAGGCGCTCCCGACTGCTCGGCCGGCCGGTCCCATGCAATCGCCGGTCGAGATCAACTTCGACAACGACTCGCACCCGGACCTGACGCTCATTCGCATCGCGTCGGACGATACCGGCGGGTTTTTGTACGAGTTGACCAACTCACTCGCGCTACTGGGCATCGACGTCCGGCAGATGTCGATTCGCACCGACGGCCTGCGTGTGTGCGACACGTTGCTGGTTACCGACGATTCCGGTCGCAAGTTGTTGGACGAGCAACGTCAGCAAGTTCTGCGCACGGCGGTCGTGCTGATTCAGCACTTCACCGATTTGTTGCCGCAGTCGCCCGACCCTGAAGCCGCGCTGTTGCACTTCCAAGAGTTGCTCGAACGGGAACTGCTCGAGCCGGACTGGCTGACTCGACTCACGTCGCTGCACCGGCCGGAGGTGCTGGCCGCTCTCGCAAAGTTGCTCGGCGTGAGTGACCTGCTCTGGGAGGATTTCCTCCGCCTGCAGCATGCGAACCTGTTCCCGGTCGTGACCGACATCGCCGGTCTGCAGCAGTACAAGCCACGCACGTTGCTGGCGAGCGAACTCGCTGCCGAATTGGCTTCCAGCCGATCGTTCGCTGAAGCCTGCGACCGATTGAACGTCTTCAAAGATCGCGAGATGTTCCGCATCGACATGCGGCACGTAACCGGCGTTGTTCCCGACTTCAGCGAGTTCGCGGGCGAACTGACCGAACTTGCCGAAGCGGTCATTGCCGCTGCGTGCGAGATTGCGGAACGAGAGGTCATCGCGAGACAGAGGGGTCGGGTGTTCGGTTTTTCGGAATTGGCCGGAGATGAGTCGAATTTGCAATCCCCGCTTTCTTCCCGCCAATTTCGAAAAGCCGAACACCCGACCCCGGCCTATTGCGTCGCCGCGCTCGGCAAACTGGGCGGACGCGAACTTGGATTCGCGTCGGACATTGAATTGCTGTTCGTCTTCGACGGCCCCGCACCGTCTGAGTTCTGTGAGCGTCTCGTCGAACTCTTTCAGCAAACGATTCAAGCCAAGCGAGCCGGCATCTTTCAAATCGACCTGCGTCTGCGGCCGCACGGCCGAGCCGGCAATTTGGCTGTGTCGCTCGACGAATTCACGCGGTACTTCGCGGCCGATGGTTCGGCGTGGCCATTCGAGCGGCAGTCGCTCATCAAGTTGCGGCCCATCGTGGGCGATGCCGCGTTTGGCGAGACAGTGCTCCGCCGGCGCGACGAGTTGTTGTTCGGCCCCGTCCGTTGGGAAGTCGCTCCTGTCCGAGCCATGCGAGAACGGCAAGCGCGGCAGCACGTCCAAGCCGGCACGTTCCACGCGAAGCTCAGTCCCGGCGCGCTGGTCGATGTCGAATACCTCGTGCAATTGCTCCAACTCACTCACGGAGAACGGCACCCGGCACTGCGCGTCTCCGGCACGCTCGCCGCGCTGGCCGAACTGACTCGCGAAAACTTGATTCCGAGCATCGCGGCTGAATCACTGCGCGCGGCGTACCTCTTCTTTCGTCGCCTGATCGACGCTCTGCGCATGGCTCGTGGCACCGCCGACGATCTGACGCTGCCGGCCGCTGACTCCGAAGAATTGGCTGGTCTCGCGCGCCGCATGAACGTCACCTCCACGGACCTGATCCAACTCGCCGAGCAACACGCCGCCGACACACGAGCTTGGGGCTGGTCGCTTGGCTGGCCCATCTCGCCGGCGTAGCTGATTTGTAGGTTGGGACTCCGTCCCGACCCGGCTCTTGGTCGGGACGGAGTCCCAACCTACTTGCCGAGCTTCGTCGCGAAGGACACTTGCCGAAACTGTGCCGCCTGACACGCATCGTAGACACGCACCACATCGCCCAACGGCACGGGACCGTCGATGTCGAGGATCACCGGAATCTCCGGTGTCGTCTCGGCGAGAGCCAGCAACGTCGTTCGCAACGAAGGTTCGTCGGAGTATTCCCGATCGTTGAGTTCGACAACCGTGACATCGTCGGTGCCTTCGACCATTCGACGACGCAGTCGCAACCAAACTTCCCCGAACGGTCGCTCGACGATCACGGGAGCTGCCGCCTCGACCGAACCGGCCGCCAACTCGGTCGGTAAGAGTGACTCCACCGTCTGGCCGGCTGACGCGCACACGAAGAAAATCAACAACTGAAAGATGACGTCGATCATCGGCGTCATCGACGTGTTTTCAACTTCGTGGCGGTGAGTGGGAATTCGCATGGTTGGGGTTCAAGATTTGGCGAGCGGGGCGGCGTCAGCCCCCCGGTCTGGATTCAATCACCGCGGGGCTGATGCCGCCCCGCTCGCCTGGGTTACTCGTGGATCACGGCGAAGCCGAGCTTGCGGATGCCGAGCTTCGCGCAGGTCAGCATCAACGGTTCGATCTCGCTGTAGGGAACGCGGGCGTCGGCTCGCAGGCGGACTTCGATCTCGGCGGCTTGCTCAGGAGTTTGCGCCGCTGCGAGAAGTTGTTGTTCGATCGCCGCTCGCTCGGTGCGTTGGATGCCGAGCAACCAGGCACGTTCGACGGTGATCGTGATGACGAACCGGCGCGGCGCAGCGGAGGGGTGATCCTGTGCCATCTTGGCTTTCGGCAACGTGACCTTCTCGTTCGCGTCACTGCGGACGATGTACGTCGCCGCCAAAAAAAAGATGACGAGCTGAAACACAATGTCGATCAACGGCGTGATGTCGAAGCTCAGGCCCAGTTTTCGCTGACGAGTGGGAATTCTCATGGTGCCCCTCCACGGTCGGCGGCTGACCGTTCGCTTTTCGCAACCACTTTCGCTTGCGAGGCCGCAGCCGCCGTGCCGGGATTCTCAAGCTGCATTTCGCTGGCCGGCTTTCCGCGCAGGCTGGCCGCAGCCTTCGTGCGTTCGGTACGGGGTTCCGAGAGAGCGATGCGTTTGTAGTCGGCAAAGACCGCCTCAGCCGTCAGCGAGCCGTCCGCCACCAACTGATCAATGCGGTTGCGAAAGTGAGCGAACGCCGCCAGCGCGGGGATCGCCACACACAAGCCTTGCAACGTCGTGACCAGAGCTTTGTAGATGCCCGGTGCCAATTCCGAGACTTGCGGGTTCGCCTTCTGCTCGAACTCCATGAACGCGAGGATCATGCCCCAGACGGTCCCCAGCAGTCCGAGCATCGGCGCGATCGTGCCGATCACCGACAGGTATTCGATCTTGCGATACAGCCGCGCGGATTGCTCGACCGCCGCGTCTTCGAGCGCCTTCTCAACGGACTGATAGCCGAGGTCCGTCTCCCGCAGTCCCGATGCCAGCACGTAGGCCAGGAAGCTGGGATGAAACTGACACTGCTGCCGAGCCTCCTCGAAGTGCCGCAACGTCAGATGATGATGAATCGAATCCGCCAGCCCCGGCGGGATCAGAGCGTTCATTCTCAGACTGATGAGGTGCTCGACGATCAGTGCGACCATCAGAAAGCTCAGACCCGTGATGACGTAGCCGATGGTGCCGCCCGCCTCGAACAACTGCCCCAGGCTCATCATCTTCGGCCCGGCCGGTGCGGGATCGGCCGCGAGCAACAAGGGAGTCTCGATGACCACGATCAGGGCGATCAGAATTCCGATTCGACACCACGACATGAATGACTCCGTTCTCGGCTCGTACAGCGTGCCTGACGCGAACGATGCGGAGTGTAGCTGCGGCTCACGAACCCGCGAAGCGGATTGAGAATTCGTCTGAATGAGGTCGAACACAGATCACACGGATGTCACGGATCAGATCGCTCAGAATTCAATCCGTGACATCCGCGTCGTCCGTGTTCAACTCCATTCTCACCCATCGAACTGCAATCTCAACAACGCCGCTTTGACGTCCTCCATCGCGATTCGATCCGCTTCAATCGCCTTTGACGAGCAAACAAAAACGGGAGCTTCGCGAGATTCCCAACCTGGTGTCGGCAACCGGCCATGACTGCCGCGCACGATCGAAGCGTCGAGCCCGATCACGTCCATGTAGTACCGGAAGCCGAGCAGCTTCTGCATCAGACGCCTCGCGATCCGCAGCTTCGGGAATTTCAGCTTTGGATCGAGAAACAACTCGACCGGGTCGTAGCCGGGCTTGCGATGGATATCGACCGTCCGCGCGTAATCGGGCGCGAGTGCATCATCGAGCCAGAAGTAATACGTGAACCAGGACTCCGGTGCGGCGATGACGACCAACTCTCCGGAGCGTTCGTGGTCGAGGCCGAACTCGGCTTGAGCGGTGCGATCGAGGACACGTTCGATCCCCGGCGTCTTTCGCAGCAGCTCGGCAACCGGAGCGACATCCTCTGTTCGGCGGACATAGACGTGAGCGACTTGATGATCGGCGACCGCGAACGCTCGCGATGCGCCGGTGTCGAGCGTTTCCCAGCCGGTGATCTCGCGTCGCGCGACGAGATAGCCATGTTCTCGGAGCACGCGATTGATGTGAACCGGACGGCTGACGGCGGTGATCGCATACTCGGACAACACAACTGTGTCCGCTCCGCGAGCACACGCCGCGTCGATGATCTTGCCGGCTTCGGCATCGACCGCGCGGAGGTCCTCGGCGATGCGCGGATCGTTTGGGCCAAGCCTTTGCAGGTTGTAGTCCAGGTGCGGCAAGTAGGCCAAAGTCAGCGATGGACTGTGCTCCTGCATGACGGCGACCGTCGCGTCGGCGATCCAGCGAGTGCTGGTGATGTCCGCCGCCGGTCCCCAAAACTTGAACAGCGGAAACACTCCGAGCCGTTCTTGCAGCCGATCCTTCAAGTCGGCCGGCTGGCTGTATGAGTCCATGACCTTGCGGCCGTCGGCGGGATAACTCGGCCGAGGTGTCACCGACCAGTTCACGTCGGCGTACATATTGAACCACCAAAACAGCTTCGCGACCGAGTAGCTCGGATCGCGCTTCCGCGCCGCGTCGTACAACCGCTCGCCGCGCACGAGCTGATTCGATTGCCGCCAGAACAACACTTCGGAAAGGTCTCTCCAGTACCAGCCGTTTGCAACGATGCCATGCTCACGCGGCAGCGACCCGGTCATCAGCGTCGCCTGAGCCGAACACGTCACGGCCGGCAGCACGGTTCCCATCGGGATCGCGAACCCGTCGGCAGCCACACGCGAGATGTTCGGCGTGTTCGGACCGAGCATTTCGTGCGTGAGACCAACGACATTGATGACAACCAGTGGACGAGGCATGAGCAAAGCCTGTTGGATTTCACGCTGCGAATCAATGTCCGGCCGAACGCCGATGGCCGCGAGCCGACAGCCGTGACACCGTTTTTTAAGGCACCCAAAACGGTATCACGGCAATCGGCTGTCGGCTCACGGCGGTCGGCCGGACGGTTAGAACAACATGGCTTGTACCAAGGCTGCGGGAGGAACAACGCTGTCGTCCGGCAAAGACTCGTCGACGACGAACCACGGACTTGGTTGTTGCTGCTCGGCGGCGAAGACGTCTGCTTCCGATCCGAACTGGTCCAACGCGGCACGAGCACTCGCAGAAGCAAGCTCCGAGGTATTGCACTCGCGGCTGATGTGCAGCAGCACGAGCTGCCTCAGCCGATCCGGGCTCGATTGCTTGAGCACTTCACCGATCAGCTCGCAGGCTTGCGCGTTCGAGAGATGTCCTTCGTCGCCGAGAATGCGGCGGACCAGCCACGGCGGCCGCGGGCTTTGCCGCAGCAATTCCGGGTCGTGATTGAACTCCAACGCGAGCAGTTCGACATTCAGCAGTCGCTCCAAGAGTCCGCGATCCCAACAGCCCAAGTCGGCGGCGTAGGCGAACGCCGAGTGGGATGACTCAAATCGAAATCCGAATGTCGCGCCGCCGTCGTGTCGAACTCGGAACGGACGGCATTGCCAGTTTGCCGAGATCGCGATCGGCCGCTCGCCGACATACGGCCGGAACAGCCGCTCGCGTTCGAGGTCGCGAAAGTCGGGACAACCCAAGCGAAAGGCCGGGGCGTGATCGCGATGACAAAACACAGGCACGCGCGAAGTCCAGCAGCGGCTCAACGATTTGGGAGTCCAATGATCGCTGTGCCGATGTGTCACCAGCACGCCTCGAATTTGAGACCACTCGGCATCGATAGTCGCCAACCGCTTGTCGAGTTCCTTCGGCTCAAGTCCGAGGTCGATCAGCCAGCGCTGACCGTCGCACTCGACCAGCGCCGAATTTCCCGCGCTGCCGCTGGCCAAGATCGTGAGGCGTGCTGTCATCGGTGGAGAAAGCCTTTTCTCGTCGGCACAAATACGGAACAATCACTCGCGGCGGGATCATTGAAAGGAAAGTTTGACATGGCAACCTTGGTCGCTCAAAAAGCCAAAATGGCACGCAATGGCAAAGCCCAGGCGGTGGCTCATCGTAATCTCACCCCGGCGGATAATCCCGTTTTTGATTCCGACGCCACACTCGCTGATGTTCAAGACCGATTGGGAGGGATTCCCGCTTCACGAATTCATCTGCATCCACTCCCCGGAACGGCCACGATCCGAGACCTCGAACGATTGGACCGCAAGACTCCGGGAACTTGTGAACTCATCAACGGCGTGATCGTGGAGAAGCAAATGGGCTGGTATGAATCGCTCGTGGCGTCGGTACTGATTGAATTATTGGCTCCATTCGTTCGAACGCATCGGTTGGGTATCGTGCTCGGTTCGGACGCCGTCTTGCGGCTGTTTCCGCAACAAGCTCGCGCACCGGATGTCTGTTTCGTCTCGAAGCGGGGATTGGCTCGGGACAAGCCGTCGAAGAGTAAGCCGATCCCCGTTTTGATCCCCGATCTGGCAGTCGAGGTTCTCTCAAAGAGCAACACGACCAAAGAAATCGAATTGAAGCTCCGTCAGTATTTCACATCGGGCGTTCGCTTGGCGTGGGTGATCGACCCGAAACGTCGAACCGCGATGGTTCACACTTCACTGACAGAGCGGACGGCGATCGACCTCGACGGCATCTTGGACGGTGGCAAGGTTGTTCCTGGCTTTCGGGTCTCCTTGCGCGAATTATTTGATCGCGCAGACCAGATGCTGGAAGAGATCGACGAGTAGTCGCTCGCTGACACGATTGGTCGGGATGGAATCCCAACCTACCGCGCCGTCCAACCGCCATCGACCGTGACCAAGCTGCCGGTCATGTAGCTGGAAGCGTCACTGGCCAGGAAGATCGCGGCCCCTTGGATCTCTTCCATGCGGCCCCAGCGGTTGAACGCGACCGCTCCGATGACGTTCTTCTTCGCATCTTCGGTCTCGGCGATCGGAACATTCATCGGCGTCAGGAACGGGCCGGGGCAGATCGCGTTGACCGTGATGTTCCACGCGGCGAGCTCCAAGCCGAGCGTCTTCGTCATCTGCACGACCGCCCCTTTGCTGGCGGCATACGGCGAACGCAGAGCCAAACCGACCAAGCCGATCGTGCTGGCGATGTTCACGATCTTGCCGTACTTCCGCGACTTCATGTGCGGCACGACGGCTCGAGTGCAGAGCCACACGCCGTCGGTGTTGATGCTGTTGACCTTTCGGAATTGTTCGAGCGTCAGATCTTCGATCGGACCGCGAATGTTGATGCCGGCGTTGTTCACCAGAATGTCGATCTGCCCGAACTCGGCAAGCGTTCGATCGACCATCGCTTTCGCAGATTCCTCGGACGAGGCATCCGCCGCGATGGCGACCACCTTGCGGCCGTAGTCGCGTTGGATTTGCTCGGCGACGGCCTGAGCTTCATCGAGATTACGGCTGGTCAGCAACAAGTTCGCGCCCGCCGACGCGAGCCCTTCGGCCATCGCTTGTCCCAATCCCTTGGAACCGCCCGTCACGATCGCGGTCTTGCCAGTCAAATCAAACTGCTTGATGCCAGGAAGCATGAATGTGTCCTCAATGAAGTCAGAGAAGAGATCGCTGCGAAACAGGGGCGGCATGCTAGGAACGGCGAGACTGTTTTTGTAGGACGGGCACTCTTGCCCGTCGGAGCACAGACGAGATGAAGAAGACGGGCAAGAGTGCCCATTCTCCGATTACACTCCCCCGCCATGCGGAACGCGGCGTATGAGTTTCTGCTGTTCGGACTGAAGCAGGCGCGGGCCTGCATCTTCGCCGGTAGCTTTTTCGGCGTGCTGATTCTCTCGAAGACGCTGCCGCTCGGTTCGCTGCCGAGGTACGACTTCATTCTGCTCGCGGCGCTCGTGCTGCAGGCCGCGCTGCTGGTGAGTCGCGTCGAATCGCTCTCCGAAGCGGTCGTGCTGGGACTGTTCCACTTCATCGGTTTGATGCTGGAACTGTTCAAGACGCATCCGGCCATCCACTCGTGGAGCTATCCGGAGTTTGGTTACACGAAGCTCGGCACCGTGCCGCTTTACAGCGGCTTCATGTACGCGGCGGTGGCCAGTTACATGTGCCAATCATGGCGAATCCTGGACCTGGAACTGAAGCACTATCCGTCGTATCGGCTGAGCGTCCCGCTGTGCGTGGCGATCTACGCGAACTTCTTCACGAACGCCTTCGTGCGCGACGTGCGGCTCGTGCTGATTCCGCTGGTCTTCGCGTTCTTTTGGAAGACGCAGGTCTATTTCACAGTCTGGCAAGCACGCCGCCGAATGCCGCTGGTGCTGTCGTTCTTCCTGATCGGCTTCTTCATCTGGGTGGCCGAGAACATCGCCACGTTCTTCGGAGCGTGGGTTTATCCAGAGCAATCCACTCGTTGGACCGCCGTCTCCGCGCAGAAGATGAGCTCGTGGTTCCTGCTGGTCATCATCAGCTTCGTGATCGTCGCTGACCTGAAGCATTGGCGAGACCAGCGCTCGTAGTGACCCGATTCATCGGGTCGTGCGGTTGAGGCCGACCGCATAAATGCGGTCACTACGAGCGCTCAAATCGTCATCGACAAAAAGCCGCCGTCGACAACGATGTTTTCGCCGGTCAGGAAGCTGCCGGCTTTCGGCGAGGCCATTAGCAGAATCGCTCCGGCCAGTTCTTCGGGATTGCCGAAGCGGTTCATCGGCGTGTGCCGCATGATGTTCTCGACGCGGTCGGGTGTGAGCACTTTGCGGTTCTGCTCGGCGGGGAAGAAGCCGGGCGAGAGGGCGTTGACTCGAATTCCCTTCGTCGCCCACTCGCGAGCCAGGTTCAGCGTCAGATTAAGCACCGCCGCCTTCGTCGCCGAGTAGGTGAAGACTCGCGACAACGGAATCACCGAACTGAGCGACGCGATGTTGATGATCGAACCGCCGCGCCCTTTGTCGAGCAGAAACTTGCCGAAGACCTGACACGCCAGCCGCAACGCTCGGACGTTGATGTTGAAGATGCGGTCCCATTCTTCATCAGTGATTTCCAAGAACGGAGTTGGCGAATTCGTCCCGGCCCCGTTGATCAGCACGTCGCAGTTCCGACCGTGCTTGTCGAGATGCGCGACGATCGCTTCCAAGTCGGCTCGGTTGGTTGAATCGGCTCGGAAGAATTCCGCGCTGCCACCAGCATTCTTGATCGTGCCGACACGAGCGTTGCCATCGACTTCGTCGCGTCCAACAACAAGAACGTGTGCTCCGGCTCCAGCGAGGGCATCGCAAAACGCGCCGCCCAGCGTCCCCGTGCCACCGATCACGACGGCGGTCAGGCCGTCGAGGCCAAACAGTGATTGGAGATATTTTGCGGAAGCAGGCTGGCTCATGGTGTGATCTTTCGAGGAACGTAGGTCAGCCTTTCTAGGCTGACCAGAATGTGGAGCGACGCGGTTTGGAGCGTCCGGGTCAGGCTGGAAAGCCTGACCTACGATTGAAAGATGTCGCCGACAGACAAAACGAAGTCAGGCAACAGCGCCGATTGAATTTGATCTTTGCCGCGAAATGTTCCGTGGACGACGTACTTGCCGCCCCGCAGTTTGAGCACGGTGACTTTGGAATTCTCCAGATCGACCAGCCAGTACTCGGAGATCTTCGCGGCAGCGTAGGCCGCCCGTTTCACGATCAGGTCACGACGGCGATTCTCGGTTCCGTCACTGACCACTTCGACCACGAGGTCGGCTCCGTCCCAAAACTTCGTGGACTTCGGGTCGGCGGCCAGCTTCTGCTTGCGTTTGAAAAGCACGTCTGGTTCGCGGTACTTCAGCAGATCCACTTTCACGGGCATCGGGGCGCACAGCACTTTGCCGAGATTCTTCGAGCGAACGAATGCTCGCAGCGCGACGAAAATGTTTCCGGCAACGTCTTGGTGGTATTCGGATGGCATCGGCAGCACCTCCACCTGGCCGTTGTCGAATTCGACCAGCTTGCCTCCGGGTAGATCGAGATACTCCTGCTCGGTCCAAATCCGCCGTCGGCGGCGGGGCTTTGTCGCGACCGGTTCCAGCGTTTGAGTTGTCATCGTTCAGTCCTCAAGCTCGTCAGTGAGCGACGTCAGTATGCGCTCCGAAGTCGGATGTGCCAACTGCTTGAATCAGCCAATGAACTCCAACTCGACCGGCTTCGGAATGATGCGAGATTCGTAGGCTCGGCGCAACAGCAGCGACACCGCCTCGCGGCCGCGTGGGCCGAAGTCGAGCGTCCAGTCGTTGACGTACATGCCGACGAACTTGTCGGCTTGGCTGCGGTCGAGGTCGCGGCCGTATTGCAGCGCGTGAGCGAGTGCTTCGGCTCGGTGTTCGAGTCCGTATTGAATGCTCTGTTTGAGCAACGCCGTGACCTCTTCCATGCCTTGCCGGCCGAGATCTTTGCGGATCGCGTTGCCTCCCAGCGGGAGCGGCAGGCCGGTGTCGTCATGCCACCAGCGGCCGAGATCGACGACCAAGTGCAACCCCTGATTTTGAAAGGTGAGTTGCCCCTCGTGGATGATGAGTCCTGCGTCGGCCTTGCCCGCCTCGACGATGTTGAGAATCTCGTCGAACGGATGCACCTCGAAGGTGAACGTGTCACCGAGCAGCAGCTTCAACGCGAGGAACGCGGTCGTCAGCGTGCCGGGGACGGCGATCTTTTTGCCTCGCAAGTCGCCGATGCCCATCGGCTGGCGAGTCACGACCATCGGGCCGTAGTTGTCTCCCATGCTCGCCCCGCAGGCACACAGAGCGTACTTGTCGGTGACGTAGGCGTAACCGTGCAGGCTGACAGCGGTCAGTTCCAGTTCGCCTCGCTGAGATCGGTGATTCAGCGTTTCGATGTCCTGCAAGGTGTGCGTGAAGCGATAGTTTCCGGTGGGGATTTTGTCGTTCGCCAACGCATGAAACATGAAGGCGTCATCCGGGTCCGGGCTGTGTCCGACGTTGATCGTGATAGGCATGAGCAGTTCGTTGGTTAATGGTTTCGGGACAATTCAAATCAGAGAATAGGCCCGACGGAAACCGGTCGCAACCGCTCGGACTTAACTGGTCGATGCGGGATTTCATTCAGATTCGCACCGAGCGCCACAACCCAGGATTCCAGAATTGATTGAATACCAGCTATCGGTTCAGCCTGCCTTCATCCGTGTGTGAGTTCCGATCCGTGTGCGTAGTGTGTTGACAACTCGCCGAACGCACTTCGCACACGGATTGGAGAACACACGGATCAAAAAAAGTGGACTCCATGATTTCCTGATGATTCCTTAATGTCGATTTGTGGCAATAGCTCGGCAACGGGCTTAGGGAGCGACTATTGTCCCCACAATCTTCGACGACCAACTCTCAACCGCTCGCCACCGACTCGCCGTATGATTCTGCTCTCCGCACGAGACCTGCTTCGTCAATTTGATACCGCCCCGGTGTTTGCCGAGATTAACTTTGATGTTCGGCCGGGGGACCGGATTGGGCTGGTCGGGCCGAATGGAACCGGCAAGTCCACGTTGATGAAGATTCTGGCGGGGGTCGATGAGCCAGACGTTGGGCAGGTCGAGAAGCATTCGACGTGCGATGTCGCGATGCTCGAACAGGAAGCCAAGTTTGACGACGAGCAGACATTGATCGCCGAAGCCAAAATTGGGTTGCGGCATTTGTACGAACTGCAAGAGGAGGCACTCCGGTTGGCCGATCAGATCGCTCACGAGCACTCGGACGACGCGAACATCGATGCGAAGGAATCCGAGCGTCTTCACAAGCGATACGACTTCATCCAACACGAACTCGACCGGCTGGATGCGCACCACATCGACCACCGCGTCGATGAAGTGCTGGATGGTTTGGGATTCAAGCGAGCGGACTACGAGCGGCCGCTGAAAACTTTCAGTGGCGGACAGCAGAATCGCGTGTTGCTCGCGCGGGTGCTGTTGCGGTCGCCGAACGTGATGCTGCTCGACGAGCCGACCAATCATCTCGATATCTCTGCCACCGAATGGCTGGAGGATTATCTGTCACGCTGCGATCAGGCGATGATCGTTGTTAGCCACGATCGGTACTTCCTCGACAAAGTCACGAACCGCATCTTCGAGATGTTTCGCGGCAAGCTGACCGATTATCCCGGCAACTTTTCGGCGTACTGGCGACTGCGTGAGGAGCGGAACGAACTGGCTCGGAAGACCAATGCCGCGCAAATGGAGGAGAAGGCGAAGCTCGAAGAGTTCATCCGCAAGCACATCGCCGGCAACAAGACGACGCAGGCTCAGGACCGAGTCAAGAAGTTGGAGCGGCTGGAAGCGTCGATCGTCGACCTGCCGCAGGAGATTCCGCGTCCGCGCATACAGTTCGGTTCGGCGAGCCGCACCGGCGACATCGTCATCGACGCGACCAATCTGTCGAAGGGATTCGTTCCTGGCCAACCGTTGTTTCGCGACGTCACGTTGCGAGTGAATCGAGGCGACCGCATCGGATTACTCGGCCCGAACGGGAGTGGTAAGACGACGCTGCTGCGGACGCTGCTTGGTGAATTGAAGGCAGACTCCGGACAAGTCCGCTTCGGCACGAACGTCAAGCTGGCGTACTACGATCAGCAGCTCAACAGCTTGCCGACGGACATGGACGCCCTGAATGCCGTCCGGCCGAGCGACAATCCTGAGTTCTCTCCGGCGAAAGCTCGTGACCTGCTGGCTCAATTCGGCGTGCGAGGTGACATGGTCTTTCAGCTCGTCAGCACGATGAGCGGCGGCGAGAAGAGCCGTGTCGCGCTGGCGAAACTCTCGGCGATGAACGCCAACGTGTTTGTTCTCGACGAACCGACGAACCATCTCGATCTGTGGGCGAGCGCGTCGCTCGAAGAGGCGTTGAAGAAATTCGACGGCACGCTGCTGTTCGTCAGCCACGACCGCTACTTCCTCGATCAAGTCGCCAGCAACGTGATCGTGCTCGACCCGGCCGTTGGCGATCCCGGTTGGAAATTCTTCGAGGGCAACTACTCCGCCTTCGTCGCCTTCCGCAAAGCGATCGCCGCCGAGCTGTCCGGCCGAAAGCCGATGGCCGTTGGCCGACAGCCGTTATCCCCTCTCCCCGAATCCTCAAACGCAACGTCGCGACGCAAACGCCAATACCCGTATCGCCAAGTCGCCGCCATCGAGTCGGACATTGCATCGGCCGAGGACAAACTGCGGACGCTCGAAGCCGACCTCTGCAACCCCGACGTACTGCGCGACGGTCGCCGAGTCAAAGAAGTCATGACGGCCGCCGAGCAATTGCGATCGGACGTGGCTCGGCTGTATGAGCATTGGGAAGAAGCGGTCGAACTGAATTAGCGCTGCTGAGCAGCGGCGCTCGTAGTGACCCGATTTATCGGGTCGGTCTCAACTTCAATAAACGGGTGCGGCTCGACCCCATAAATGGGGGCACTACGAGCGCGATCCTGCGAGCCATCGCTTTGAACCCGCGTTCGCAATGCGTTTCAGAATCGAACGCGACAACTATACTCCGCCTGCCGTCTCGGTCGGGAGACACCTTTTTCGCGGAGCCGTGTTGAATGGTCCGACCAAGCGAGACTCCAACGGAAAGTCCGGACGTGGTGAAATCCGATCCCGCACTTTCGCAGTATCTGCACGACCCAGACGTGCAACTGATGCTGCGCGCGAAGCGCGGGGACGACGCGGCGTTTTCTCAGTTGGTCGAGACCTATCAGGATCGTTTGGTTGGCGTGCTGTACCACCTGCTGGGCAATCAAGAGGCGGCGGAGGATCTCGGTCAGGAAGTCTTCTTGCGGATCTACCGCAACCGGTCGAAGTACGAGGCGAAGGCAAAGTTCTCAACCTGGATGTTTCACATCGCCAACAACTTGGCGAGCAACTGGCGACGCGACGGAGCTAGGCGGCGCGAAGCATCACTGGCCGGCAGCGATTCGGGGCCGCTGGGGGCTCGACCGCAGGAGCAGTTTTTGGCCGAGAAGTCGGCGCTGATGCCGGCTCGCGTGTTGGACCGCAATGAGTCACAGAAACTGGTGCAGGCTGCTCTCGAGTCGCTGAATGAACGACAGAAGATGGCGGTGCTGCTGCACAAGTTTGAGCAAATGAGCTACATCGACATCGCGGAGGCGATGGACCTGTCACCGCAAGCGGTGAAGTCGCTGCTGTCGCGGGCGAGAGAGAATTTGCGAGCGTATTTGGAGCCGTATTTGTGAGGGGGCGGGTCTTCAAATTTCAAAATTGCCGAGGCAATTTTGAAATTTGAAGAC
>CAMDPX010000200.1 GCA_945905295.1 Planctomyces sp. SH-PL62 | reverse complement strand
ACATCGCCCAACAAAAAAAACTCCCGATCCGTCCTCACCGCAGCTATCCCAGACAAGCTCTCCCAAAACGTTCAAAATCCACCAGTGGAACTCGAAAGACCAAACCCAATGCGACAAAGTAAGTGCCATTGGGCGTCAGCCCCCCGGTGGTGTCGATGACCGCTGAAAACCGGGGGGCTGACGCCGCCCCGCTTGCCTGAGAATCCGCGCACCTCAGTTCGCTATGTTGCGAATGGCGTCAGACTCACTTCAGCAGGTCTTCCGGCTTCACGCCTTTCGCGAAGCCGCCGAATTTGAATCGCAGCGGCTTGAAGTCGCCCACCAGATCGACGTTCGACTTCTCCGGGATCTTGTCGTCCATCGCCAAGCACCAGTAACTGGCGTTGACGATCAATCGGCGAGTTCCCTCCCACAGCAGGTCTTCGGAGGCTCCCATCGTGGTCGTGAAGACGCGCGCCGTTTTGCCACTCTCGCTCTTGTAGGACTTGGTCCAGGCAACCGGCATCATCGGGTCGTTCTTCTTTCCCTCGACCGGCAAGCTGTCATCTTTCAGCGTCGCGGTGACTTGGCCGAGCACCAGCGGCAGGCTGTCTCCCGGCAGCGGCAGGCGCACGCCGTAAACGTCCGTCGTGCCAAAGATGTCGCCGTCTTTGAGACCGCGCAAAATCGGATGCGACGTTTGGTCCGGCACCAACAGACCACGAGTTCCCTCGACCGCATGATGTCCGTGATGGCTGATCCACGTCTCGCCGAGCACCTGCCTACCAAAACCTTGTTCGTACTCTTTGCCGCCGTACGTCCAGCCGTACTTCTCGAACTTGCTGCCTTTGGGAATGTTGAACGCATGCGTCGAAGTCCGCAGCCCGATGACCGGCTTGCCCGCTTCGATGTAATCGACAAACGGCTGCATCTGCTCATCCGGCAGATTGCGGAACCGCAATCCCAGAATCGCCAGATCGGCCGTCTTCAACGCCTCGGTCCCCGGAATGTTGGTCTGATGATCCGGCTTGATTGTTCCGTCCGCCGGATCGATCGGGAACAGCACGGTGCATTTGAAGCCGTGATGCGTCGACAGAATCTTCGCCAACTGCGGCAGCGCCTCTTCCGAGCGGTACTCGTCATCGCCGCTGATGAGCACGATGTGCTTCCCCTTGCCCGGCCCGTCGCCTCCCTCGAACACGATCCAAGGATCGGCGGCCTTCGCGGCCGAGGCGACCAAACCAAATCCAACAACCATCAAGCACAGAGCCAATCGAATCTTCACGGTCAGACCTTTCGAGTGGTGAATTGGAAATCACAAATCTCAAATCTGAAATTTCAAATTTGAGATTCCAGCACGGACATCGTTTCAAGCCAACGCCGAGCAATCAAGGGACGCAAGCGTTCGTGGAGAATCCGGGCTGAACCATTAGGCGAACGGCACGGCGGGTTGGCAGTCGCGGCTTGAGAGTGGCTTGCGCGCGGCGTAGCATCCGAGTCATCTCGCTCGCCGTCACATCTCGAAGGAAGCCAATATGGCTGACCCCATCAGCGTTCAATGTCCGCATTGTAAAACGAAGTTAAAGCTGAAAGCGGCTCCGCCAGAGGGCAAGAAGGTTGGCTGTCCCAAGTGCAAGAAGCCGTTTCCGGTGAAGGCTCCGCCGAAGAAGAAGGCGGACGAGGACGACTTCCTCGATGCGCTCGATGACCTGGCCGAGGACGATTACGAAGCTCCGGAAGACGAGGACTCGGAGGAGCAAGAAGATGAGGCTCCGGCCCGCAGCACAAAGCGATCAAGCGGCGGGGTCTCGAGAAAGGGAGCGGTCAAAGCCAAGAAGGGACGCTCTAAGAAAAAGTCCGCCGGGCCGTTGTTGGCGATCATCGGCGGCAGCGTGGCGGCACTCCTGGTGCTGGGCGGCTTGGTCTGGTTCTTGATGAACCTTCCGGGAGCGACAGGGATCAGCAGCGCGTCGGGCGAGTTCGTCGCCTTCCTGCCTTCGGACGCGGATGTTTATTTCACGGCTCGCCCGGCGGACCTGATTGCGTCGCCGGTCTTGGCTTCGTTCGTCCAGAAACCCGAAGGTCAAAAAGGTCTCGCGGAATTTGAAAAGGCGTTTGGATTTCCGGCTCAGGAAATTGAGCATCTCTATCTGGCGGTGAAGATGGATCCCAATGCTGCCAAGGCGGCTGCTCAACCAGGAGCGCCGATGGCTGGAAATCCGATGATGGGCATGCCGGGAATGCCCGGCGGAATGGGCATGGGCATGCCGGGCGGAAACCAAGCGGGCGTTGAGGATGCCGTGATGGTGATCCGGCTCAAGCAGCCCTACGGAGGCAAGACGCTCGCGCAAGTCACGCAAGGCTTCACCGCCAAATCGCACAGCGGCATCAGTTACTACGTAGACCCGAAGCCCAGCGGCGGGGCGATGGTCTTCGCCAATGACCGAAATGCGATTCTCTCCGACCCGAAGTGGATCGAGCGGATCATCGACCGCAAGGATCAAGCCGAGAACAACGACCTGCTGGCCTATCTCGCGAAGGACCAGCACTTGACGATGGTGGCCATCACCAAAGGGAACGCTGCGCAGTCATCGCTCCCATCTGGGTTCCGTCCGGAGATGTTGCCCAACAAAGAAATGCAAAAACTGGTGCAAGAGATTGCGAGCGTTCGACTGGATCTCAAATTTCCAGGGAGCGTCGATTTGAAAGTCGCGCTGACGTGCAAGACCGATTCCGCCGCTCAGCAGATTCACACCGAGACCACAAAGCAAATTGAGCAACTCAAACAACCCAACCCCTTATTGAAGATGATGCTGCCGGAAATCGACTCGATCATCAACTCCGTACAAGTGAGCCTGACGGGGCCGACGATGAGCGTCTCGGCGTCGGTGCCGAGTGCGATGATCGACCGCCTGAAAGATCAGACGGGACCACCGGGAGGAACCCCGTCAGGACTGTCGCCCGGCGCGACATTTCCTGGCAGCGCACAGCCCGGGGCCTTACCGCCAGGCTTTCCTGGCGGCGTGGCCGCCCCGGGAGCAGCCGCACCAGCAGGAGCGCCTGGAGTTGTACCGCCCGGTCTTCCCGCAGGAGCGATCCCACCAGGAACTGCGATTCCACCGGCCGCGGTTCCACCAGCCGGAGCGATCCCTCCCGCGGCGCCGAAGCCATAATTCAACGGAGTCGTTTCCACGCGATCGAGGATCAGACACATCATGCGAACAAGCGGTTTCGCTTTGCTGTTGTGCTTGGCGTTCAACCTTCCGGCGTTCGGCCAGCAGGTGGCCGTTCAACTGCCGGCAGTGGGCACGACCTTCGTGAGCACCTCGGTCGCCGTTCCGGATCGCGGCCGAGTCTTTCTGGGAGGCGTGTCGTCGGCGCAAACAGGACGCTCTCGATACGGCTTCGTCCCGTTCGGCTCGTCAATCGGATTGTCGCGGTCATCAAACTCATTCTCGGTTGGCGTGACGATCATCGACCTCCGGGAAATGGACGAAGCGATCTTGAACTCGGTCCCGGATCAACCCTCGTCCTCCGTGTCGCGTTACTCGTCAGCAATTTCTTCGGCGGCAGTCGCCCGCCCGCGCGAGACGACACCAGTGGCTGAGGAGTCGCCGACGAACCGAGCCGCGAAGTTCGACCGACTCGCTCGCAAAGCGGAAGCGGACAACCATCCGGGAGTCGCCAGGTTGCACTGGCAGATGGCCGCGAAATACGGCTCAGCGGCGGCTCGCGAGCGGTCGCGTCAGCTCGATGTCGCAGGGCCGAACTCGTTCAAGCAGTCGAAGTAGAGCTCCTCAACCTTCGCCCGAGCCCACGGCGTTTTTCGGAGGAATGTGAGGCTCGACTTGATACTCGGATCGTGATTAAAGCACCGCACCGGAATGACTCGCCCCATCTCCTCCCAACCCACGTGCGCGACGAGATGCTCAAGGATCATCGCGAGCGTGATGCCATGCAGGGGATCCTTGGGAAGTTCTTGAGTCATGTCAGCTCAGTTGCGTGCGTCTTGGTAGGAATGAAAGGAACGACGTTGTATCGCCGCAAGCGCCATTGCCAATCGAGCGGATCACAGAAACGTTGGGTTGAAGAATTGTCGGCGACGGAAATGAGTCGACATGATACGATGTCTCGGAAGCCAAGACGGAAAGCACTCACTGGTTAACCGGCTGGGCGACGTTGTGTGGAGATGGAGGCAGCCCAACAATGTCAGAGCGATTCGATGCTGATCCCAATACGTTGCGGCTGCCGAGCGGCCGGATGTTTGGCGCGGAGCCGCAAAAACTTCACCGGCAGATTGCTCGATTTGGAATCTCAACGGTTGGAATGCCTCCTTTGCTGGTGACGAGAGGACAGTTCGGTGAGTTGTTGATCATTGATGGGGTCACGCGAGCGACGCGAGTTGCCAAATTGCTTCCTGGTCGCCAAGTCCCCGTGGAAGTATTAGACGAGATTCCCAACTGGGATCTCAGCATTTTTCCAACTGTGGGAGAACGATTGCCATGAATGCTGCACGTCACGAGGTCCTCGAAGTTTTGGCCGTGCTGAGCGACGCCTATCCCGATCTGCGATTGGGGCAACTGATGGTTACAGCCGGGAATTGGGCGACTCGTCAGCCAGACTCGTTATGGGAAGTTACTGACGAAGAACTTCTGAACGCGATCACCTCTCATTTGGAGCGCACCGGTGTCGCAGCCGTCGCTCAAGGATCGTCGCGGTAGCAAACTTCCCCAGTCTGAATTGGGTGTGAAGTCAGATATCCAAATCATCCACCTGGCTGGCCTCGTCCATGATGATGCGGTAGCGCTCGCTGGCGTCTTTGCCGAGGAGTTGGTTGAAGGTCTTGTCGGCGTCGAGTTGGCTTTCGATGTCCACACGCAGCAGGATGCGGGTCTTGGGGTCGAGCGTGGTGACTTTCAATTGTGACGCCGTCATCTCGCCCAAGCCTTTGAAGCGGCTGATCTCGAAGTTTCGATTCTTCGGCAGTGTCGCGAGGATCTCTTCGCGGTGCGCGTCGTCGCGGGCATAGTGCGATTCCTGGCCGACGGCGATGCGGTACAGCGGCGGCAGCGCGAGATACAGCTTCTCGCCCCGAATGAGCTGCGGCATGTGCCGAAAAAAGAACGCGAGCAGCAGCGTGCTGATGTGATAGCCGTCACTGTCGGCGTCCATCAGCAGGATGATGCGGTGATAGCGCAACTTGTGCATGTCGAAGCCGGGGCCGATGCCGGTCCCCAGCGTTTCGACGAGGTCGTGAATTTCCTGGTTGCCCAGAATCTTGCTGGTGGCGAGCGACTCGGTGTTGAGCACTTTGCCTTTGAGCGGCAGCACCGCTTGTGTCTTGCTGTCTCGGCCCATTGCGGCGGTGCCACCGGCGGAGAGACCTTCGACGATGAATAACTCCGAGTCTTCCGGCTTGTTGCTGCGGCAGTCGAGCAGTTTGCCGGGCAGATTCGTCTTGCGACCGCCGGGCGTTTTGCGACGGACTTCCGTCGCGGCCTCGCGGCTGGCTTGCCGAGCACGCGCGGCGAGCACGATGCGGCCGACAACCGCATCGGCGATTGACGGGTTGTTACTCAGCCACGTCTCGACGCCGGGACGGACGAGTCCTTCGACGGCGCTGGTCATCTCCGGGTTGTTGAGTTTGTCTTTCGTCTGGCCCTGAAACATCGGTTCGGACAGGAAGATCGAGACGATCGCGACGAGTCCCTCGCGGATGTCTTCGGCGGTCAGCGTGATTCCTTTCAGCTTGATGTCGTGCATCTCGATGTAGTTCTTGACCGCCTTGACGATGCCGGAACGGAAGCCGGCTTCGTGCGTGCCGCCGGCGTGTGTGCGGATGCCGTTGACGTAGCTCATCACCCGCTCGTCGGTCGATTCGGTCCAGGCCATCGCCAATTGCAATTTGTGGTTGCCGAGTTCCTTATCGATCGTGAAGAGCTGCTCGTGAATCTGTTTGCGTTGGTCGTCCTTCACGACCTTTTGCAGATAAGCGTTGATCCCTTCCGGGTGAAAGTATTCGTGTTGCTCCTTCTTGGCATCGTCGTGAAAGACAATCCGCAGTCCGCCATGCACGAACGAGATGTCTTCCAGATGCTGCTTGATGATGTCCGCGTTGAAGTGCGTGCTGCGGAAGATCTGGTCGTCAGGGCGAAAGAAGATCGTGGTTCCTCGTCCGCGAAACGGCCGGATCTTCTCGACCGGGCCTTGAGGCTTTCCGCGTCGATACGTCTGCTGGTACTCGTGCCCGTCGCGATGCACTGTCGCGATCATCTCTTTAGAGAGCGCGTTGACGACTGATGAGCCGACACCGTGTAAGCCGCCCGATCTCGCGTAGTTCTTGTTCGAGAATTTTCCGCCGGCGTGCAGGACCGTCAGCACAACCTCCAGCGTGGAGGTTTTCGTCTTCGAATGTTTTTCGACCGGGATGCCCCGTCCGTTGTCCTGCACCGTCATCGAGAGGCCGTCCTTGTGCAGCGTCACGTCGATGCGGTCGCATTCGCCGGCGAGGTGTTCATCGACCGAGTTATCGACGATCTCCCAAATCAGGTGATGCAGCCCGCGCGCATCGACTCCGCCGATATACATGGCCGGCCGCCGCCGTACGGCTTCCAAGCCTTCGAGAATCTCGATGTCGTCGCTGGTGTAGTTCGCTTTCTGCTCCGCCATGAATCGCCTCGATCCGTCGCTGGAATTGTTTCATTCGCCACTTGGGCGAGCGAAGAATTGCGAACCGGGCTAAGGGGAGCAAGAGAGAGCCGAATGCCTCGCGGGAGGGCGAGGCTCCTGCCGAGCCGGAGATGACGCGTGATTCGCGTCGAATGGCTCGGCGGGAGCCTCGCCCTCCCGAATGACTGCGGTCACCGGTTACGGCGTCCCCAGCAGCAGCGACTGCGGATAGCCTCGGCCGAGTTCGGTCAGGTCTTTGAGGAACAGGACGACCGGCGGTTTCTTGGATTGCGTGGTGTCAATGACCGCTTCCAGCCGCGTGAACGGGCCGGCTTCGTCGTAATAGCCGATCGAGTTGACGCGATAGATCCCGCCGCGACCAGTCAGGTACGGATCCAACTGCTGCATGGTCGGCAGATCGACCACGCCTTCGATGACCAACCATCCGGCCGTCGCTCGCGAGCCGGTTGTGTCAACCAGCGGTGCGCCGTCGGCACCTTGGCGTTTTCCGAGGATCGTTTCGGCCAAAGCTTCGTTCATTCCAGGAATCGTCAGCAGTGTCTCGTAGCGGGCCTGTGCGGCGTTGATTCGACCGTCGGTGAACTCGTCGTTGTTGATGGCCAGAGTGTCGAGCAGCGACGGCAGGTAGGTGGTCATGCTGCCGCCGTCCGCCGCCCACGGGCTTTCCAGCGTCGTGACCGAGCCATTGACGGTGGCTTGAGCCGTGGCCCCAATCAATTCGTACAACGAAGTGATTTGTTTGCCGCCTCCTTTCGACAAGTCCATGCCACCACGTGTCACCGCACCGCTGCCGCCACCGATCGCACTGCCGATCGCGGTCGCCGCTTGTTGCAGTTGCGAAAACTGTTGATTGAGATTCGCCGTGGAAGTGTTGCCGCCACCGCTTCCGGACGTTCCTCCACTTGAGGAGGTGGCGCCACCTCTCGATTGGGTGCTCCCTGAGCCGTTGCTATTTGCTCCGCCAACAGCCTGATTGACGGCGGCCTGAGCCTGGCTGGAGACCCGGTACGCGATCACGAACTGAGCGACCGTCGCATCGAACTCTTCTTCGAGTTTGTCGTACAAGTCGGCGAGGTTGTTGTCATTGATGTTGATGCGGTTGGTGCCATCCCAGCGCGTGTTCTTCTCGCGGCCAAAGACCGTGAGGTACGCCGACCAGCCGAGTTGCAGGGCACCGTCGGCATTGTCCGGCGGCCAGCTCGCGTCGCCGTCGTTCTCGTTCGGATCGAGCAGCCCGTTGCGGTTGAAATCTTCGCCGTACAGATATTCCGAGGTCACACCGCGCACCAGCAGCAGTTCATCGAGCGACTCCAGCGGACTGTTCTTGGCGGAATACGCCGGGCTGAGTCCGTTGTAGTACTCGGATTCGCAGCCATTCGTGCGTGGCGTGTCATCGTTGTCGATGAAGTCGAGGATCGCGTCGGCAAACTCGTAAGTCATGCCCGGAATCATCAACAGCCGGCTGGCCGGATCGGACGCGGAAACCGTTCCGCTCGTGCTGTCCGTGGATGACGAACCGGTGGAGGAATTCGAACTGGACGTGGAACCTGTCGCCCCCGAACCCGATGAGGTTGAGCTTCCGCCTGTCGCACCGGAACTCCCGGTCGCACCACCGCTCGCGCCAGTGGAAGTGGTACTGGTACTGCCGCCGGTGGCACCGCTGCCGCTCGTCAAGGAGGTGCCGCGCGATTGCTGTTTCTGCTCGGCGGCCACCAGCGCGTTGAGGTTCAACTTGGACGATTCGTCGATCAGACCGAATCGAATTGTGGTGCAGGTCACATCGCTCTCGTTGGGAGCGACCAAGTTAAATCGAGCACGTCCGCGCGGGCCGTCGGCTTCTTTGATCGTCCGCACGAAATTCTGCGGGTCGTGAACGACATTTTTGTAGGCCCCCTCTTCCGTGGGCAGGCCGAGCACAGCCGTCGCCAGTTCCACTCCCGAATCCGCCGCCGCGCGGACTTGAGCCTCACGCCCGAAAACACCCGTCGCGTGACTTTCCGAGACCATCAATTCCGAGAACGAATACGCCCCCAACGCCAGCAGCGCGATGACGACCAGCACCACCAGCAACACGCTGCCGCGTCTGGATGACGACCGCAAATGAGATGCGTGACGCATAACAAGCCTCCTGGGGAAGATGCTCTTCAAACCCTGGCGAAAGATTTCTGGCTCTACTCTTTATCCAGAGGACACCCCGCGCAGCAATGCTGACCCGTGCCTGGAGGTCACAAAACCGAGCACCCGTGAGGATGGCACAAACCCCACCGAGCTTGTCTCGGTGGAAACGGGCCTTTGCACTACGAGTGAGACCAGCGTAGTGCAAAAGCCCAAAAGCCACCGAGACAAGCTCGGTGGGGTTTGTGTCAATGTTTCCCGCGTGCGATATCAGCGGCGGAATTGTCCGCTGGAATGGCCGGCGGGCGAACGCACCAAATCCCAAGGCAGGTCAGTCCGACCAGCCATTGAGCGGACGTGACCCACAGATAAACGCGGTGCTCATGGTAGAACGACTCGTCGGAAGGCAGAGACGACGAGATCGTTTCCATCGATTGGCTTAGCCGCGCGTGTAAGAACCACAGCCAGCCTTGCAGGGCCAGCAAGACGCTCGCCAAGACCGCTCGGCAATTCTTGGGCTGACGCCACAACGCATCGGCCAACAGGCAGACTCCGACAATCGTGCCGACCACGTTCAGCCGAACGGTCACGCGCTGAGTCAGCAATCCCTGTTCAACACCGCCGAATTGCTCGATGCCCAGCGGCACGACGATCGCGGCATAAAACGTCAACCCGCCCCACCACACCGCCAGACTCACGGTCACGGCGAATCGCCAGAGCCAAAGTTTCCAACGGGATTGGGGCATGACACCCTGCGGAGGAGACCGAACCGTCCAGAGAGGAGGCTGAGTGCATTCGACGGCGAAGATCATTCGGACGCGATGACTTCGTTCGCATTCATCGTACACATCGCGGCAAACACGGCGAGGTTGATGTTTTGGTTCACAAATTTGACTCGACCATCGACGAACAAGAAATTCCCGCCGCCGGAGTGAAAGCTATAGGGTTCGTTGTCGTTTCTTCCGTTGATCGCGCGGGTGCATCCGCCGGCTGGCCCGCAGCCCTCCACGGCACCATCGGCCCGCGCGCCGTCGATGCTGAACGGCCCTTCGCTGTCGGCCCAACAGATTCCCTGGTCGTTCGAGAGCGTCGAGTTTTCCGTTTGGCCGCGATAGACCCTGGGGCGTGCGGCGCATTCCGCCACCGCGATGGTGGACGAGGTTCCGTCGCGCACATCTCGAAACCGGGACGTGGAGTTGCGCGACATGATCGAGAATCGGTTTGTGGCGTTGTACAGAGCCGTCGGGAGATGCGGATTGATGGACGCCGGTTGGACTCCGATGATGGCTTCATAATCGGTCGGTGCGACCGGATTCGCGAACGTCAGTGCTGGGCGGAAAGATTTGGCCACGGCCGTTGTCACACCTACCCGCGTCGGCGTGCTGGGGCACACAAACGCCGTGACGGGCACGGCCGCCGTCATCGGGTTTGTCCCCTCCCACCAGTTGCTGTTGATGTCGTAGAGCTTTCGCAGGTTCGCTTGCTCGATGTACGGCAGAATCAGCGGACGCCAACCGACAAACTTTCCAGTCGGGTTTCCCGGCCCTGCCATTGTCCACCCCGAAGCCGGAAACACGTTGTTCGTCTCATGGAAATTGTGCAGTGCCAGTCCAATCTGCTTCTGGTTGTTTTGACATTGCGCCTTCGCCGCGGCACCCCGAGCCGACTGCACCGCAGGCAACAGCAAGGCGGTGAGAATGGCAATGATCGCGATCACCACCAACAGTTCAATGAGCGTGAATCCACCGCGAGAACGATGACACGATTTTGAAACGGTCAGACTAGTCATGGGGACTTCTCCGAGTGCAAGTCGCCGGGGACTCCGTTGGGTGCGATTAGCGATCCGTCGTATTCACTGCGATCAGATGGAATCGAGAGTCATTCGGCGTTGATTCTAATTTCAGCTTCGGCTCGTTCGCGAATGACGGGCGAATTTCCATGCTATTCTTGTCGCCTGGATCGTGGCTCGAAGTCCATTTCGACTTTCACACGCTCAAATTCCATGAGCCAGGAACCATCCCAAACGACCTTAACGATGGGGCCTTGATTAACACGCACTGCGGACCACGTTTCGCCAACAAGGTTTTTGCTAGACTTGTCTTAGTTAGAGATCTCACTGAAAAGGAATGTGACTCATGAAACGGCGAGCGATCGTAGTGGTTGGTACTTCCCTAGCGTTCATTCTAGTTGCGGCGGTTCTGCTGGAACCAACCCAAACGGTCTCAGGCTGGATCGCTGGCGATTCTTTTCTGGCCAACCGGCCGTCGCGGTATTGGGCCAAACAGCTTCAAGCCGGTCCTGGCGAGAGCGCCGCGGCGTTTTCGATTTTGGAAAAACAGGGAGCCGATGCGGTTCCGGTTTTGTCGGAAATTTATCTGAAGTATCCCGGCGAAGCGAAGTCCGAACTGCGTTGGACCGCGCTCGCACTGTTGGCCAAGGCGTCTCCGCTCCCCACGGCGGCACAGAGCACCGTGCTACGCGCGTTGGATGATCCAGACCCACACGTCCAATCCGTAGCAATAGCGGCGGTTCCGAAAGCGGGAGTTCCGGCAGAGGACGTCGTGCCGAAGCTGAAAGAGTTGCTCCGTGGAGAACACAGCGTGGTGACCGCGCGAGCGTTAAGCGAATACCGAGAGGCTGCCGCACCTGCATTGCCGGAACTTGTCGCGGCCATGCACGACAAGAAGTTGCCGACGGAAGCGCGGTGGAATGCGGCGCGCACGATCGGCAAGATCGGTCCGAGCGCAGTCTCAACGGTGCCTGACCTGATCGACGAATTGGATGATCCAGCGGACACGCTTCGCGAGCATGCCGCGGAAGCCATTGGTGATATCGGCCCCGTTGCCGCCGAACTGGGTGTTCCCGCGCTGAGGAAAGCGCTGACCGATCACTATGTGAAAGTTCGCCGCGATTCGGTTCGATCGTTGGGCTACATCGGTGCCGAGGCGCGCCCGGCCGCGGAGGACATGCTGTTGTTGCTCAAAGATCCCGAAGCGCTCGTTCGCGAGGCCGCCGAGAAGGCTCTGAAAATCGTGGCTCCGGAACTCTTGCCGAAGGAAACCAAACCGGCCGACAAGACGGGACCACAGGACAAGACCGACAAGAAGTGACGCTTCTCGCTGCGAAACCGGCAGCCCATCAGCCGGAACGCGCTAGCGTCCGGTTCTGGCTCGAGAAACCGGACGCTAGTGCCACAACTCAGAATTCATCGACCACCGGAGCCGCCGCCGCGGTTGAGAAAGTGCTTCTTTGGCCGAAGAACCCCACGGATGGAAGGCGAGGGATCTTGCTTTATCCGAGGTATTGCCATGCCATCCGAGGGGATTGTTGCTCTTCCTGACCGGCCAATTGCGATCTGCGGCACTAGCGCGTTCCGGCCGATTTGCCCGAGCGGGCTGACGGCAACGGTGAGGAGTGCCACTCTGCCGCGTTACCAGATCAAGCTGTCGAGTGCGCGTTCCACCTGTTCGCGAGCGAACGGGTCGTTCTGCCAATACAGCCCGACGAAGGAATACAGTCGCTTGTTCTTATGCAGGCAAGTGACGTGTTTCATGATGGTCTTGCCTCCCAGCAAACCGCTGTAAACGATCCGTTCGCCTGGGACGGGACCGGCTTTCACATTCTGAAGAGACTCCGCCACTTTCCAGGTCTTCACGCCGAACGCCGGACCGCTCCAATGCTCTTCGAGTTGCTCGGCGGCCAGATCGTTGCGGCAAATGATTTGCATGGAAGCGCCACCTTCCGTGGTCTTGACCTGATAGCGCGTCAAGAAGATGTCCCCCGGCAAATCGCCGGCAGGCAGCACGGAGTTCGCGGACTGGCTCCAGCCTTCTGGCACGCGGAAGCGGAATCCCTCGCTCTCGCTGTGATAGACCGGGGAATTGCGCAACAGCGGCGCACGCGGCGATGAATCGCAGCCACTGCTCCAGGCGATCGTGCCGGCGAGCAGTCCCCAAACCCACAGCGAACGCGAAACCAGAGCGGGATCGGGGACCAAAGTTTCTGCGCGTTCGTCAAAAGTCCGTTGTGACACTTTCGCCTCCAGAGCGAGTGGCGAGTGAATGCAAAATTTTCAGATCGACTCCCGAACCAATCCCGCGCACCGAGCCATCCGCAAACAGAAAAAACACCTGGCCGTCGTGAGCCGAAAAGAAGTCGTACGGTTCGCTGAAGCGGTGATTGAGCGAGCGCGATCCGATGCGGGCCAAGGTCATGCAGGGAGACTCTTCGATCGTCGACGTAAAGACGGGAGCACCGGGCGTGGTTCGCACCGTTCCGGTGGTCATGACACCGGCCCAGGGAGCCTTGGTGAATAATGCGGCTCGTTCACCGACGGTGATGGTTTGCGACAGACCGTCACGGATATCTTGCGATCGAACTCGGCTATTCCGTTGAAAGGTTCCATCGCCA
Organism: Planctomyces sp. SH-PL62; assembly: GCA_945905295.1. Classification (GTDB taxonomy): domain Bacteria; phylum Planctomycetota; class Planctomycetia; order Planctomycetales; family Planctomycetaceae; genus SXKJ01. The sequence goes on along the minus strand of CAMDPX010000200.1, from coordinate 2,785 downwards.
GTATCTGGATTGATATTGATCAGACCATATTTTCCAAAAACGGCGGCGTAGCTGGTTGTGCTGGCATCGGTCAGCGGGGAACCGTCCATTCGAAGCACTGTAAAAACCCCGAAACCGCTATCCGACGGACAAGTCGCGAGGGAAAGTGATTGAGTCACCTTGTCCGCGTTCACGGGGGAACGCACCGGCAAATTCAGATCGATTTGACGGTATAAGCTGGTTTGGCCGAGATGCGGCAACAGCATGGTGATCCAATTCCAACCCGGATCTTGGGGAGGCGGAACAGGCGGAGGAGGGGGCCAGCCGTCAAACATGTAACTGCTCGGAGAGCTTGGCCAAACAATGGGTGAAGCAGCAATGACGGGCATGGGACCGGCGAACAAATAACCCGGCGGCATGGTCGCATGGCTCTCGTGGTACTGATGCAACGCCAGTCCGAACTGCTTCAGATTGTTACGGCACTGCGTGCGACGGGCAGCTTCTCGCACGGCCTGGACCGCGGGCAAAATCAACGCCAGCAATGTGCCGATGATCGCAATCACCACCAGCACTTCAATCAATGTAAAGCCGCGCTGGAATTCAGACTTCTCGCGATTTGCTGTCGTCGCCATTTTAAGACCCCTAAGAATCGAGCAACTTTTTGCACCAGAAGCCGGGCTTCTTCACGAGACCACGCGATTGATCCTAAATATCGAGTTGACGACTGACAATCAAAATCGACAACCAAACCCACGGTTACGATTCTGCCAATCCTGCCTGCGATCGCGAGTTTGCTTGGGCTGATCGTTGTGTGGACGAGTTCGAGGTTGCAGTTGGCAATTCGTCGCCGCAGCCAAAGTTTGGCGGTCGCGTTCATCAGGAGCCCATGGCGCGGCCTGGTGGTGCTGGCGGCAATTCGTGTGATTCTACCAATGGCTTATTCGCTATCGGCTCGGGCGTTGGCCGAACCATCGCCGAAATCGCTGCGGTCATCCATCACGTTCATTCCGAAGGGTTGGCCAACCAGCCGGGGTTCGCTCGCGAGATTGGAAAGCGACGGCGCTCGCGGACCGCGTTTCGGACGTGACAACTGGGGCGATCAGCGCAATTACACGGATCGCACGAATTGATCTCGCGTGAAGAAGCCGGGCTTCTGGTTGCCGTCGACGCGACGTTTTCCATTGGAACCCGTATTACTCCACCTTCAGCACTTCGATCTTCAACTTGCCGAGCGCTTGATAGGCCGGCAGAAACGTGCTGACCGGAAGCGGGGCGTCTTCATCCATCGCGGAGTCCGCCATCTTGAGATGCGCAGGGCCGATGCCCCCTTTGCCGAGCGTGCCGTCGAGCGGAATCCATTCGCCGGCGAGATATGCTTCGGTCCACATGTGCCCGCCGAAGGATTGCAACGACTCGACGTAGACCAGCCCTGCGGCAACGCGGGCCGGAATCTTTTTGACTCGCAGCAGAGCGGCCAGCAGGACGGCGTGTTCGGTGCAATCCCCTTCCAGACTCTGCGCGACCTCGGAGGCGGACGCCATCGCGGTCGAGAAGTTCTTCTTCGTAATCTTCTCATGCACATATTTTTCGAGCCGCGCGGCGATGCGGCTGGGATCGGTCTCGCCGCCGGCGGCGCGTTCGGCGTGTTCGACAACTGCTTGGTCGCGCGTCTGCAAGAAGCGTGTCGGCATCAGATACTTGTCGTCGATCCGAACTGGCCGCGAATTGATTGGTGGGATGGGTTTCACAGTCACCGTTAGTTCGATGGCGGGGTCGGTCTTGTCCTTGTCGGTCAGACGTTTGATCTGTTGCGTCTCCCCCACGACGAAGAAACGTTCGGGAGATTCCTCCTTCATCGAGACGCGATAGACGATGCGCTTCTTGCGATGTGCGTCGACGATTGGTGGAGCGACCCGCACCAACGTGTTGATGGCCAGATCGAGTTCCGGACCGGCGATCGTCTGCAATGCGACATCGCGTGGGACGTCGTAGGCGCGAAACACCAAGCCCGCCATTTCGGTTTCCATCATCATCGTCCGCCAGCCGGCGTCCATGAACTGCTTCGACTTGTTCTCGGGGATCGCCGAGAAGCTGACTTGGACCCGCAACAGCGACACCTCTTTGCCGTCGAGCAACTTGATTGACCGCTGGCTCTCCGCGGCGAAATGCTGTTGCGAGAACTTGTTGAACTCCGGCACATAGACCTTGAACGACTGCGACTCACCCGCCTTGAGCGGCTTCGCGCGCAGCCGGCGATCGGGGTACGCGGGAGACTTGGCATCCGTTTCCCAGGCGACGCGGCGCTTGTCGGTGCGGCCAGCCACGGTCGAAGTCAGCTCGAGCTCTGCCCCGTTGATGACTCCAACGGTCGTCGTGTTTTGGCTCGGCGGGTTCTTCATCTCGAACGAGAAACGGAGCAAGTCGCCCGACTCAGTCTCTTCGGTCCGCAGCGCGGTCGAGATGCGCAACTTCTGGCCGAACCGATTGAGCGAGAAAAACAAATCGCTTTCGCTGACGATGACCTTCCGCTTGTCGCGCAGTTCGACACGCTCGCGACCGTACTGATAACCGGCGCGCTGATTGTCGATGTGAATGACTTGCCAGGATTCGATGGGAGGTTCGTCAGCCGCTGGAGTCTTGGAAGTCTGCGCATCGCACACGGCAGCCGAGAACAACAGCAACGAGATGAGAATGGTCAGCCACCAATGACCGAATTGTCGTCGCGAGCCAGTCGGCATTCGTCGTCCTTTTCAATTTGGCGAGCGGGGCGGCGTCAGCCCCCGGTTCCGTGTCGAACTTACCGGCG